>NZ_CP061035.1:3002500-3340000 GCF_016743815.1 Sphingomonas aliaeris | reverse complement strand
GCCAATCAAGCCGGGAAATAGCTGGTTCTCCGCGAAAACTATTTAGGTAGTGCCTCGGATGGACACCCTAGGGGGTAGAGCACTGGATGGATGCGGGGGTCGCGAGACCTACCAACTCTAACCAAACTCCGAATACCTAGGAGTGATATCCGGGAGACAGACGGCGGGTGCTAAGGTCCGTCGTCGAAAGGGAAACAGCCCTGACCTACAGCTAAGGTCCCCAAGTCATCACTAAGTGGGAAAGCATGTGGAACTTCCAAAACAACCAGGAGGTTGGCTTAGAAGCAGCCATCCTTTAAAGAAAGCGTAACAGCTCACTGGTCTAAATAAGAGGTTCTGCGGCGAAGATGTAACGGGGCTAAAGTGATGCACCGAAGCTTAGGGTGTGACGTAAGTCACGCGGTAGCGGAGCGTTCCGTAAGCCTGTGAAGCGATCTGGTAATGGGTCGTGGAGGTATCGGAAGTGCGAATGCAGACATGAGTAGCGATAAAGAGGGTGAGATGCCCTCTCGCCGAAAGACCAAGGGTTCCTGCGCAAGGCTAATCCGCGCAGGGTGAGCCGGCCCCTAAGACGAGCCCGAAGGGGGTAGTCGATGGGAACCACGTTAATATTCGTGGGCCTGGTGGTGTGTGACGGATCTCGTGTGTTGTTTGCCCTTATTGGATTGGGCAGGCTTCGAAGAGGTTCCAGGAAATAGCCCCACCGTATAGACCGTACCCGAAACCGACACAGGTGGTCAGGTAGAGTATACCAAGGCGCTTGAGAGAAGTGTCCTGAAGGAACTCGGCAAATTGCCTCCGTACCTTCGGAAGAAGGAGGCCCTCACTGTGCGCAAGCATTTTGAGGGGGCACAGGCCAGGGGGTAGCGACTGTTTAGCAAAAACACAGGGCTCTGCTAAGTCGGCTTCAAGACGACGTATAGGGCCTGACGCCTGCCCGGTGCCTGAAGGTTAAGTGGAGTGGTGCAAGCTGCGAAATGAAGCCCAGGTAAACGGCGGCCGTAACTATAACGGTCCTAAGGTAGCGAAATTCCTTGTCGGGTAAGTTCCGACCTGCACGAATGGCGTAACGACTTCCCCACTGTCTCCAGGACATGCTCAGCGAAATTGAATTCTCCGTGAAGATGCGGAGTACCCGCGGTTAGACGGAAAGACCCCGTGCACCTTTACTGCAGCTTCAGAGTGGCATTAGGAAAGAACTGTGTAGCATAGGTGGGAGGCTTTGAAGCGTTGGCGCCAGCTGACGTGGAGCCATAGGTGAAATACCACCCTGTTGTTTTCTGATGTCTAACCCAGATCCATGAAACTGGATCGGGGACCCTCTGTGGCGGGTAGTTTGACTGGGGCGGTCGCCTCCTAAAGAGTAACGGAGGCGCGCGATGGTGGGCTCAGGACGGTTGGAAACCGTCTGTTAGAGTGCAATGGCATAAGCCCGCCTGACTGCGAGACTGACAAGTCGAGCAGAGACGAAAGTCGGTCATAGTGATCCGGTGGTCCCTCGTGGAAGGGCCATCGCTCAACGGATAAAAGGTACGCCGGGGATAACAGGCTGATAACCCCCAAGAGCTCATATCGACGGGGTTGTTTGGCACCTCGATGTCGGCTCATCACATCCTGGGGCTGGAGCAGGTCCCAAGGGTTTGGCTGTTCGCCAATTAAAGTGGTACGTGAGCTGGGTTCAGAACGTCGCGAGACAGTTTGGTCCCTATCTGCCGTGGGCGTCGAAATTTGAGAGGAGTTGACCCTAGTACGAGAGGACCGGGTTGAACATACCTCTGGTGTACCTGTCGTTCTGCCAAGAGCGCAGCAGGGTAGCTATGTATGGACGGGATAACCGCTGAAAGCATCTAAGCGGGAAGCCTCCCTCGAGATAAGATTTCATAGAGCCGTCGGAGACCACGACGTTGATAGATCGGATGTAGAAGTGCGGTAACGCATGGAGCTAACCGATACTAATTGCTCTATTTGCGCTTGAGAGTCCCACCATCAACGACAACACTGGGTCACACCAGCGACGTCATGATGGCGGATGACGATCTTGCTCATGCCTAATAAACAACCAATGCCCTGAACTCGTCATGAGATCAGGAAAGCGTGCATCGATTTGAACAGAACCGTTTCATTGTGGCGTTCCCTCAACCTTGAGGGGACGCCCGCTCGCCGGCTCCATTGCTTGGTGGCTATAGCGTCAGTGCCCCACCCGATCCCATCCCGAACTCGGCCGTGAAACCTGACTGCGCCGATGGTACTATCGCTCAAGCGATGGAAGAGTAGGTCGTCGCCAGGCATTGTAGCCGGTGAGCAAACATTCGAAACGATATCAGAACCCATTCACATGTCTCACCCTGGCGCGGGGTGGAGCAGCCCGGTAGCTCGTCAGGCTCATAACCTGAAGGTCACAGGTTCAAATCCTGTCCCCGCAACCAACAATCAACCCGCAAAGTCGCACGACTTCGCGGGCTTTTTTTGCGTCTGGCGTAGATCGGCTGGACACGCCTCGCGATGCGTAACCGGCTGAAACTTTAATCCACGCAACAAGCTGTCCCCGCTTCAAAAACGGCGATTTCAAAGCCGAGAACGCTTTGCGAGGTTCGGCACGCTGGCTAATCGTAATTCGTTTCGAGTAGCCGGACGCGGGAAGGCGGGGGCAGGCTCTACCTACATCAATCCACCTCGACTATGCTCGCGCCACAGCCGCGCGGGGCGGCCAAGTCCGCTATGGACATCCACTTGGCCCTTCTTGATCGGCCGATGCACCGATCGCCGAAAGCACCGGGGCTATACGGTGCCCACTTGCATGCCGCGCTTTCCGACGCGTCGTCCTCCGCTCAGGACCAGCAAGTCCCTTAGCCAAGCAGCGCAT
This sequence comes from Sphingomonas aliaeris, assembly GCF_016743815.1. Classification (NCBI taxonomy): domain Bacteria; kingdom Pseudomonadati; phylum Pseudomonadota; class Alphaproteobacteria; order Sphingomonadales; family Sphingomonadaceae; genus Sphingomonas; species Sphingomonas aliaeris. The sequence goes on along the minus strand of NZ_CP061035.1, from coordinate 3,337,137 downwards.
CGGCCATCAGGCACTGCGTCGTCGCTTGTAGTGGCGGGGCGGTATAGGACAGCAACTGGATCATTCCGACAAACAGTACATCATTCTCCGGATCGACCCAGAACCACGTCCCGGCCGCGCCGTCCCAATGATACGTGCCCCGTCCGACGGGTATGCCGGCCAGCGCCGGATCGGTGAAGACGACGCCGTTATAGCCATAGCCGAAACCGGGCCGGAACGCCTGATGACCTGCGACGAAGCGTGCCTCCAGCATGTCGTTGGGCAAGCGGTTGGTCATCTGCTCGCGTACGCCCTGTGCGCTGACGATGCGCACACCGTCCAGTTCGCCGCCATTCAACAGCATCTGGGTGTAGCGGGCGTAATCGACGGCGGTGGAGAACAAGCCGCCGCCGCCCATTGCCATCCGGGGCTCCGCCTCGGGATCAGGGCGGAGCGGATTGTCGATCGCGGTGAGCGGCATGTCTCCCATCTTGAGGTACAGCGTGGCGAGCCGCTGCCGCTTGTCCGGCGCGACAAAAAAGGCCGTGTCGACCATCCCCAAAGGGGTGAAGATACGGCTGCGGATGAATTCGGCCAGCGTCTGCCCGCTCAGTCGCTCCACGATCGCGCCCTGCACATCCATCGACAGACTGTATCGCCACCGCGTTCCCGGTTGATATGCCAGCGGCAGGCGAGCGAGCCGCGCGATCATGTCGGTCAGGTCGTTCGCCTGAAGAACCTGGGCGTCGCGGTACATCGCCTCAATCCGGTCTGCGGGTTCGCCGATCGCGACGCCGTAGGCGAAGCCGGCACGATGCGTCATCAGATCCATGATCGTCGGTGCGCGATCGACTGGGGCAAGGATCGGCGTTCCATCATCCGCCTCCCCGACAAACACCTGAAGATTCGATAGTTCCGGCAGGTGTTTCGCGATCGGATCGTCCGGATGCCACAAACCTTCGTCGTGAAGGATCATCATGGCGGTGCCTGTGATCGGCTTGGTCATGGAGAAGATGCGGAAGATCGTATCCTCCGCCATCACTTCGCCGCGGGCGATATCCTTATACCCGGGGGTGCCGATCCGAGCGACGACGCCGTGGCGCGCGACGACCGTCACAGCGCCTGCAATCACGCCGGCATCGATCTGCGCCTGGACCGCGGCGTCGACTGCATCGAGACCGGCCGGGATCAGCCCGGCCTCCTCCGGCGTCCCCCGCCGCATCAGATCAATCCCGATCGCGCACGTTCGCCAAGCCAGTGTGCGCTGGGCTTCGGCGTGCGTTCGAACGTCTCGTAATCGACGTGGACGAGCCCGAAACGCTCGCCATAGCCGCGGGTCCATTCAAAATTGTCGAGCAAAGACCAGCAGATATAGCTGTGCACATCGATCCCCTCCGCCAGGCACCCCCGGACTTCCGCCAACGCCGCGTCGAGATAAGCAATACGACGCGTGTCATCGTCGGTGCAGACGCCATTTTCGGTAACGTAGATCGGACGACCGATCCGTTCGTGCGCGAACCGGATCGTCCCGCCCAGCGCCTGCGGATAGAATTCGTAATGCGCACCGGTCATCTCGGCACCCTCCGGCGGCGGGAGGCGGCCTTTGGCGCCGACGAGGACGCGCGAATAGGTCTGCACGCCGACAAAGTCCGCATTCTTCGCCGTTTCCAGCCACGGGCCGTACAGCATGTCGATCAGAGCCTCCGCCTTATGACCTTCCCCCACGCCCTGGACATCCTGCATCGTCAGCGTCAGGCCGACCGGAAAGTCCCCCGGCCCCGCCTTCATCGCCGCCATCGCCTTCTCATGCGCATCGACCATGATCGGTTCGCTTGTCGCCACGGGCGCGAACAGCAAGGATGAGAAGTGCGCGGAACCCGTCGCCTTGCGACACGCGGCGAGCATCGCATCCATGCCGCCGGACGCCCGCGCATCGGCCATGCGGAGCAATGCGACGAGGCGCTGTATATTTGCTTCGTTGAAGGTCGAGGCATAGGAGATCAGGTCGCCCAGCCGCTCGGTCGACTTCTCCGCGAAGCGCGCGAACAGATCGGCACCGTCCGCCACCTTGAACCCACCACGTGCGGCAAACCAGCGCGGGACGGTGAAGTGGTTGAACGTCACCATCGGTTTCAGCCCACGCCGGTGGCACGCTTCCAGCACGCGAGTGTAATGATCGAGCTCCGCGACGGAGAATTTGCCCTCCTCCGGCTCAATCCGCGCCCATTCGATGCCGAGCCGGTGGCAATTGAAGCCGAGGCCAGCGGCGATCGCGATATCTTCCTCATACCGGTGGTAGCTGTCGCATGCGTCGCGCGACGGCTCGCGGTATAGCGTCGGCGTCACGTTCTCGCATAGCCAAGCATCGGAATTGACGTTGTTGCCCTCGCTCTGATGCGCGGAGATCGCGGTGCCCCACAGGAAGTTTTCGGGCGCGGGGCGGGGGGCGACATCGACCATCTTGGATCCTTCAGGGTTTGGCGAGTTCGGGGTAGAAGCGGCGCATCATTTCCGACAGCACGGCGAGCGAGCGGTGCACGGCCTCGCTATTGTTCATGAACGTGGATTCGAGCGCGAGGCCGCGGACGGCCGCGACATAGAGTTCGTGGATCGCCACCGCTTCGGGATGCGGCTCCAGCCCGGCGGCACGGATGCGTTCTTCGCTCCACACGTGCGCGCGGGCGTCGATCCGTCCCTGCAAGCGGCGCAGTTGATCGCCAAGATCGGGATCGGAGCGCGAGGCGAGCATGATTTCCATCACCGCGATGCCGGACGGCGCGCTCATCACGCTCCACATCGTTTCGGGCAGTGCAACGAGCCAGTCACCCGCGGTCATCTTCGCGATCGTGTCGTTATAGACCTGCGCATCGGCGGAGAAGACTGCGTCCACCACGGCGAGCATCAGGTCGGTCTTGGCAGGGAACTGGTGCGTCATCGCGCCGCGGCTGACCCCGGCCTCCTCGGCCACGGTCGATACGGTGGTCGCGCTATATCCCGTGCGGTGAAGACAGGTGATCGCCGCCTGGATCAGCTTGCCCCGCGTGTCTGCACTGCGCTCGGCTTGCGGCCGTCGGGCGGGGCGCTGCCCGACGCCTGCGGGCGAGGGGGTGTCGGACGGGGCCGTGTCGGACCGGGATATAGCGGGCTGGCGCGCGGCGGCGGCATCTGTATCGGGCTTGCTCATGCCCGGTACAGTAACGCCCTGCGGCGGCGGCACCAGCATGCCTGCAGTCACGCGAGATAATCCGCCCAGAAAGCCGTCATTTCGGCCCAGGCCTCGCGCCCTTCTGGGGCGTCGGCGAGCAGCGACTGGAAGACGTGCGGCATGCCTTCATAGACTTCGAGCCGCGAGGAACAGCCGGCGGCGCGCAGGCGTCGATGCAACCGGACGCTGTCGCTGAGCAGGATTTCACGAGTCCCGACCTGGATTAACGCCGGCGGATAGCCTTGCGTGAAATCGCCAAATACCGGGGAGACGAGCGGACCGGTAAGATCGGCCCCCGGCGCATAGGCACTGCGTGCAAGGTCGCGGACCGTCGCGTCGAGATAGTCTGCATGTGCAAGCGTGGCGGTGGTGTCGCCTTCGCCCGCAATATCCGTGACCGGGGAAAGCATGACGATCGCGGCGGGCGCGGGAATGCCGCGATCGCGCAGCAGCAAGGCAGTGGCGGCGACGATGCAGCCGCCTGCCGAATCCCCGAACAACCCCATCTTTCCCGCATCCGCGCCCTCAGCCAGCAAGGCCGACCAGACCGCCGCAACCTGATCCAGGATTACGTCGTACGTCGCGCGCGGGGCGAGCATATAGTCGATGGAGATCACGCGACGGCCGCTGGATGTGGCGGCGAGTGCGGCGGTCACCAGATTGGCGCGCGCCGATCCCGTGACGAAGCCGCCGCCGTGAACATAGACGATGATGCTGCCATCATCCTCGAACTCGGGCGGCACGACGTCGAGCGTCGGAATGCCGCCCAGCATCCGCTCGGTCGCGATCGTCCCCAGCGCGTCGAGCACGCTCTTGCCAAGCTGTTCGGCGAAGATCGCGCCACGTGCGGCCGCCGCATCGAATTCCTCCTGCGTGCGCGGTTGCGGCGTTGCTGGCATCGCCGTCAGGAATGCGCGAATGCCTTCCAGCTTGCCGCGCGCTTCGGGCGACACGGATGCGGCGATCGGTATGCGGGCGGCGTCTGTATTCATGATGTATCCGGACGCGACGGCCGAAGCCGCCGCGCCCGCCCCCTTTTAGAATTTGGCGTCGAGCGAGACGCCGATCGTGCGACGCGATTCCGGGCCCGAAATCTGCGCGAAGGACTGCGGATCGAGCTGCTGTTGCGCGGTCGGCGTGGCGAAGCGAACCACTGGACGATACGTGTCGAACAGGTTCCGCCCGAACACCGCGATACCGTAGCGATTGTCGTCGGTACGCAGGCCGATACGCGCCCCGAATATCGCCGCCGCGCGATTGGTCGCCAGCGGGCTGTATGCGGCCTCGAAGTTGATCCGGGACGTATAGGCCATGTCGGCCTGGACGAAGCCCTGCACTGCGCCCGACAGCGTCGTCGCATATTCGCCGAAGCCGGTAACTTTCCACTTGGGTGCACCAATTAAACGGTTGCCGCCTGCATCGTCGACACGCCCGGTGCCGACCGTGGTGCAGCCCTGCGCGGCCGTCTGCCCCTGCGAACAGGCGACGAGATACCCGTTGCCATATTTCGCATCGTTGTACAGCACGCCCGCATTCAGCGTCAGTCCGCGCATCGGACGTCCGAGCAGGCTGACCGACACGCCCTTGGTGACCAGTTTCGGCGCATTGCCGAAGATGAAGGCGCTGACGCTGGGATTGAAGAACTGGGCCTGGAAATTATCGACGCGGTTGTAATAGCCCGCAATGCTTGCCGTCAGCCGGCGATCGAACAAGTCGGCCTTCACCCCAATCTCGCTCGCGTGTGGGATTTCCGGCTGGACGAGCAGCGGGATCGCACCGCCGCCGGTCTGATCGTTGACCGACGGGCCTTTATAGCCCTTCGTATAGGTACCGTAGAGCATCACGTCGCGCGTCATGTCGAATTGCGCACCGACACGGTATGAAAAGTAGGTGTCCTCGATCGTGCCGTTGATCGGTGCGATGCCGAGGATGCCGGTCAGCGCGCCGGGGACCAGCACCGCCGTCGTGCGGGCGGCGACATCCTCATGTCCGTACCGTGCGCCCAGCAGGACGCGCAGCGCTGGCGACAGATTGATCGTTGCATTGGCGAACGCGGCATAGCTGGTGGTGATCGAACTCGTCGTCTGAATCTGTCCGGCCGGACGCGCGCATAGCGAGGCAAGGAACGCCGACGCACCGAACGGGCATGCGCCGATCAGCGGCAAATCGGCGAGGATGTTGCCGTTCTGCGTATTCACCCCATCCAGCTTGCTGTCGAAATAATAAAGCCCGCCAACATAGTCGATCAGACCGCCCTTGGGAGAGGTCAGCCGGAACTCCTGGCTGAAATTGCGGACGTTGGTGGGTGACGAATTGGTGTTGAGCCGGTTGACCGGCACGCTGTCGACATCGGTGCGATAGGCAAAGGACTGGTATGACCGGTATGCGCTGATCGAGGTGAGCGTCAGCCCGCCGATCGTCGCATCCACCTGCCCGGAAAATCCATAGACTTCGGTCGCGGTATCGTTGCCGCCGTCCGTACACCCCTGCTGGTTTTCCAGTCCGACGGTGACGCCGCATGATGCGAGCCGCCTGGACAACAGGCTGCCGGGCGTAGACGTGTACACCGTCCACGGTACTCCGCCCTTGACCGTAAACTTGCTGTAATCCCCGATCAGGTTGATCGCGATGTCCGGCGTAGGTTCCCACAGGAACCGTGCGCGTCCGCTTCTGCCGCGAGTGCGGAGATAGCTGTCGTCGAACCGATTATATTGGTTCTGCGGCGACTGGCTGTACGCGCCGGATACGCGCAATCCCGCATTGGCGGCGATCGGCACGTTGACCACCGCCTGTGCGATATACTGGTTGCGGGTCGCGATATCGGCATGCGCCGAGAGCGAAAGGGTCGTGAAGTTCGGCGCGTTGGTGACGATGTTGACGACGCCAGCGGACGAATTGCGTCCGAACAAGGTGCCTTGCGGCCCTTCCAGCACTTCGACGCGCGCAACGTCGAACAATTGCGGTGGATTCGACGAAGTGTTGGCGAGCGCGACGCCGTCGACGACGATTCCCACCGACCCTTCCGCGGATCGCGCGAATGACAGCGAACCGACGCCGCGGATCGACAGCGCGCCGAACGGGCCTGCGGTATTCAGCGCGGGCGTGCTGCGCGTCAGGTCGGTCACCTGGGTGATGTTCTGCTTCACCAGCTGGTCGCCGCTCAGCACGGTGACGGAGATCGGCACGTCTTGCAGCCGCTCCTCGCGCTTGTTGGCCGTGACGATGATGTCGCTGGTCTCGTCTGGCTCGCCGGCGACGCTACTCGTGACCTGCGCGGTCTGGCCAATCGCTGGCGCCGCAATGGCAGTCAGGGCGGTAGACGCGGCCAACGTCGTAAGCGTCTGAAAAACCTTCATCATCCATCCTTCCCATCGACGATCATTTGCCGTCTGACGCACCTCCTCTAGCATCACACTTGCAGAACGTACATCCTTTTTGTTGTAGTTCGGGTTACGCGTGCTACGATGCATCAACAAGAACGATAATCCGGGAGAGCGATATGCACGACGGTGCCGAAACGCCCATACCAGCAGTCTCGAGCGGCACGGGGCGGAGCCTGCCACCGCTCCCGTTCGGCACGAAGATCGGGTATGCGAGCGGCGCGTTACTAGATGGAATCGCCAATCAGGCGGTCAACATCTTCATCTTCTTTTACGTTACCGCCGTCTGCGGCTTACCCGCCGCCCTAGCAGGCGTGGCGCTCGCGATCGGCCTCGTCGTGGATGCCGTCGTCGATCCGCTCATCGGCAGCATGTCCGATGGATGGACGTCGCGATTGGGTCGGCGGCTGCCTTTCATCCTGATCGGCGTGCCCTGCACCGGGCTGTTCATGGTGCTGATCTTTTCCCTGCCATCCGCGCTGACGGGCATGGCCTTGTTCGCGTGGCTGACCTTCCTGTCGATCGGACTGCGGGTGTCGATCTCCTTGTTCCTCTTGCCGTACAATGCGGTCGGCGCGGAACTCAGCGACAGCTACGCTGAGCGATCCTCGATCGCCGCGTGGCGCTGGGGCTTTGCGATGCTCGGCGCGCTGATCGCCATCGTCCTGGGGTTCGGAGTATTTTTGGGCGGGGAGGGTGGATTGTCGCGGCGCGCGGCTTACGCCCCCTTCGCGCTCAGCGCCGCCTTGGTCGGCGCGGTTGGCGGGATTATCGCGGTCCGTGCCTTGCTCGCGACGCGCGACCGACAGCATGCGGCCGCCAGCGGCGACGGTGCGATCCACACCCGGCTCTGGCGTGAGCTCAGCGAAGTGTTCCGCAACCAAAGTTTCCGCACCCTTTTCGTAGGTGCGTTGCTGCTGTTCACCTCGCTCAGCATCCACTCCACGCTCGGGCTGCACGCAAACACGTATTTCTGGCGGATGACGCCAGGCCAGATGCAGATCGTCACCTTGTCGCTGTTCGCCGGACTGTTGCTCGGCGCGCCGCTGGCGGGGCCGTTCCTGAAGGTGATGGAAAAACGCACCGTGTTGTTAATCGGGATGGTCGGGCTCGCGCTCGCTTTTTCGATCCCCGCGACGCTCCGGTTGATCGGGATATTCCCGTTCACCGGCATCACGTTGGTCACGATCCTTTCCGCGACGGTGATAGTCGGCGGAGCGTTGATGGCCGCGGCGGCGATATCCTTCGCATCGATGATGGCGGATGCGGCGGACGAACACGAACACCTGTTCGGCGCGCGGCGTGAAGGTCTGTATTATGCCGGCTGGGCCTTTGCCAGCAAGGCGGCGGCCGGCTTCGGGTCGCTCGTTGCGGGCGTCGCGCTGCAGGCGATCGGGTTCGAGAGCGGCGGCGATGCAGCCGCTGCAGCAGCGAAGCTGTCGCCGGCGACGATCGACTGGATCGGCGCGATCTATGGGCCCGGGGCCAGCCTGCTTGCCCTGCTCGCTGCAACGACCTGCCTGTTCTACCGCCTCGACGCCAGGAAGCATGCCCAAATCATCGGCGATCTGGACGCACGCCGAGCGATCGCGGTGGGCGCAGCCGCCCCGCTCGCCGCATGAGCCTCAACGTCGGCGTCATCGGCTGCGGCATGGTTAGCCACGCCTATCTCGGCAGCATCATTCGCGCACCGGGTCTTACGCTTGCCGCGCTTGGGAGCCGCACGATGCATTCCGCCTGGACGCAGGCGGCACGATATGGTGGGCACGCCGTCACCGTCGATGCGTTGCTCGCCGATCCGGCAATCGATCTCGTAGTCAATCTGGCCCCGCCGGGCGTGCATCACAGTATCGGCCGACGTGCGCTGGAGCCATATTCATGACATCATCCGACTGGGCACTCGGCCCCTTCACGTCGCCCGTCCGGGTGCTCGAAGATCGCGCCGATGTCAGCTTCGCCTGCCCGTTATCCACTGGTCCCGTATCCTGGGCAGCGAAGGACGCCTTCAATCCGGGTGCGGTCGTCCATGACGGCAAGATCTGCCTGCTGGTCCGCGGGGAGGATGCGATCGGGCGCTATGCAGGTACGTCGCGCATCGGTCTCGCAACAAGCAGCGACGGCCTGCTGTTCGAACTGGATCCCGAACCCGTCCTGGCCCCGGGGGACGACCGCTGGCAGGCTTGGGAATGGCCGGGCGGGCTGGAGGATCCGCGCGTTATTACGGCACCCGACGGGACGTTCGTCTGCACCTACACGGCATTCGACGGAAAGGTCGGATGCCTGTTCGTCGCGACGTCGCGCGACCTGCGCGTCTGGACCAAGCACGGTCCCGCCTTTGCTGGCAGTCCCTACGTCCGCCGTCCGACCAAGGCCGGGGCGATCTTGACCGAGCTGCGCGACGGCCGGCTGGTTGCCGCGCAGGTCGACGGTAAATTCTGGATGTATTGGGGCGAGGGAACGATCTTCGCTGCGACGTCCGCCGATCTGATCCGCTGGACGCCGCTGGAGGCCGACTCATCTCCCGACAAGTATCTCACCTGGGATCCCGAAGTGTCCGGGCCGATGGGTCACTGGCAGCTGGAACGCGTCGCCGGCCCACAAGGCCTGCGCTCACTCGCCGGCCCGCGCCGTACACGTTTCGATTCGCTGCTCACCGAACCGGGCCCGCCGCCGGTGCTTACCCCAAACGGGATCGTCCTGATCTATAACGGCGCCAACCATTATAAGGGCGGCGCCCCGGACACCCCGCCCTTCGCTTATCAGCCCGGCCAGTTGCTCTTCGATCCCGCTGACCCGACCGCGGTGATCGGTCGTCTCGAACGGCCGTTTCTGACGATCGACAGTTCAGAGGCCCAGGGTCAGATCGGCAACGTCTGCTTCGCTGAAGGGCTCGTCGCCTTCGACGGCCAATGGCTGCTATACTCGGGTCTTGCTGATTCCCGGATCGGCGTTTCCGTCGCCCCGATCGGTTTCCACGTCTGACAGTTGTCGGACCTCCATCAACGGATCGTCATCACCTTTCGTACAGCCACCGCAGTTCAGCCAACCAACGATCTAACGGTATAACGATATAAGGATGTCTTTATATCATGGTTGACACTCGCTCTCCGATGGTGTTGAACAGCGACGTCGAGGTTCCTCATTCCAGGCATGGCGATAAGGCTAAGACGGGAAGCCGGTGATCCTCTTCGGGGGAAAATCCGGCGCTGCCCCCGCAACTGTAAGCGGCGAGCGGCGGTTCCATTTCGTGTCACTGGGCTTTTTGCAAAAGAGCTTGGGAAGGCCGGAACCACCGCGTTGACCCGTGAGCCAGGAGACCTGCCTCCGACGCGATAACGTTCTTCGGACGGGGGTTCCTCCGGTGGATCGCGCTTGACGCAAATCCAGTGGCTCACGCCATCCGGTCCTGTCGACGTTCCGCGCGCTCTTGTCTCCCCCGCCCGGCAAAAGCAGGTGAGACATGACCAATAGCGGCTTTACCTTCACGATCAGCAGCATTCCGTTCGACGAGGACTATCGCCCCGCCGACAGCACGCGGATCACGACCAACTTCGCCAATCTTGCGCGCGGGGAAAGCCGACGGGAGAATTTGCGCAACACGCTGAAGATGATCGATAATCGCTTCAATTCGCTGATGCATTGGGACAATCCGGCAGGTGACCGCTATTCCGTCGAACTCACGATCATTTCCGCCGCCTTGCAGATCGATGCACGGTTCGGCGAGCAGCCGTTCCCGCTGATCGAGATACTGCAGACGACCGTTATCGACAGACGGACCGACACGCGCATCCCCGGAATGGTCGGAAACAATTTCTCGTCCTACGTCCGGGATTACGATTTCAGTATCTGCCTGCCCGACCATCTCAGCCACGCCCCGAATGGCGGCCCGCCGGAGGAGTTCGGCGATCTGCATGGCAAGCTCTTCAAGCAGTTCCTGAAGTCCGATGCCTATCGCGACATCGCGGCCAAACCCCCGGTCATCTGCCTGAGCGTTTCGAGCAAGGAGATCTATCACCGCACGACGAACGAACATCCCGTGCTTGGGATGGAATATCGCAACGACCGCTTCTCGGGCACCGATAGGTATTTCGCGAAGATGGGCATGGCAGTGCGCTATTTCATGCCGCGCCACGGCGTTGCCCCGCTGGCCTTCTATCATTCGGGCGATCTGGTCGGCGGTTATAGCGATATCGAGCTGGCCAGCACGATCAGCACGATGGAGACGTTTCAGAAAATATACCGCCCCGAAATCTACAACGCCAATTCGGTGGCGGCGGAACACTATCAGCCCAGCCTGCACTATCAGGACTATTCGCTGACCCGCATCGTCTACGATCGCGACGAGCGAAGTAGCCTGGCGATCGAACAGGGCAGGTTCGCCGAACGGCATTTCATCAAACCGCACGCCGCGATGTTGGCGCAATGGTCCGCGACCTGCGGCCTGTGAACGATCAAAAAAGCCGGGATATTCTATCATGACGATTATGTTGCCGACCACCACTGCGGGCAGCCTGCCCAAGCCTTCCTGGCTGGCCCAGCCGGAAACGCTCTGGTCGCCGTGGAAGCTGGAGGGGGCCGAACTGGCGGCCGGAAAGCGGGATGCGCTTCGCCTGGCGCTGGACGATCAACGGCAAGCCGGCATCGATATCGTCGGCGATGGCGAACAGACGCGCCAGCATTTCGTGACGACGTTCGTCGAACATCTCAGCGGCGTGGATTTTGAAAAGCGGGAGGTCGTCAGGATCCGCAATCGTTACGATGCGAGCGTACCGACGGTGGTCGGTGCCGTCTCGCGCCCCAAACCGGTCTTCGTCGACGATGCCAAATACCTGCGGTCGCTGACGGATCGGCCGATCAAATGGACCCTGCCGGGGCCAATGACGATGATCGATACCCTCTACGACGATCATTACCGCAGCCGCGAGAAGCTGGCCTGGGAGTTTGCCAGGATCCTGAACGAGGAAGCGAAAGAACTGGAAGCCGCGGGCGTCGACATCATCCAATTCGACGAACCGGCGTTCAACGTCTTTTTCGACGAAGCGAACGACTGGGGGATTGCCACGCTGGAACGGGCTGCCGAAGGTCTGAAGGCCGAGACTGCCGTGCACATCTGCTACGGTTACGGGATCAAGGCCAATACCGAGTGGAAGAAGACGCTCGGATCGGAGTGGCGGCAATACGAGCGAACCTTCCCCAATCTGCAAAAGTCGCGGATCGATATCATATCGCTGGAATGTCAGAATTCACGTGTGCCGATGGATCTGATCGAGCTCGTCCGGGGCAAGAAGGTGATGGTCGGCGCGATCGACGTGGCGACCACTGATATCGAGACACCGGAGGAGGTGGCCGATACCCTGCGCAAGGCGCTCAAGTTCGTGGATGCGGACAAGCTCTATCCCGCCACGAACTGCGGCATGGCGCCGCTGTCCCGCGATATCGCCAAGGGTAAGCTGAGGGCGTTGGGCGCGGGTACGGAGATCGTCCGACGAGAACTTTCGACCGGACCGGGATGATCGTCAGATCGGTTCTTCAACGTTCAGTTAAGATCATCACGACATTCCAGGAGAACGTAGAACGACTTCGAAAGCCGGAATGATGCGTTACCTATGCCTTTTGGCGATCGCGCCCTTTATGCAGATGCAGGGCATGACCCGATCGGCGGTCATCGATGATGCGTCGGTGGCGGATACGGCCTGCCGCGACGGTGCGGCTGCGACGGTTGTATCATGGCAGGAGATCGGACGAAGCAAGGGGCCGAGCGAAAGGCGCCGCGTCGTCTGCATGTCGCGGGTCGTCGCCCAACCCGCCGAGCGTGACGACACGGAGGCAGGTCAGTGAGCGCGGCGACAGCACCGTGGCGTCGTGTCCTCGCCCCCGGGTCCTCGCCCCGGTCGTCGCGTTCGTTGCCGCATGCGCGCCATTGCCGGCCGTCGCCTGCATCCTGACGACATCGGTCAAGACCGATCTCGGGACCTATTCGCCCAATGCGGTGAAAGCGAAGGTGGTGCCATCGCTTCGAAGCATCGCCGGGCTCCAATGCGATTCGGCCTTGCTGGTCCTGTTGGGCGGCAACTTCATACGCGCGAAGTTCACCAGTGCGAACGCGTTCAAGCTCATCCGGGATGGGGGCGGGAGCATGGTATACAAAGCTTCGGCGGATCCAGATGGCACATACCCCTTCGCCCAGGGCACGACGATCGATTATATGCAGAACAATCTGCTCAATCTTCTCGGGCTGTTGGGGAACAGTTCGGCGGACCTGCCGATCTTCGTCAAACCGGACGACGGCAACCTTCCGCCGGTCGGGGTCTATCGCGACCGCATAACCATCAACTGGAACTGGGATCTCTGTCCAGGCGGCATCAAGGTGCTCGGGATCTGCGTAGGGGTTCCGGATACCGGAACCGGCGTCTCCGTGATCGACATCACGCTGACCGTCACGCCGCAAAACGCCACCATTGCGATGACGTCGGTCGTGACATGGGATCCCGTAAATACGACGAACAGCCCGAAAGCCATTCCCGGTAGTCGGTTTGCGGTGTCCGCGACATTTTCGAACCCCGATATCGTTCCTTTGGAGCCGGGTGCCATCGATGTCGTCATTCCGACGCCGCCCGGCGCGAAGATCGCGCTCGACGGCGATATGGCCACATCGGGCACGGTTATAAGGATGGTGGAAGGGCCGACACCCTCGTCGCTTCTGGCGCGGTATGGCGGACCCGGCGATGCGACCGACGACGTTTCCTTTTCCAACGACAAGGGCGTCACCTGGTCCTACACCCCGACGAGCGGCAACCCCAACTCGCAGTCAGCAGTGACCCATGTCAGGATGCGTGCGCGCGGTACGATGGCGAAATCATCGAGCTTCGCCGTGCGCGTGCCCTTCATCATCAACTAGCGAAACGAGCGGCCGCGAACGAGCGGGTACGGTTACCCTCGGGGGCTCTGGTCGGGGCAGTACGTCATGCCCGTTCGTGAACGTTGCGACTGTCGGAACGAAGGCTGGAGATGAATTGCTCCGTCGATTGGCGGAGGCTGTGTACGCCGCCTGAAAGCGAGGTCGCGCTCTGCCGGACCTGCGCGGAAAGCGAGGCGGCGGCGAGGACGGAGGCTGCCACCCGCTCCATCTTCTGCTCGATCCGGTCGGCACTCTGAAGCGCACGCGCCGCGCTTTTCTCGACCGTTTCGGAGGCGCTGCGCTGATCGTCCACCGCGTCGGCGATACCATTTGCAGTCTTCGAAATGTGTCGGATGGCCTGGCCGGCTTCGGACATATGCGTCGACGCGCGCTCGACGCTTCCGAGGATGCCTGCCAGCAGCCCGGAAATCCTGTGACTCGCTCGTGACGCGTCCGAGGCGAGCGACTTGACCTCGCCCGCCACGACGGCGAACCCACGTCCGGCATCGCCGGCACGCGCCGCCTCGATCGTCGCGTTGAGCGCCAGAAGGTTGGTCTTGGCGGCGATTGCCTGGATCTCGTCGACGAACGTGGTGATCTGCAAGACGTGGCGTTCAAGTTCGACCAGCGTCGTACCGCTCTGATTTTCGTGGCCTTCCGCCGCTTGCGTCAGTTCGGTCTGCTCGGTTGCCGACCGATTGATGACGCTGATCGAACTGCTGAGGTCCCGGATCGCATCGGCGACCTGGCGGACGTCGGTCGTCGTGGCCGTCGCGCTGCACACGGCCGCCTCCACTTCGATCCCCGCGCTTCCGGCCAGCCCGTCGAGATGGACTGCCGAATCTTCGAGCTGGGCCGCCGCATCGTCGATCGCGCGGGCAACGGTTGCGACACCGGTTTCAAACGCGCTGGCGAGCGCGAATATCTCGTCGCGGCGGCGGTCGATCGTTTCGCGTTCGAACCGTTCCCGCTGGTCACGTTCCTGTGAGCGTTCGATATCCGCGAGCTGCGCAAGGGTAAGCGCTTCCTTGGTCCGCAGGCGCTCGTCATTCGCCTCCTTGAGCAGACGTCGGCTCTCGGCGACGGACGTGTCCTGCGCGTCGAGCAACCGTCGCAACGTACCGGTGACGAACGACAGGACCGCGAATTGCAGGATGACCGCCGCGGCATGGAACAGGACGCGCCCGATATTGCTTTCGCCCCGGAAGACCCAGTTCGGCGCGGAGAAATCGAAAAGCAGATGATGAAGGGCGATCAGGCCCGCCGCGACCGCGATCGCACGCCAGTCGCACAGCACCACCAGCGACGCCAAGGCGACGAAGAAGTACATGTGGGCGTCCATCTGCCAGTCATGACCCTGCAGCACATAGACGAGAAGCGCGGGCATGACCGCTGCGAGCGTCCCGACGACGATCCGCGCCTCCTGATCGCAGCGCCGCCGAAACGTCATGAAGGTCGGGCCCGCCATCGCGACAAGACCGACCGTCAGGATCGGCAGGATACTGCCTGTCCTGAGAAGGGTATCCGACACGATCAATAGCGTCAGGCTGATCCACCCCAGGACGGTCAGCAGACGCACGCCGCCCATCTGGAGCCGCTCGATAGCCGGCAAATTGTCGTCCGCCGCCATCCGCATGAAGGGCAGATCGAGACTGGCTAAGGTCACGAAGATGCCCCTTCGCTCTTTCCGCCGCGTGTGGAACACAAAGGCGATGGCGCCGCGACGAGAAGCGCTCGCGCATTCCAGAACGCCGGCGCTAGTGTTTCGCGGTCCCCGTTTACGATCAGGAGTCCGGCGACGCGCGCTTCGCCGAGCAGCGTCGCTTTGTGACCGAGCGCGAGGTTCAGCAGGCTGGCCTGCGACGCACGCGTCAACGGCACGATTATCATGGCGCCGCTTGCCGGCGGCCAGAATGTTAGAGCCGCCAGCATCGTCATAACCGCGACGATCTGAACGGCTCCGATCGAGGGAAGGCTTACGCGGAACATGCTCCGGACATGCCCGGATGTGGTTAAGATATACTCAACCCTACGAATTTATCGTCCCGTTACATGGAGTTCGGGTGGGACCCGAGGCGTCCTTCCGGGTCGTCGAGTGCGTCCATCGCCGCCACATCCTCGCGATCCAGTTCTAAACCCGTCGCGTCGAAATTGTCCTTCAGATGCGTAGCGTCGGATGCCTTTGGGATCACCGATAGTCCGTGCGCAAGGTGCCAGGCCAGGATCACCTGTGCGGCACTGCGACCATGCTTGTCTGCGATGCCGGTTATGACGGGATCCGTCAGCAGGTCCTTGCCTTGTCCGAGCGGGCTCCAGCTCTGCGTCACAATATCATGCGCCTCATGATACACCCGCTGCTCGCGCTGCTGGAACCGGGGGTGCAGTTCGATCTGGTTGACGGCGGGCGTGACCCCGGTCGCCGCCACGATGGCGTCGATATGCTCGGGCAGGAAGTTCGAAACGCCGATCGATTTCGCCTTTCCTGCATCGCGGAGCGCGATCATCCCCTTCCAGGCATCGATGAACCGGTTGTTCGCCGGTACGGGCCAGTGGATGAGATAGAGGTCGACGGACTCTACTCCTAACAAAGCGAGGCTTTCATCCATCGCCGCTGTGACGTCGTCGTGGCGATCGTTCCAGAGTTTGGTGGTCAGGAACACGTCGCCCGATTTGCAACCGTCACCGACCCCGCGCTCGTTTTGATAGATGGCTGCGGTATCGATCAATCGGTATCCGATATCCAGCCCGGACCGGACGATCGACGCGGCCTGGCTGTCGGGAACCTGCCACGTGCCCATTCCAAGCGCGGGGATCGAGCGGCCATCGTTGAGGGTGAGATCTGTCATGCCGTGTAAGCGAGCGACACGGGTTCCGGTTCCGGATGCCCGCCCGGCACGTGCACGGCCTTCTATTCGGCTTGCCCGGCCGGATGAGGGGCAGGGTGCCCGAACATCGCATAGCCTAGGCCGCAAACCATCCAGCCCATCAGCAGCGCATAGGGTCGCCAATCCGCCTCGATGCCGACGAAGATTAGCACGACCGCGCACGCTGCGCCTGCATAGCCCAGCCCGCGCATCGTCCGGGGGCCGAATTTGAACGCTGCGGCTTCGTAGATTGCCGGGTGGCGCTCCACGACGCGGGCGGCGGACAGGCAGATGCTCGCATATTTCAGCAGGTTCGGGATGTTGACGGCTAGGAACAGGAAGGTGAGTTCCATCGGCAGCAACAATCCGACGCAACCCAGCAGAAAAACTGCGATCAACGCGACATAGGGGGTCTTCCACTGTGGATGAATCTTGCCGAGCGCGCCGGGCAGCATTCCGGCCACGCCCATCGCATACAGGCTGCGGCTGAACATCGCGAACAGCGCGTTCAGCGACTTTCCGATCGACAACACCGCCGCGAGCACGATGACCGGTGTCGCGACAGGGCCCATGAACTGCTTTGCGGCGTCAAGGATCGGCGCCTCGCTGGACCCCAGCCGGTCGCCACCCAGAACACCCAGCGCGACGAAGCCGACCGCGAGATAAAGCAACGTCGCGGACCCGATCGACAGCGCGATGCCGAGCGGGATCGCACGGCGGCTGTCGGTCACCTCCGCTCCCGCCTCGGTCGCGGCCTCGATTCCGAAGAACAGCCCCATCAGCAACGGGGTCGCCGCGATCATGCCGTGAACGCCGTGCGGGAAGACCGGCTGCATTCGCGCCGTATCGACGGCCGTCGCCCCGCCCCAGACGATGAACACCGCAAACAGGATGAGCATGCCGACAAGCAGCACCTTCTGCACGCGCGTCGCGATATGCACGCCGAACAGATTGGCGATCAGCGCGAGCAGCAGCACCGCAAGCATCGTCGGCTTGGTCGGTAGCGGTACGATCATCGATACATATTTGACGAGCACCAACGCCAGCACGACGATCGCACCGACATTGGCGACGATCCGCGCCCAGCCGATATAGAATCCCCAGGCGGGGTGCAGAAAACGGGCCGGCCAGACGAAGGACGCCCCCGATTCCGGGCAGGCCGATCCGAGAAACGCATAACTGACTGCGATCAAATACATTGGCAGCGCGGCGATCAGCGCGGACAGCAACATCGCCGGCCCGGCAATACGTGCCGCTGGCGCGATCGCCGAGAAGATCGAAACGCCGACCGCGGTGCCAAGGCCGAGCGCGACCACGCCCCACAGGTCGATCCCCTTGGCGAGCTTCGCGTCCGTCAACGTTCGGACCCCGTCGTCAGGAAAGCGCGTATGTCGCGCATCAACGCGCGCCAACTGGCATCGTCCGAATAGGCGACATGTCCGGCGGGATAGTGTGCGGCGCTAATCCGGTCAGCGGCCAACGCGCTTTGCGCCACCAGATAATCCGCGGCGCCGACGGTCGTGGTCAGGTCGTACAAGCCGGTACCGACGAATAGACGCAACTCCGGTTCTGCGGCCATCGCAGCTTCGAGCCGTGCCATGAACGGCCAGTCGTTGAACGGCGAATCTCCGGATCCGTATCGCCAGTCGTCTCCACCGCGAATGATAACGCGGTACGCTTGCGGGTCGCGTACGCCGATCCGCGCCAATTGCCCGATCACCGCCTTGCCGTACAGATCAGACACGGCCGAAAACGCATCCGGGCCGACGGTATCGCCGGTACCGGCAGGGCGAGGTGCGGTGTAGCGCGCGTCATATCGCCCCAGCACCCGGTTCCGCTGGCGGAGCAGTTCGACCCGGAATCGTTCCTTCGTGATCCGAAGGTCGTGGGCGAGATAATAGGCGCTGGGTATGCCGGTCAGTTCGGCGAGTTTCGCCGCGACGGATGTGCGGCCGGTCGCGTCGAGCGCGCGCCCCCGAAACAGTGCGGTGAGATAGGTTTCGGCGTAAGCCGACGCCTCGCGTACGCTATTCTCAGGCGTACACTGCTGGGGGCGGACGTGATGGTAGCACGCGATCGCAGCCAAGATCGGCAACGCCACCGGGTAGGTGACGACATTGTCGGGGCGCTGTGACGTCTCGATCATATTGAGTGCCTGCCCGAGCAGCAGCACACCGCGCAGCTTCAGGCCGGGGTCCTGATTACGCAGCGCATCGACCATCGCGGCGGCGCGGATCGTGCCGTAACTTTCCCCAAGGATGTGGATCGGTGCGCCGGAGCGGCCGTGCGCTGCCAGCCAGGCACGGGCAAGTTGCGCGACGGCGTCGGCATCCCCCTGGACCGATCGGTAGAAGGCGGCATCTGCGTCGGCTGCGATCGTGGAGAAACCGGTGCCGGGCGGATCGATGAAGACAAGATCGGCAATGTCCAGCACCGTATCGGTATTGGCGGCAATGGGGGCGATCGCGGGCAGGGGCGCAGTCGGATCCTGCGGCACGTGCGCGCGGAACGGCCCCAGCGCGCCCATCTGGAGGAAAGCGGACGCCGCGCCTGGGCCGCCGTTGAACACGAACAGCACCGGGCGGTCGGCCCCGGCGGTCCGGCTGTACGATATGTACCCCGCGGTCGCATCCTGACGCCTAGGTTTGCTCGACACCGGAACCAATCCGGCCTCGGCGGTATAGTCCACCCCGCGCCCCCGTAGCGCGATCCTATGCGCGCTGCGGGCGAGGATCGTCGGTGTTACTGCGACAGCCGGTCGGTCCTGCGCGAAGGCGGCGGCTCCGGCGAGCAGCATTGCCAATCCCCAGACCAGCCGAACCATCATTCCGTCCTATCCCTGCCATGCTGGTCGCGATACCGGATCAGGCCATCGGTCAGCGCCTGCAAGCCGTAGTCCACATCCGCAGGCGTTCGCGCAAACCCGATCCGGATATGGCCGGGCATGCCGAAATATTCTCCGGGCGCGACGACGACGCCGCAACGATCGGCCAGCCATTCGGAGAAAGTCAGCGTGTCGTCGATCCCGATCAGTCGCGGGAAGGCGATACAGCCGAACGCCGGCAACGCGCCCGAGACCAACCCCTGTTCCAGCCAGTGCGCATGATACGATGCCATGATCGGCCGCGCGCGTTCCATCATCCCGGCACGATAGCCCTCGAAAAGATCGGGATGCTCCAGGACCAACGCGGCTACGGCGTGGGACAGGTTGGATACGCCGAAGTCGATTTCCTCGGCGAGCGCGCGGATCCGGGCGATGGGGTCTTCCACAGCGACGATCCAGCCGCACCGCAGCGTGCTGAGGCCATGCGATTTCGTCAGGCTGCTGATGCTGATAAGCGCAGGCGATACCTGCACTGCGGGCGGCGGGCGAACGCCCGGCTCGATATAGTCGCCATAGACCTCGTCGACGATCACGTGAATGCCGCGCGTCTCTGCCAGCGCGCCGATCGCCGCCAGCGTGTCGGCGGAGAGCGCCATGCCGGAGGGATTGTGGAGGTTGGACAGCACGATAAGACGTGTCGCGGGCGTGATCGCGGCGGCGACCTCGGCGGGGTCGATCGTGAAGCCGTCCCCGCGGCGCTGGAAGTAATCTACGCCATAGCCATAGGTATCGGCGATCTTATGAAACAGGTCGAAGCCCGGATTTTCCACT
Source organism: Sphingomonas aliaeris (assembly GCF_016743815.1). Classification (NCBI taxonomy): domain Bacteria; kingdom Pseudomonadati; phylum Pseudomonadota; class Alphaproteobacteria; order Sphingomonadales; family Sphingomonadaceae; genus Sphingomonas; species Sphingomonas aliaeris. The sequence goes on along the minus strand of NZ_CP061035.1, from coordinate 3,317,156 downwards.
AGCACGCGTTCCCCCGGTGCGAGCATCGCACGGTAGATCAGCGACAGGGCACCTGTCGCCCCGGTGGTACAGACGATTCGATCCGCAGGCACGGCATAGTGGCGCGCCAACTGCGCGACGACGTATGGATTCCCGCTCGTGAACGCACTCGTATAGCGGGTGGTGATCGTCTCCCCGAAGCCCTCCACGATCATCCGGCGGAGCTGGTCGACGGGTTCGGGAACAGAACTGTCGAACAGGCTAACGAGCAGGTTCCGTTCGGAGCGGACGGCGCGGATCACCCGGCGAATCCAGTTCGAATAGGATTCGGTCATGGCCGATGCCACGGCGGGGGCATGATCGGGCACATCCGGCCGGTTCATCGTCAGGGGTCCGTATCCGCGCGTCAGGGGGCGTCGCCGGTGGTTCGCCCGGCGGTGCGGCCGGGCGATACCGTCACTTCAGCTTGATCCGGACACCGGCGTAGAAGCGCCGGCCCAGGATGTCGCCATAAGCGATCTGCGGATAGGACGGATCCTTGTCGGTCAGGTTGTCGATTCCCAGCCGTAAGGCGTAATTGCCCAGATCGACCTGTGCCGACACGTCGTGAACGATGTTGCGCGCCAGCACCGGGTTGGGCGTGGTCTCGATCGATACGTTTGCTCCGGCCGCGGTCCGGTCACGATATTGCAACTGATAGGTTAGCCGCAGCGGCCCCTTGCTGTAGGCGGCGTTGAAGCGCCCGACCCAGGTCGGCGACAGATACGTCCCGTCCGTCCGGACGAAGGTGGTGCCGGTGACCGATGTCGTCAGCACCGTGTTGTGAGTCGCCGCCGCGGTCAGCTGCAGCCGGCCGAGATCGCCCGTGCGGAACAGGCCGCCCAATGCGAACTGGTAATCGACCATGTAGTTTTCGCCGCGATACCGGAGGACGCCCGCATTGAAGGTGGTCGTGGTGCCGGTCGCGATCGTACCGCCGGGGCTTATCGCGTCCGCGGTGGCGAGGCGCGTGAAGGCGTTACATACGCCGGCCGCCGGATTGGGATCGTCATAGCAGGCCGCCGTGAAATCCTGCGTCGAGAAGGCGGACAGCCCGTCCCTCAGATCGATCTCGATCCGGTCGGCGCTGATCGTCAGGCCAGGAATTATGGCCGGCTGGAGCAGAATGCCGTAGGTCCAGGTCTTCGACACTTCGTTGCGAAGGTTGGGATTACCTCCCGTGGTCACGGTCGCGCGGGCGAAGTTTTCGGACGGATTCTGGAACCGCGCAAGACGGGCGGCCGCGCTCAGGCCGGCGCCGGTACCGTCGGGATCGACGCCATAGCCGGGATTGGCGGTGAACAGCGCAAGGCAGCTCGCGCGGCGTACGGCTGGGTTCGGCCCACCGGAGATACGGTCGGCATCGCACGGGTCGAAGCCGGTCGAGTCGAGGCCACTGGCCGAGGGGGCGATCAACTGCGTCAGCGTCGGCGCGCGGAAATTGCGGCTGCGCGATCCACGTAACGTCACGCCGCGTACGACTTCCCAGCGCAGTCCGATATCCCAGACGTTCTCCTTGCCGGCATAGCTGTTGTCGACATACCGGAACGCGCCCTTTGCTTCGAGCAGCCGGACGAACGGGAGTTGGAAGTCCTTGCCGATCAACGGCACGATCAGTTCGGCGGATACTTCGTCGGTATTGTAGCTGCCCGATTGGCCGATCTGACGGACGCCGGTGCCAAAATTGCCCAACCGGTTGGCTTCCAGCGGGTCGAAGCGCGCGCTTTCGTTGCGATGTTCGTAGGCGACGCTGAAATCGGCACTGCCGGTCGGCAGCTTGACCAGCGTGCCGCCGAGCGTCGCGAGCAGGTCGGTCTGTTCGTTGGTCCAGTCCGTGCCGGCGCGCGTGCTGACATAGTTGCGTGCGTGGGCGCTGACGTTTCCGTTGCCGAACGGATTGATCGTGGCGCAATTCGGATCGTCGTTCGTCGTAATCGCATCCGCATTGATCGCGCAGACGGTCCGCCCGCCGCTTGTCACCGCGTTGATCGCGTTCTGGAAGCGGGAATTGACCACTTGCCAGCTGCGCTGCGCGCCATCGACGCGCGCGTAACTGCCGGCGAGCGACCAGTAGAAGTTGCGCGATCCCATGTCGAAATCACCGTCCAGCGCGAGTGCTGCACGATAGGTTTCGGTGCGCGTCGTCTGGTCGTTCGCAGGCGTCAGATCGTAGAAGTATTTCGACAGGAACAGCGGCGCACCGGCGGCGAACGCCGGATTGGCGGTGCCGAGCAAGGTGCGGGCCTGCGTCGTCAGATAGGGGTTGGCGGCGGTGAAGGCGATCGGGCCGTTATACGCGCCCGCGTTCAGCGTCGTGTAGCTGTTTCCCTGCGGGATCTCCGTGCCAGTGGTGCGCGCATACAGCAACTCCGTCGAGACGGTGATGCTATCGATCAGGTCGTAGTGACCGACCAGATTGGCGGTATAGCGTTCCACCCCGGTGCGCAGCCCGGCCAGCGCCTGATATTTGAAACCGTCCCCGCCCGAGGCGAAGGGAATGCCCTGGAGAACCCCCGTATCGTACGGGATGACGCTTCCGTCGGGCGAGAATTGCAGCGCACTGCCGTTGCTGCGCGCCAGAAACGGGGCGACCGGGGCGGCGCGGGTGAAAATCACGCCGTTGCTGTTGAACGGCCAGAACGCCGCGTTGAAAATCTCCTTCACCGCCGGAATGCCGTCCGCAGGGCCCGTGTCAGCCGCATTACTGACGGTCAGCCGACCGAGGTTGGACAGCGGACGCGCGTCGAACAAAAGGGTCGGCGACTTCGAATAGCCGAGATCGACCGCGATGTTGCCGCGCCCATCCGCGAAGTTGATGCCGGCGGTACCCCGCACGCTTTGCGTGGCATAATCGCCGCGGCCGGCGATGCCGGCTTGGCCGTCGATCACGAGGCCGGAAAAGTCCTTCTTGACGATGTAGTTGACCACGCCGGCAATCGCGTCCGACCCGTACACCGCCGCGCCGCCGCCCTGATACACTTCGACCCGGTCGAGCAGGCCGAGCGGGATGATGTTTGCATCGACGAACGCATTGCCGACGCCATCCGCCGATCCGATGCCGCTGCCCGTGGTAACCATGCGGCGACCGTTGAACAAAGTGAGCGTGCGACCCACGCCGAGGTTGAACAGGTTCGGCGCCTGATAACCCGGTCCGCTCGTATTGCCGCTGCCGTCCGCCTGGTTCAGCACGGGCGCGTTGGACGGCAGGTTGTTGAGCGCTTCGGCGGCGGTGATGAAGCCGCGGTCGGTGATCGACTGCGTGGTGATCTCCGCAACGGGGGGGGCATTGTCCAGACCGGCGCGGCGGATGCGCGACCCGGTGACGACGATCGTCTCTTCGGCTGCGGGATCAGCATCGACGGTGGTCGCGATCGACTGATCGGCGGGGGTCTGCTGCGCCAGCGCCGGCGTCGCGATCAACGCGGCGAGTACCGCCGTCGATGCCATCAGGTCCCGGATCATTCCGTTATGTACGTGCTGCATGAAGCCCCCTTCGTTCGCCATGTCCCACGATCGCGCGGCTGCTGCCGTCTGCGATCGATCCCGGTCGCAAGAATAGCGCAGGGTGACGGGCAATTTTCGGCGTAGCTTGGCTTTCAACGCAGCATCTGGGTTTGAAACATCACGATCACGCCTTGATCGCGCAAAATTTATGCGCCGCTCTGCAGAAAGCGTGTGAGTTCCTTGCCGAAGCGACCCGTCTCGCGCGGGTCCTCATACATCATGTGCCCGCCCGCATAGCATCGCAGCGTGAACCGGCGGGGCAGGTCGCCGGGAAGTGCTGCGACGGTTGCTTCGTTGCCCGCGCAACTGTTGAGCGAATCGTACAGGCCGGTCGCTACCCAGATGCGCAGGCTCCGGCTCTTCCCCATCGCCCGCTGTATCCAGGGTTGCGATGCGCTCGGCGGACCTTCGCCGGCAAGCGCGCGGGCCAGCGACTCCTTCGTCACGGGGGACTGGTCGTACCGCCAGTTGCGACCGACATCCTCTGCCGGATCTTCCACACCCGCATAGCGCCCGGCGGCATATCGCAGCCGGTTACGGTAATAGGCGATCGCGATCGCGTCCTCGTCCGAATTATCCACTTTCGACGTCTGACGCATGTCGAATATCCCGAGCGTCTTGCCCTCGGCGGCAAGCAATTTCGTGCGGAAGTCGCGCGGCGATACCCACAATGTTCGTGAGTCGATCGCGGCAGGATCGAGCCCCTGATACCGCGCAAGTCCGGAGACGATCGTCACCCGCCCGGCCGCATCCAGCGCGCCGGGATCGGCCAGCGCCTGAGCATAATGCGCTCCGGCCCAACGCTCCGCTTCGGCCAGCGTCGCGGCCTGATCACGTTGCAGATCGGGTGAGAGCTTGCCGAGCGCGAACGCCGTGGCGGTGCGGTTGACGAGCGACAAGGCGCGGCGGCCTTCGCCGTTTCGCTCCTCGCCAAGCGGAATGCCACCGGAGATCAGGGCCACGCCGGCGACCGCGACGTTCCGATCGATCAGTGCCTCGGCCACGCCCGATGCGCGCCAAGTGCCGAAGCTTTCGCCGACGAGATTGAGCGGACTGGCGGTGCGTCGATAAAGCTTGCGGAAATCACTGACGAAGGCGGCAGTCGCTTCGATGTCGGCGACGGTGCCGTAGAACGCCTCGGCCTGTGCGAGGCTTGCCGCGCGGCTGAACCCGGTACCGACGGGATCGACGAAGACGAGGTCGGAAACGGCCAGCGGGCTGTCCGGATTGTCGGAAAGCGCACCGTTCCTGATAACCTGTGGGCCGATCGCGTGGAATTGCAGCGTGCGAGAATCGGCCCCCGGCCCGCCGTTCCACACGAAGCTCAGCGGACGGTTGCGGCGTCCGGGGACGACATAGGCGGTATAGACGATCCGTGCTTGTGCAGTGCCGACGCGGACCGGCAGCGCACCGACGCAGGCGACGTAATCAACCCGCTTGCCGGCGATCCGGGCACTGTGCCGCGTCTCGACGGCATCCGGCGCGCAGGTCCGCGCGGTTGCCGCAAACGGTATGCCGAGCGCGCTAAGCATCACGATAGTCAAGGCCGTCCGGCGGATCATAACCACACTCCCTCTTCGCCTTGGCGTAACGTCGAAGCCGCGGCATATTTATGCGCAGTTCGATTGCTGCGGTCGATCGGTGATCGGGTATGATCGCTCTCTCGCGCCAAAGGAGGCAAAAACTATGCGGCTGGGTTGCGTTAGGCTGTGATCGACGGGGGACGCAGGTGATCGAAGGGGTAACACGACGCACGATGCTGGTGGGGGCCGCGGCCCTGCCGCTGGCGACGCGTGCCGCCGCTGCGTCGACGGCTCTGCCCGACCGGACAAGCTTCGCGCCGATGCCTGGCACGTATCTCGATTCCGGAACGATGCATCCGGTGCCGATCGGCGCCCGCGACGCCGCACGCGCCTATCTCGAACAGCGTGCGACGATGGACGGCTATTTCCCGACCGATGCGGTCGAGAGTCGGGTCAAGGCGAACTTCGCAAAACTGATCAACGCGACGCCGGAGGAGATCGCTTTCGTCCAGAGCACCACCGCAGGCGAACAAGCGATCATCGACGCGCTCGGCTTCCCCCGTGAAAAGGGACGGATCGTCACCGATACACTGCATTTCTTTGGCTCCTTCTATCTGTACGAGGAACTGGCCAAGCAGGGTGTCGAGGTCACGTGGCTGCGTCCGCGCGACAACCGCATTGCGATCGACGATCTCGAACGCGCGATCGTCCCGGGAACGCGGCTCGTCGCGCTGTCGCTGGTCTCGACCTATAACGGGTTCGAACACGACCTGAAACGCGTGTGCGACATCGCCCATGCCAAAGGCGCATTGGTCTATGCCGATATCATTCACGCCGCCGGCACGGTCCCGATCGACGTGCGCGCCAGCAATGTCGATTTCGCCGCCTGCGCCAGCTACAAATGGCTGATGGGGGATTTCGGGCTCGGCTTCCTCTACGTCCGCGCCGACCTGCACGATCGGTTGCGGCGGACGCGCTACGGCTATTACCAGCTTTCCGGCTTCGACCCGCACGTCTATCCGTTCGATCAGCCCGCGACGAAAGTCGATTACCCGATCGCCGACGTGACGCCACGCCGCGATATGGAGGGGCTGTTCGCGGGTGGCACCCACGCACACGCCATCTCGGCGATGCTCGACTACTCGCTGGATCACATTCTGGCGGTGGGGGTGGATCGGATGACCGCGTATCGCCAGCCGATGTTGCGACGCCTGCATGCCGGGCTGGCATCGCTCGGCTATTCCATCGTCACGCCGCCGGAAAGCCGCACACCGCTCGTCACCTGCGTGCTAGAGGGCGCGCGCGAGCGGCTATCGGCGCCGCTCAAGGCGGCGAAAGTGCAGATCACCCTGTCGCGCAATCGTTTCCGCGTCAGCCCGTCCATATTCAACACGATGGACGACATCGAACGCCTGCTTGCCGCGCTACCCCGCGTTTGACCCCGAACGAAAGAAGAATGCCGATGCGCCGTCTCGCTCCCTTCGCCGCGCTGCTGCTCGCCGTCGCACCGGCGGCGCTCCACGCACAGGATGAAGGCGATGCCCCGATGTCGCCCGCTTTCCTGCGGGCGATGGAGCCGATGATCCCGCGCGACGCCGCCAGCGCGCGCGTGGTCACCACGCAGCACCGCATTACGCTCGGCGGCAAGCGTTTCGCCTATCGCGCGATCGTCAGCGAATTGCCCATGCCCGGGGCGGACGGCGCACCCGTCGCCGTCGGGGTCAGCTACGCCTATGTCGCTGAACCGGTGCAGGGCGGAGCGAAGCGCCCGGTGCTGTTCGTGTTCAACGGCGGGCCGGGCGCGTCGTCGTCGCCGCTGCACATGCAGGCGTTCGGGCCGCGGCGCATGGTCAGTTCCGGCGATGCGGCACGTCTTGAGGACAATCGCTTCACCCTGCTCGATATCGCCGATCTGGTGTTCATCGATCCGGTCGGCACCGGGGCGTCGATGCCGATCAAGGGCAAGGACGCCTCCGCTTATTTCGGCGTCGGCGGCGATGCACGCGGCGTCGCGGCGATGATCGAACACTGGCTGGCAGTGAACGGCCGCGCCGGCGCGCCGGTGCTGCTGGTCGGTGAAAGCTACGGCACGTCGCGTGCGCTGGCGATCCTGAACGAAACCATGAAGGCGAAGAAGCCGCTGCCGGACGGCGTCGTCTTGTTGTCCTTGTCGATCGGCGACAGCGACGGCCCGGTCGTATCCGACGCCGTCCTGTTCCCCACCCTTGCGGCGGTGGCCTGGTATCACGATGCGATCGACCGTGGCGGCCGGAGCGTCGCGGACTGGTATGACGCGGCGCTGCGTTTCGCGCAGACCGACTATGCCGCGGCGTTGATGCAAGGGCCGGCCCTTCCTCCCGCAGAAAAACGCCGCGTCGCGGCGCGGATGGCGCAATTCACCGGCCTTCCGACGACGATGATCGAGGCGAAGGACTTGCGGCTCGATCGGCGCGACTTCATGCTGGGTTTGCTCTCGGCAAAGGGATTGCGGACCGGCCAGCTCGACGGTCGCGCGACGCGAGCGATCGCGGACAGCAAGTTGCGCCCGCCGTTCGACGATCCGTCCATGTCGCTCGGATCCGGTACGGCAAACGGGATCGAGACATATCTTCGTCAGGAACTCGGCTATTCGGTGCCCAGCGCATATCGCAGCCTGAACCTCGGCATCAATTTCAAATGGAACTGGGACAAGGACTATGGGGGCAGCTATCGCGCCATGTCGTTCGCGCCCTATCTGAAGGCCGCAATGGACGCCGAGCCCAGCCTGAAAATGTTCGCGGCGGGCGGCTATTACGACATCACCACGCCTGTCTATGCCGGGCAATTCGCGGTCGAGCAGCACGGTGTGCCGGCCGACCGCGTGGCATTCCATCGCTACGCCGCGGGCCATTCCGCATTCGAGGACGAAGCAGCGCTGAAGGCGCTCAGCGCGGACCTTCACCGGTTCGTGGCGGACGTCGTGGCGGGGCGGTGACGGCGCCCGCCTACAGGAATTCGTCGCCCGCATCATGGGACGGAGCAGCGCCAGCCGCCGCTGGCGCGCTCTCGGGCTTGGTCATTTTTGGCGCCGCCGCGAACGGCTCGACCCCGAACGCCGGATAGATTTCCGCCGGGAAATACATCGTGCCATCCTTCACCACCATCGCGATCCGGTGCAGTTCGCGCAGGTCGCGCGTCGGATCGCCCGGCAGCAGGATGAAGTCGGCCAGTTTGCCCCGCGCGATCGATCCCAGTTGCTGGTCGCGGCCCATATATTGCTCCGGCGCCAGCGTCGCGAGACGCAGGACGTCGGGTATCGGGATGCCCGCCTCGGCATAGATCTGCAATTCGCGGTGGACCGACAGCCCCGTCTGGTCGTCGGTGCCCGGCAGCAGCCGGATCCCGCGGTGATGCAGCATCTTCAGCACCTGCTTCACTTTCGCCATCGCGCCGCCATACGCCGCAGCATCGGCCGGGCCGGTGATCGGCGCGATCGCCTGGCGGCGGCGGCGTTGCAGGCCGATCGGCAGATGGTCGATATAGTCCGCGACTGCCGGGTTGGCCTTTCCGTCGCGGCCGCCCATCAAAAGCTCCAGCGTCACCGCGGTCGGATCATGCGCGATCTTTCCCGTCACCATCAGGTCGATCGTCCGCTGCACGCGTGGGCTGGCCAGGTCGAGCGTCGCGGTCCGTCGCATTGCGGTCAGCCGAAGTGGAGTCCGCGTATCCTCCTTGGGATCGAGCACCCAGCCGAGCATCAACTGGTTGATGTGTGTGATCTCGTCATAACCGGCACCCATCATCGCATCGGCATCGGTGAAGGCGGGGATATGGCCGGTCACCGTCATCCCCAGCCGGTGTGCCTCGCGCGTGATCGCCGGGACCCAGGCGGGGTTCATGCTGTTGTAGATCTTGATCTGCCAATAACCGCGCGCCGCATACCAGCGCACCGCGTCGATCGCCTTCGCCTCGCTGTCGGCGACGACGCCCAGCCGCGCGGAATACGGGCTGCGCCCTTCCAGGAAGCCGTTCGCTACGATGCGCGGGCCGGCGACCTCGCCCGCATCGATACGGCGGATGAGATCGGGCAGGAATGCGTTGTCATTGCCCATGTCGCGTACGGAGGTGACCCCGGCGGCAAGGTACAGCAAAGCGGACTCCAGGCTGACATGCGCATGCATGTCGTGCAGTCCGGGCATCAGCGTGCCGCCAGCACCGTCGATCAGCGCCTCGCCCGGCGATGCGGGCGCGTCCAGCGGCTGGATGCCCGTGATCCGGCCCCCGGCGAAAGTCACCGATACCGGTACGCCCCGCGTGCCGGCGACAGGGTCGAACACGCGGACGTTGTGGATCCTCACCGGCGCGTCGATGCGATGCGCAAACCTCTTCTGCAGCGCTGCATACCGCTCCGCAGTCAGCCGCGTCGCCAGTTCGGCCAGCGCAGGGACGTCGCCCTCATGCCCTTCGCGCACCGTCGCGCCGCCGGTGCCGAGTACAGCGAACAACGCATCGTTCTTGTCCAGCAGGATCAGTTCGGGCGACAGGTCGATCCCGCTGATCGCAAAGGCACGGTAGCTCTCGCCGCCGATCGTCGCTGCCCCCAGTCGTTCGATCTTCAACTGTCCGCCGGGCAGAGCGGACAACGTTCCACCCGGCGCCTTCAGCAAGGCACGGGCATAGAGGCCGAGCGCCCAGGGGCTGGCGGATTGCCCGACATAGAGTGACGTGCCGCGGACTCGAGCGCGCCGCGCGCCCATTGCGTCGGTCCAGCGCGCGCCGGAACCGTCGCGCGCGAAACGTTCGTGGACGTCGCTGCCGAATGTCAATTTGCCGTCCAGCGTCCAGCGAAGCGGTAGCCCGTCCGCGCCGAGATCGATCGCCTCGTCCATCGTCGGGCCGCGACCGTTATTCTTAACGTCGTAATGGATCGCGACATGGTCCCCGGTGCGGATCGCCTCCACGCTGCCGACCTTTTCGCCATTGGCGATCACCGAAAGGCGCTCGGCGGTCTGTGCGTGAACCTGCGGCGCGAGCAGCGATGTGCCCGCAAGCGCGGCGGCGAGGATCGTCCGGAACATCAACGCCGCGAACTCCGATAGAGGTGAGCGGCGGCAGCAAGGTCTTGCACCGCATGGCCGAGCGATTTGTACAGGGTGATGTCCGCGGCGTTTGTCCGGCCTGCGACCCGGCCCAGCAATACCTCGCCGATTTCCGCCACGATATGGTCGTCGGTGACTAGCCCTGCATCGCGTGCGACGATGAATTCGGCGGCGGCGTCGCGGGCAGAGCCCGTGCTGTCGGCGATATAGCGGCTCTTGACGATCAATGCGCTGTCGACCTCGACCGGGCCGGGGCCGCTCGACCCGACGAGGTTGACGTGCGTTCCTGCCCGTACCCAATCGCCCAGGATCACCGGCTCGGCGGCCGTGGTCAGTGTACAGATCACGTCGGCGGCACGCGTAGCGCCTTCCAGATCATCCACACGTTTGCACGGCAGGTGGGGAAAGGCCGCAACCAGCGCATCGGCCCGGTCCGCCACCCGGCCCCAGATCATCACCCGGTCGAACCGGCGAACGAGCGGCAGCGCGTGAAGGTGCGTATGTGCCTGTCCGCCCGTACCCACGATCAGCAGCGTGCCCGCATCCGGGCGGGCGAGCGCGTCGGTGGCGACGGCGGTCGCGGCGGCCGTGCGAATATGCGTAATCTCCTCCGCATCGGCGATCGCGACGGGGCGGCCCTCGACCGGTTCGAACAGCACGATAAGCCCGCGGTGGCGGCGCTTTCCGGGCGATTGCGGGTCGGCGAAGACGCTGATCGTCTTGGTGCCGAACATGTCCTGTTCGCCGAGCGCCCCGGGCATCTGCGCGAAGGTCCGCCCCGGCCCCAGCGACAGCATCGTGCGCAGCAACTGGCGCGTCGTCCCGGCCGACAAAGCCTGCATCGCGTCGCGCACCACGGCGATGCACTCCGGATAGGACAGACCGGCGCGCACCGCATCGCTGTCGAATATCGCCAACTCGTCGCGCGTCATATCCGGTCCTTCGCCAGCCATTGGGTCACACGCTAGCCCCGCCGATCCGCAAAAGCTTGTCGATCGGGCGCGCGCGTGCTGGAATGGAGGCAGGTCCAAACCCCATTTTGCCGGAACAGCGCATAATTATGGCTGAAGCTCTCGACCGTCTCGACCTCAAGATTCTCGACCGACTGCAGATCGACGCCTCGGAATCGTCGAGCGAAATCGCCGACCGCGTCGGCCTGTCGCAATCGCCGTGCTGGCGACGGATCCAGCGGCTGAAGGAAGACGGGTATATCAAGGCGCAGGTGGCGGTGCTCGATCGCGAGAAGTTCGGCGAAAGCATGTACATCTTCGCGCAATTGAAGATGGGACGGCTGTCCGACGAGGAACGCGACCGGTTCATGCGCGCGGTCGAGGACATACCGGAAATCACCGAAGCCTATACGTTGTTCGGCGAAATGGACGTGATGCTGAAGGTCCTGGCACCGAGCATGGGCTGGTATCAGAACTTCACCTTCCGCACGCTCCTGCGTCTCCCTGGTGTGGAGGATATCCGCTCGATCGCCACCCTGTCGGAGGTGAAGTGTACCCACCGGCTACCCTTGCCGACTGCATGAGCGGGGCCGCCGCCGGGATTGCGTACGAATAGGCTATGCGCGCCGGGGCGTTCGAACCGCGGGATGGGGCAGGATTTCGCCAATGGAGGCGGATAGGCTGGCGGTCTTGTCGAAGGAGCCGCCATGACCGCCAGAGTGTTGCGCCTGTACCCCGCGATCGCGTCTATGGCGGTACTGACCGCTGCGGCGGCGCCCGCCGATGACCCCCGGCTGACCATCCGCCTCGCGCCGGGCGCACCGGATGCGACCCGGCATGTACCGTTCGTCGACGTGACCCTCGTCGCGAACGATATGCATGTGGCCGCGGGCAAACCGCTGTTCGAGCTTTCGATGGTGGCCAATACCGTCGTCACCAGTGGCAAGGACCTGCAGGGATTGACCTTGTCCGACGCCGCCGGCCCGATTGCCGTGACGACGCAGGACATTGCGGAGGACGGGTCAAATACGAAGCGCCAGTGGCGCGCCGGTCGCGCCGTCGACGGCGTCATCACCGTCCGCTACCGCGTACCGATCGATGCCGCCGCCCCGCCGCTGTCCCTGCCGCAATATGAAATGCGGACGGAAGCCGGGACCTTCTCTGCCGCGGGAACGGCCTTCCTGCTCTTGCCAACCGACACCCGGCCGCGCCGCGTTGATGTTCGCTGGAACTTTGTGGGATACGGCAAGGACGGGGCGGGGGTATCCAGCTTCGGCGTCGGCGACGTCACCACGCGCGCGGCCTTGCCTCCGCAGAAACTCGCTTCCGCTTATTATATGGGCGGCCGCCCGGGGGTGGCGGGGCCGGGGAAGGACGGCTTTTTCGCTGCCTGGCAGGGAACGCCGCCTTTGCGATGACGCCGCTGATGGAGTGGGCCGGGGCGCTGCACCGCTTCTATGGCGGCTTTTTCGGCTACACCCCGCCGAGTTTCGGCGTGTTCGGCCGGACCAACATGCGCAACCCGGGCAGCGGTATCGGCCTGACCGACAGTTTCGCCTACACGTTCAATCACACGTCCAAACCGGACGACCTGCGCTCGCTGCTCGCGCATGAGATGCTGCACTCCTGGGTCAATTCGCTCGACGGTTCGATGGACAGTGCCGGCGGGCTGGACCGGTCGTGGTTCGGCGAAGGACTGGCCGTGCATTACCAGCGGACGCTGCCATTCCGCGCGGGGATGATTTCGGCGGAGGAGTTCCTCAAGGATCTGAACGAGACAGCGGGGCGCTATTATACGAACATCATGATCGCGACGCCCAATGCTGCGATACCCGAAGGCTTCTGGCGTGATACCCGAATCCGGGTGCTGCCTTATGACCGCGGCTCGCTCTATTTCGAGGCGGTCGACGCGCAGATCCGCACGGCGTCCGGGGGCAAGAGGTCGCTCGACGATATCGTCCGCACGATGCTCCGCACGCGCCGCGACGGTGGCCGGATGAACGAGGCTTTGTACCGGTCGCTGCTCAAGGCCGAATTGGGTGAGAAGGGGATCGCAGATTTCGACGCGATGCTCGGCGGGGCAACCATGCTTCCGCCGTCGGATGCCTATGGCCCGCACTTCCGGCGCGTCGTCCGGCCGCTCCGGCGGTACGATCTCGGGTTCGACATTGCATCGCTGGGCACGAAACCGAAGATCGTGCGCGGCCTTGTCGCCGGGTCCAATGCGGCACTCGCCGGCCTGCGCGACGGTGACGAGATCCTCAACGGCTTCCCGCAGGATGCGCTGCAGGGCGATCAACAAGCCTATGTCACGCTCGACGTAAAGCGGGATGGACGCACCTTCCCGATCCGCTATCAACCGCGCGGCGCGACCGTGGACGCCTATCAGTGGGTGGCTGCGAAGTGACGCGGTGAACCGCGGCGCGGCGGTTTAGGAAACGATCGTACGAACCGCCCCCGCGGCGCCATCCCGCTCTAATGTGGTGAGCCACGCTCCGATCGCGGATCGTGCACCAGGATCCAGCGTCACGCCTATCGCAGCGAGCAACGCATCCACGCCATCCGCTGATGCCAACCGATCGGCGATCGGGTCCTCGACCGCAAACCGCTCGCCTGAATCGGTTTGTCCGGCCTGCCATCGCATCCAGGCCGCCACCGCGAGCGCCAGCGCGTCGATCGGCTGGGTCGCCTCGCGTCGGTCGGCCAGCGTGGCGATCAGGCGCTGTGGCAACTTCTGCGACCCATCCATCGCGATCTGGTGCGTCCGGTGCTGCAAGGCCGGGTTGGAAAAGCGTGCCATCAGGTCGCGCCGGTATTGCGCGACGTCCAGTTCCTCAGGCGGCGACAGCGTCGGCTCCGCTTCGTTCCAAAGCTTTTCGACGAACGCACGTCCTTCCGGCCGTCCGACGAATTCGTGCACGAACGTGTCGCCCGCCAGCCCGCCCAGATACGCGATCGCCGAATGCGCACCGTTCAGCAGGCGCAGCTTCGCATCCTCCCACGGCCCGACAGCATCGGTCAATTGCACACCTAGCGCCGCGAAATCCGGACGCTCGCCGGCGAAGCGATCCTCGATCACCCACTGCGTGAACGGCTCGGTTTTGACCATCGCTCGGTCCTCGACCCCCAGCTGAGCGGCATGCGCGGCGATATCCGCTTCGGTCGTCGCGGGCACGATGCGATCGACCATCGATGCCGGAAATGCGCCTTCATCGGCAATCCATTCAGCAAGATCGCCGTCATGCGCACGCGCCATTGCGATCACCGCCGCGCGCAGCAGCGCACCATTGTGCGGCAAATTGTCGCACGACATCGCAGTGAAGGGCGGCAGGTTACGCGCGCGGCGCTGCGCCAATGCCGCCACGATGAACCCGATCGCGGTGCGCGGCGCGTCCAGCGCGGCCAGATCGGCCGCGACGTCGGCATCGTCCGACAACAGTCCGCCCGCCGCACGGTCCAGTTTATACCCCTTTTCGGTGATCGTCAGCGTGACCAGATGCGTGTCGCGATCGGCCATCGCCGCGATCACTGCCGCCGGGTCTTCGGTCGCGACTAGCACCTCGCGTACGGCGCCCACGATCCGCGTCTGCTCCGCGTCGCCGTCGCGCACTACCACACCGTACAGCCCATCCTGCGGCTGCAACCGGTCGCGCACCGCGGCTGATCGTAGTGAAACGCCAGTGGTCGCCCAGCGCAAATCGCCAGAGTCGAGCGCGCGATCGAAATACACCGCCTGATGGGCCCGGTGGAACGCGCCGATTCCCAGATGCACGACGCCGCGCTTCGCCGCCTTACGGTCGTAAGCGGGCCGCTCGACATCCGCCGGCAGTCTGGACAATGCGGTTTCAGACAGTCTCATCAGGTCCCTATCTCGCTCGATTTGGGCGATATTAGGGACCTGTCTCGCGTCAGGCCAGCCCGCGTTGCCGCAACAAAGGCCCTTGATCGGGCGCCCGCCCCCGGAACGCGACGAACGACTCCGCCGGGTCGCGGGAATTGCCCACGCTTAATATCTCGCGCCTGAACCGCGCCGCCAGTTCCGGATCGAACAGGTCGCCAGCCTCGCCGAACGCCGCGAACGCGTCCGCATCCAGCACTTCGGACCAGATGTAGCTGTAATAGGCCCCGGCATATCCGCCGTCGAAGATATGCGTGAAATGCGTCAGCCCGTGTCGCGGAGCGATCGCGTCGGGCATGCCGATCGCCTTCAGCATCGCCTCCGCGATCGCGCGCGAATCCGGTCGCGGCTCCTGACTGCAATGCACCGCCAGATCCAGCAGCGACGATGCCAGCAACTCGATCGTCGCGAACCCCTGGCCGAAATCGTCCGCATGGCCGATGGCGGCGATCAGCGCGTCCGGCAGGCCCAAGGTCGCGAGCGTTTCCGGCGCGACGATCCAATGCTCCATGAACTTGCTCGGGAACTCGACGAAATCGCGCGCCACCGCGGTCCCGGCCTGGCTCGGATAGGTCACGTCCGACAGCAACGCATGCAAGGCATGACCGAATTCGTGGAACAACGTCGCCGCCTCGTCCAGCGACAGGCCGGTATCCGATCCCGGCGGCGCCTTGGCGAAATTGGCGACCAGATACGCGATCGGCAGCACGACGCCGTCCAACTTTTCCTGCACGCGCAGCGACCCCATCCACGCGCCGCCATGCTTCTCCGTCCGCGCCAGATAGTCTGTGTAGAGCAACCCGATCGGCTGCCCCTGCTGATCCGCCACGGCCCAGGCCGCGACATCTTCATGCCACCCCGGCAAATCTTCGCGAGAGGTGAAGCTCAACCCATAGAGCCGCCCGGCACAGGCGAATGCCGCCGCCCGCACCCGGTCGAGCGTCAGGTGCCGCTTCACCTCGCCGCCATCCAGCGCATAGCGGTCGCGCCGCACCTTTTCAGCGTAGAAGCGCCAGTCCCAGGGCGCGATTCCGATGCCGTCCGCATCCGCGAGCCGCTGCAATTCCGCCTGCTCGTCCGCAACTTGCGGCAAAGCAGGGGCCCAGAGCCGGTGGATCAAAGCCGCGGCCGCATCCGGCGTCTTCGCCATGCTGTCGGTCAGCGCATAGTCCGCATGGCTCGCATAGCCGAGCAGGCCTGCCCGCTCATGCCGGAGCGCCAGCATCGTATCGACGATCCCGCGATTGTCGTGCGGGCCGCCGTCACAGCGCGTGGTGAAGGCGCGCCACATCGTCTCGCGCAGGTCGCGACGCGTGGAAAAGGTCAGCAACGCCTCCGCATCACCGCGATCCAGCGTCAGCAGATAGCGGCCCGGCTTGCCTTGCGCCTCCGCCCGGCGTGCCGCGGACGCGCGCAGCGGTGCCGGCAGTCCATCCAGGTCGCCTTCGTCCAGCACCATCGACCAGTCGGCGACGGCGGCCATGACGTTCTGCCCGAACCGCGTCGAAAGATCGGAAAGCTCAGTCGCTATCACCGCGAACCGTGTCTTGTCCGCCTCGTCAAGCAAGGCTCCGCTGTCCACGAACCCACGATAGCTTGCCTCGACCAGCCGTAACGAAGCTTCGTCCAGCCCGGCCTTGTGCCGCCCGTCCCACACCGCCTGCACCCGCGCGAACAGGCCAGCGTCATGCGCGATACGCGTGCCGTGCGCTGCCAGCATCGCCGACACCTCGCCCTCGATCGCCCGAATGGCGTCGTCGGCCTGCGCCGATGCAATCGTCCAGAATATCCGCCGCACCCGCGCCAGCCGTGCGCCGCCGCGTTCGATTGCCAGGATCGTATTGTCGAAGGCCGGTGCACGGCGGTCAGCGACGATCCCCGCAATCTCCGCCGCCGCCTCCGCTATCCCCGAGCGGAATGCGGGCATGAACATGTTCGCACGGATGCCTTCGAAGCGCGGTGCGCCGAACGGCAGGTCGGATTGGTCTAAAAGGATGTCGGTCACCCGTTCAGCCCGTAACCTCATCCGTCACGACATTGAACCCCGTCAGCGCTGCCGGCCCGAACGTCGTCGTCAGCGCGGTATCGGTGGCATCCCGCCCGCGCGCCATTAGCACGCGCCCGATCCGCGGCATGTTGTGGCGCGCATCGAACGTGTGCCACTCGCCGCTCAGATATACGTCGAACCATGCGGAGAAATCACCCGCGGCATAAGGCGGCGGCATGCCGATATCGCCCAGATACCCGGTGCAATAGCGCGCCGGAATGTTCATGCAGCGGCACAACGTCACCGCCAGATGCGCGTAATCGCGGCACACGCCCTGCCGCTCCTGATACGAATCCCAAGCCGTCTTGGTGGGGCGGGCGTGATGATATCCGAACTCGATATGATTGTGCGTGAACTCGACGATCGCCTGCACGCGGCCCCAGCCCGGCGCGATATGCCCGAACAGCGACCACGCCGTGTCCGACAGGCGGTCGGTTTCGCAATAGCGGCTGCCGAGAAGATAGACGAGAACTTCGTCGGGAAGATCCTCTACCGCATGCTGCTGCGCCATCGGCGACAATCGGTCCGGCTGACCGTCATCCTCCACCGTGAAGTCGCATGACAGAGTCAGCCCGCCCGCAGGCACCGTCACGCGGGTGCAGACGTTGCCGAACGCATCCATGTAATCGTACATCGGCACGTCGGGCGAGGCGACGATCCGATGCGTCGCCACCAGATCCTTGTGCCGCGTCGGATGCACGCTCAGCATCGCCATCAGCGGCGTCGCGACTTCGGTTTCGTACCGGATTTCATAGCCGCAGCGGATCAGCATCAGGATGTCTTTCTGGAAAGGACGGAGGGTTCGGCGCTGCGATCGACCGAAATGTCGACCGAAACGCCCATGTCGAGGAAGGAGCCGGGAAAACCGCTCCACGTGCCGGAGATCGGCACCGCCTGGTAGATGTCGCGCGCGACGGCGACGCGGATCAGCCCGCGGCTGCCGACGATCCCGTTGGTCGGATCGAATTCGACCCAGCCGGATCCGGGCAGATAGACACGCACCCAGGCATGCGTGTTGCCGCCACCCAGATGCCGATCGTCCTGCGACGCGCTGTACAGATATCCGGACACGAACCGCGCGGCGAAGCCCAGCGCGCGCACCGCCTCGATCATCAGCATCGCATAATCGCGGCATGTGCCCTTGCGCTTGGCGAGCGTCTCGATCGGCGTCTGCGTGCCCTTTTCGGGCCGCGCGACATAGGTGAAGTCGCGTTTGATCGCCGCGGTCATGTCGGACAGCATGCTTAGCGTATCCGTCTCGCCGCCGCTCTTCACGAAGCGCCGAGCCCAAGTATCGATCTGGCGCTGGGGGTCGACATGCTGGCGCTCGATCGAGCGCAACAGGTCCGGCATCTCCTCCGACGAATAGGTGAAGGGATAGATGCGCGCATAATCCTCGATATCGACATGCTGCAATTTGGTCGGGCGATGATCGACATGAACTTCGCTGTCGATCACCAGCCGCGTGGACGGCCGGTCGATCGTCGCGATCGCGACCGAATTGCCGAACACGTCCTGCAACCAGCGCACGTCGGCCGGTTCCGGATCGATCTTCAGCGTCGCACTGACAAGATGCTGGTCGTAACTTTCGCGCGGCCGCACCATCAGCCGATGTTCGCCGAACCGGACCGGCTGGCGATAGGAATAGCTGGTGATGTGGGAAATCGTCAGTCGCGGCATCGAACACTCGTCGCACGATAGACAAGGATGCGCCATCGGTTCGGAAACTCAACTCCGTGACGTCCGGATTCGTTCCTGATCTGGGTTAACCGGACGGAACTTAGGTGTAGCGAGCGACCTGGACTTTGGTCTGCCTACCTCCGTTCGTTTCGAGCGTAGCCGAGAAATCGGTTCTGAGTGTCATGGCCTGTTTCTCGACTATGCTCGAAACGAACGGGGGAGGGTGCCGACCCTAACGACCCCGTTTGTGCTGAGCCCGTCGAAGCACCTGTCCGTGGCGCACGCCCTTCGACAAGCTCAGGACGAACGGTGGGCGTGGATATAAGTAGATCCATTCCGCCCACTAAGTGCCCGGCAGTTCCTTCAACTGCGCGCCGACCAACGGCGCCAGCTTGTCGGCGATCCGGTTCACGCCCGTCACGTTCGGATGCACCCGGTCGCCCTGCATCAGTGCTGGATCGCCGATTACCCCGTCCAGAATGAAGGGATACAAAGCGTCCTTGTGCTTGGCCGCAAGGTCCGGCCAGATCGCATCGAATGCGGACACATAATCCGCCCCGAGATTGGGCGGCGCCTTCATGCCCGTCAGCATCACCGGTACACCGCGCTTGTCCAGTTCCTCCAGCATCGCGGCCATGTTCGCGCGCGTTTCAGCGGGAGCGATCTGGCGCAGGACGTCGTTGCCGCCCAGGCCGAGCAGGACGAGGTCCGGCTTTCTCGGCAGATTGTCGAGCACGAAGGCCAGCCGCTGCCGTCCCGCCGCGCTTGTATCGCCGGAAACGCCGGCATTGACGATCGTCGCGTTGATACCGGATTTCCGCAGCCGCGCCTGGATCGCATCGGGCAGGCTCTGCCCGCGCGACAGCCCGTATCCGGCGTACAGGCTGTCCCCGAACGCCAGGATCAACCGCTCCGCACCCGCGGGACGCGCCGTTTCCGGCTCGACCGACACGCTTGACGGCGACGCGCTCGGCTGCGGCGCGGACCCCGGTCCGCTGCACGCCGACAATATCAGGGCTTGGACTAAAGAGATGGCGACCGCATATCGGCCCAACGGCAACGCTCCGATCAAGGCAAATCCTCCGACATGACCGAAAACGATATGGTGATCGACGCCAGCAATGTCACGCTGACGCTGGGGGAAACCGCGATCCTGCGCGGCGTCGATCTTGCGGTCCGTCGCGGCGAGAGCGTCGCTTTGCTCGGCGCCTCGGGGTCGGGCAAGTCGTCGCTGATGGCGATCCTGACCGGTCTGGAACGCGCCAGTTCGGGCCGGATGCTCGTCGACCGCCTCGATTTCGGATCGCTGGGGGAGGACGATCTGGCGCGGGCGCGGCGCGGCCGGATCGGCATCGTGCTTCAGGCCTTCCACCTGTTGCCGACGATGACCGCGCGGGAAAACGTCGCCGTGCCGATGGAGCTTGCCGGCCTGTCCGATGCCTGGGAGCGGGCAGAGGCGGAGCTGATCGCGGTCGGGCTCGGCCACCGTCTGGATCATTATCCGACGCAATTGTCGGGCGGCGAGCAACAGCGCGTCGCCATCGCCCGCGCGCTCGGGCCCCGTCCGCCCCTGGTCTTTGCCGACGAACCGACCGGCAATCTCGACACCACGACCGGCGCGGCGATCATGGACCTGTTGTTCGAACGGCGTGCCGCGCTGGGGGCGACGTTGGTCGTTATCACGCATGACCGGACGCTCGCCGAGCGCTGCGACCGGGTCGTGACGCTCGCCGACGGGCGGGTGGTCTGATGGGCTGGGCCTTTGCGTGGCGGTTGGCGCGACGCGAACTCGACTGGCGCTTCCGCGGGCTGCGATTGCTCGTCGCTTGCCTGTTCCTCGGCGTCGGCGCACTTGCCGCGATCGGCAGTCTCGCGGGTGCGGTCGGCGGCGAACTCGCCGCCCGGGGCGCCTCGATCCTCGGTGGCGATGTCGAATTCGCCACCTCGCAACGGCTCGCCGATCCCGCCGAACGCGCGGCGATGGCACGGAGCGGCACCGTCTCGGAAACCGTCCGGATGCAGGCCAATGCACTCACCGCCGGCAAGGGCGCGGGCGCACCGATCCAGTTGAAGGCGGTGGATGCCGCGTATCCGCTCTACGGCGCGGTCCGCCTGTCCGACGGACGCAGCGTCGGCGCACCGCCCGCCGATCATACCTGGATATCGCCTGCTCTCGCCGACCGGCTGGGGCTGAAGCGCGGTTCGCCCGTTCTGATCGGCACGGCGCGCCTCACGGTGGGCGGGATTATCGCCGATGAGCCCGACCGGTTGGGGGAGGGGTTCACGCTCGGCCCCGTGGCGATCGTTCCGATGACGTCGCTGCCCGCGACCGGATTGATCCAGCCTGGCAGCCTGTACGAGGCGAAGTACCGTATCCGCATGCCCGTGGCGCGCGATCCGGCGGCGGCAGTCGCGGCGTTTCGCGACCGGTTCCCGGCGGGCGGATGGCAGGGAAAGACGCGGGACCGCGCCTCGCCCGGTGCCTCGCGCTTCGTGGATCGCATGGGTGAATTCCTGACATTGGTCGGGCTGGCGGCATTGGCGATCGCGGGTATCGGCGTCGGCAATGGCGTGGGGTCGTTCCTGGCCGGGCGCCGGTCCGGCATTGCGACGTTGAAGGTGCTGGGCGCGACCAGCGCGGATATCGCGCGTATCTATGCGATCGAGATTGCCGTTGCGGCGGTGCTTGGCATCGCGGGGGGCTGCTGGTCGGCGCGGCGATCGTACCGTTGCTGATACGTCTATTGGGATCGGTCCTGCCGATCGCGACGGACGTGTCGATCGAGCCGCTGCCGCTCGCACGTGCCGCCGCCTACGGCCTGCTGATCGCGATCGCCTTCGCCGCACCGCCGCTCGCCGCCGCCGGGCGCACGTCCGCCGCGGGGCTGCTGCGCGGCGCGCTCGCACCGCTCAGCGCACCGTCCTGGCGCGGGCGGATCGTAGCGCTCGCGGCGGGCGCGGCGGCGATCGCGCTGGCGATCGGATCGTCCAACCAGCCGGGCCTTGCCGCGATGTTCCTTGCGGCCGTCGCTGGAACGCTGCTGCTGCTCGCGGGTCTTGGCCGTCTCGTCCGCATCGCCGCCGCCCGCGTACCGCGTCCGCGCCGTCCGCTGCTGCGTCTCGCGCTTACCGCACTCTACCGCCCCGGCGCGCGGACCGAGGCTTTGGTCGTCGCGCTAGGGCTAGGGCTGACGCTGTTCGTGCTGCTCGCTGCGATCCGCACGAGCATCGATGCGAACATCGCCACCACCGTTCCCGCCCGAGCGCCGGCCCTGTTCGCGCTCGACGTACCCCGCCCGCGGGAGGCGGAGTTCCGCCGGACCGTGAAGCGCGTCGCACCGCAGGCGGAAATCCGTACCGTGCCGATCCTGCGCGGCACGATCACCGCGTACCGCGATATCCGCGTCGCCGACCTGAAGACCCTGCCGGAGGGCGCATGGGCGTTGCGCGGCGAACGCGGGCTGACCTATTCGGCGACGTTGCCCGAAAGCAGCACGTTGGTCGCCGGACGCTGGTGGGCACCGGATTATGCCGGCCCGCCGCTCGTGTCGGTCGACGAACGCCTTGCGGATGCGCTCGACCTCAAACTGGGCGATTCCATCACCGTCAGCCTGCTGGGCGTCGAACGCACCGCGCGTGTCGCCTCGTTCCGGCGGATCGAGTGGGACACGCTGGGCTTCAACTTCGTCCTCGTCTTCTCACCCAACACGCTGGCCGACGCGCCGCACAACCTCGCGGCGACGATTGACCTGCCGAAAGGACAGGAGGATGCCGTCACGCGCGCGTTGCTCGCGCCATTCCCGTCCGTCTCGGTGATC
Organism: Sphingomonas aliaeris; assembly: GCF_016743815.1. Classification (NCBI taxonomy): domain Bacteria; kingdom Pseudomonadati; phylum Pseudomonadota; class Alphaproteobacteria; order Sphingomonadales; family Sphingomonadaceae; genus Sphingomonas; species Sphingomonas aliaeris. The sequence continues at coordinate 3,294,640 of NZ_CP061035.1, read as the reverse complement.
GAAGTGCGCGGCGTGCTGGCGCAAGTCCGCGATCTCGTCGGTCAGGTCGCCACCGCGATCGCCGCCGCCGCCAGCGTCGCGATCGCAGCGGGCATCGCCGTTCTGGTCGGCGCGATCGCCGCGGCGCGTGAGGCGCGCACCTATGACGCGGTCGTCCTGCGCACGCTCGGCGCCACGCGGGCACAACTGCTTGCCGGACAGGTGATCGAATATCTGCTGCTCGGCACCGTCGTTGCGCTGGTCGCCGTCGCGCTGGGGTTGGCGGGCGCGTGGTATGTCGTGGTGGAACTGTTCAGCTTCACTTGGGCACCGGACCCGGTGACGGTCGCCGCGACATTGATCGCCGGGCTCGTCACAACCGTTGCGATCGGCCTTGCGGGTGCCTGGCCGATCCTCAGCGCCCGACCCGCGCAGGCGCTGCGTCAGATCTGACGCAGCGCCCCGGCATTCGTCACCCGAGCCTCAACGGAGCCTCAACGAGTCCGGGCGATCCAGTCGTCGATCTTCTTCTCCAGCACCGGCATAGGCAGCGATCCGGTGTCGAGCACCTCGGCGTGGAAGGCGCGCGGATCGAACTTCGCGCCCAACGCCGCCTTCGCCTTGGCCTTGGTGCGCAGGATCGTCAGCTGGCCGATCTTATACGCCAATGCCTGCCCGGGAATCGCGATATAGCGTTCGACCTCGGCGGTGGCATCGGTCTTGGCCATCGGCGAATTGGCGAGCATGTACGCGATCGACTGGTCGCGGCCCCACCCCTTGGCGTGGATGCCGGTATCGACCACCAGCCGCATCGCGCGCAGCATCTCGTCCGACAGGCCACCCATCCGCTGGTACGGATCGGTTTCCATCCCGAGTTCCGGCCACAGGGTCTCGGCATATAGCGCCCAGCCCTCGACATAGGCGGTATTGCCGCCGAACCGCATGAAAGCGGGCAGTTTTTCGTTTTCCGCCGCAAGGCTGATCTGGAAGTGATGCCCCGGCACGGCTTCGTGCAGGTACAACGTTTCCATTTCCCACATGTACCGCGATGGCAGGTCGTACGTGTTGTAGAAGAACACACCGGGCCGCGATCCGTCTGGCGTGCCCTGCTGGTACGATCCGCCGGCGTCGGTCTTCTCCTTATATGCGGGCACCGGCCTGATCTCGAGCGTGGTCTTCGGGATCAGCGAGAATTGCTCGCGCACCCGCGCATCGACGCGCTTGCCGATCGCCTCGTAGCGCAGCCGCAGATCGTCCGCGGATTTTGGCACGAACTGCTTGTCCGTCCGCAGGAATTCGAAGAATTCGGGCAACGTCCCCTTATATCCGACGGCCTGCTTCTGCGTCTCCATCTCCTTCAGGATTCGCGCGACCTCGGACAGGCCCAATGCGTGGACCTCCTCCGCCTTCAGCGGCAACGTCGTACTCGCCTCGATCAGATAGTCGTACAGTTTCGCCCCGCCGGGCATTGCCGACAGCCCGACGCTGTCGCGCGCCGCCGCCAGATACGTGCCTGACAGGAAATCGCGCATGCGTTTGTGCGCCGGGATCAGCACGTCGCGCACCTGCGTCGCATAGGCGGTGCGCAACCGCGCCTGATCCGCCGCCGGGATTCCGTCCGGAAATTTCTTCACCGGCCCCATGAAGGTCGATCCCTCGACGCCTTCGTTGATGATATTGTCGAACTGCTCGATCATGTTGCGCACGGTCAGCTTCGGTTGCACCACGCCGGTCTTCATCCCCTCGCGAAAGCGCTGGATCGCGATGTCCAGCTGCGCGGCATATTGCGCGTTCCGCTTCAGGTTGTTCTCGTAGTCGACCAAGGTCTTGAACGGCGCCGCGCCCTGCCCGGATGCGAGATCAGGATAGAAACCCTGAACGCCGTTGAAATGGTCCAGCGGACGCACCGCGGTCAGCGCGACGATCTCCGGCGACAGGCCCTTCAGGCCGGTCAGCGTGCCTTGGCGGAAAACGTCATAGGCGATCTGGTCGGTCGCGGTCAGCTTGGCGCGGTCGATCGTGTTCAGCCGACGGAGATCCTCCTGCGCGGCGGCACGCTCGGCATCGATCTGCTGATAGGAGAAGAAATCGCCCAGCCGATCAGCATAGCGCAGGTCGCCGCGGAACAGCGCGCCGATCGGGTTGCGCTTCAGCCCGGCTTCGTCGCTGTCGTGGAATATCCGCTTCAGCTTGCCGTCCTCCGGTCCGTCGCCGGGCAGCGGTGCGGGCGGGGGCGGGACCTGTGCCATCAGCGGCGCGGCGCTGGCGGCAAGCAGGGTGGAGGCGAGCAGGGCGCGGATGCGCGTCATCTTGATGGTCATCGCGCTTGCCTATTCGGGCGTCCCGCACTCGGCAAGCGGGGATCGGGGCCTTGACGCCGCGCATCCCCTCGCGGACACGCTTTCCCGATGATCCGTCGCTTTCTTTCGATCTTCGAACCGTTCGTGCTGATGCTGCTGGGCACCGTCCTGCTGGCCAGCCTGTTGCCCGCGCGCGGTATTTGGACGCAGGTCTTTTCCATCGCCGCCGATGCGGGCATCGTCCTGCTGTTCTTCCTGCACGGCGCGAAACTGTCGCGCCAGGCGATCTATGACGGCATACGGCATTGGCGGCTGCACATCGCGGTGCTCGCCGTGACGTTCGGGCTGTTCCCGCTGCTCGGTCTCGGGCTGGGCGCGCTGCCGTTTCTCAGCGCACCGGCGGCGGCGGGCATGCTGTTCCTGACCTTGCTGCCCTCGACCGTGCAATCCTCGATCGCCTTTACCGCGATCGCGCGCGGCAACGTCGCGGCGGCGGTGTGCAGCGCGTCCTTCTCCAACCTGCTTGGCATTCTCGTCACGCCCGCACTCGTCGCGTTGCTGATGCAGGGCGATGGCGGCATCTCGCTCGCGTCGGTCGAGACGATCGTGCTGCAATTGCTCGTGCCGTTCATCGCCGGCCATCTGCTCCGTCCGCTGATCGGCGCGTTCGTCGCGCGGCACAAGGCGATGCTGACGATCGTCGATCGCGGGTCGATCCTGCTGGTCGTCTATTCGGCGTTCGGCGCGGCGGTAGTGGAGGGGTTGTGGCATCGCCTGTCGCCATCCGATCTCGCGATCATTCTCGGCCTGTGCGTCATCCTGCTCATCGCCGTCTTGCTCGCGACCTGGGGGGATCGGCCGGGCGATGGGACTGAAGCGCGAAGATGCGATCGTGCTGCAATTCTGCGGTTCGAAAAAGAGCCTCGCCTCGGGCGTCCCGATGGCCGGCGTCCTGTTTCCCGCGGCACAGGTCGGCGTGATCCTGCTGCCGCTGATGCTGTTCCATCAGATCCAGCTGATCGCCTGCGCCGTCATCGCCCGCCGTTATGCGGAGAGCGGGGAGGCAGAGGTGGCGGGGGAGGGGGCGGGGTAGTCCTATCCCTACCGTTCGTGCCGAGCGAAGTCGAGAAACGGGCCGCGCGGCCGTGGAGCCGGTTTCTCGACTTCGCTCGAAACGAACGGTTGGTTATTGGTTCGTCACACGGCAATGGCTGCACCAAACCAACCGTCATTCCCGCGAAGGCGGGAATCTAAGTGGCGACCGTCTGTAAATTTGGACCCGACGTCGGCGACTATGGATTCCCGCCTTCGCGGGAATGACGAACCATTGCAGAACCCTCGCGCGTCTCCGCCCCACCCCAAACACTTCCTGAGATCAGACGAAGCAGCCAAGCTCCGCCAACCCCGGCGACACGGGATAGCCCGTTACCTTCACGCCCGCCGCGTCCAGCCATGCATGCGCGTCGATCGGTTTCACGCCACCCTTGCCCGCGCCGAAATGCATCACACTGGAAATGCCCCGCCGGCGGAGCATCGCATGCGCGGCCATCGCCTGTTGCAGGCAGACGGACCGGAACGGCATGAACGGCGCGGCGGCGGCGACGGCCCAGCCGATGTCTTTGGCGATCCGTGCCTGTTCGGGCGTCGCGCCGGCGCCGTGCGCGAAGACACGCGAATCGCTCGGCGGGACGAACTCGCCGAAGCGCTTCGACACTTTGGGGAAGGGCCGCACCAGCACGACGACGCGCGCGCGCAGCATCGCCGCGATCGCCTCCGCGACCAGCGCCTGCCGCCGCAGTCCGACCCGCGACAGCGTGCCGAGCTTATCCAGCGTCGATCGTGACCGCGCCATGCTTGCCCATTTCGGTGATGAATCGCTCGACTTCGGCGCGACATGTCGCCGCGTCCACTTCGAATTCCCGCACCAACGCGGCGCAGATCGTGTCCATGTCGCTCGGCGTCTCGATCAATTCCCAGATCCGCGCACCCACTGCGTTGACACCGATATAATCGCCCCGCTCGGCACTCATCATCATGATCTCGTCGCCGACCTTCGCGCTCAGCCAATCTCCGGAACGCCCGATCATCCCGTCATCCTTTCGTAACCGTCCGGATAATAACCGAAATGTCTCATCGTCACAGCATGATCCGCCTCGATCCGCGCGACCTGGGCAGGGTTCAGTTCATCGCGCCAGCCCCCCGCCACGCCACGCCTGAAAAATCGAGAGGCTGGCACCGCGCGGGCCCCTTCGCGAAAACCTTTTTCGGCCTCCTGCTTTTTCAGCGCATCGAAATCGGCAAAGCGCGCCGCGCGCTCGCATTCAGCCTCGCTCACCTCGACCCCCGCAAAGACCAACGCATGGCGCAGGACGCCCGGCGTATCGGCCTTCAGATCTTCATACCGCACCACATGCACCGGAATGTCGCCTTGCTCGATCCACCCTCTATTATAGCCGCCCCAGGTCGGCAGGAGCTGGCGCAACTGCTTGTGCTGCCGGTCGCGCCGCCCGGAAAAGTCGGCGTCTTGCGATCCCATGAAGTCGATCGCCTGATCGACCGTCCTTCCGATATGATGCGCCAGGGACGCCGCCACGTCGCGCGGATCGCGGACGATCAGGATCGCGCACGCCGCCGCCGCGCGTCCGCCCAGCAACGGCTCCCCGTCGGCGGTATAGGTGTAGGCATCGTGCGTCTTGATGAACCGCTTCGCGCCAAGGCGCGTGTCCGTCTTATCCGCGGGGTCCGGCGGCATCAGATCGGCAGCCATCGTACGATGGAGGTTCGGACGAAGCCGGTCGATTTCCTCGTGCGTCAGCAAACCCGATGGGAACAGCATGATATGGTCGAACCATGTCCGCGCGCTCACGATGCCGACACTGTCGGGCAAGGCGTTGATATCGACCGGCTTGTCCTGCCGCACATTGGCCACCAGCATCCGGAACCAGGTGTTGCCCGATTTCGGATAGGAGGCGAGCCAGACGATATCGGTCAAGCCGCCTGCTCCAGCAGGCCCAGCGTCCGCCAATGATCCTCCAGCCAACCGATCACTGTCGGGAATCGCTCGAAGTCCATCGCGCGGGTCAGCGTGAAGACGCCAGACCGCTGGCCGATCGTCGCCGCCGCATGAAAATACAGCGCCTGTTGATCCATCCGTTCTACCATCAACGGCCGATAGGCGTTGCTCCGGATCAGCAGCGCGCCGTCGACGATGTTCGGCCGCTCTATTCCGGGTGGATCGGGCGGGCGGGCCTCGCGCAGGATATAGACCGCGGCGAGCGGCAGCGGTGCGGAGATGACGGTGCGTGGCTCGACATAGAATTTCTCGAGGTGCGTGCGCACCGGGGCGGTGGTTCGATCGGCGAGCGCCAGCCGGTCGATCGAATTCTGCCACAGCTTCAACTGCCGCCCGTCCGGCTCGACCCAGGGCGTGCCATCGTCGCGCATCGTGATGCCGCAGAAATCGTCGGTCACGAGATCGTATCCGGCCTCGACCAGCGCCGCCGCCAGCGTCGATTTGCCCGCGCCGGATTGTCCGCAGAACAGCACCGCCTGATCCTGCACGCGTACGGCGCTCGCATGCAGGACGATGCGGCCACGCTGATGCAACAGGATGCCGAACCCCGTTCCGCTCAGAAAGATCGCCGCATCGGTCGCGGAGGTCCCGTCGAGCAGCTCGTACGTCATATCGCGACCGTCCGTGATCAGCATGCGGACGATATTCGGTACGGTCATCGTGAAGCGATCGGGCGCGATCTGCCAGTTCGGTCCGATGTTCACCGCGCCGTCCATTTCCTGCGGCACGGAACCGGCGTGCAACCGGACGTCATGCGCATCCGGCGGGTCGGGCAAGGCGATCAGCCCCGGCAGGGTCAAGTCGCTTTCGACCGACAATCCGGAGATGAGATAGGAAAACATTCTAACCCCTTCCGAAATTCCCGCGACCACCCGCCCGCACGGCTTCGCGCGTCGCGGTGTCCGTTCAATAGCGGATATTGGTCGGGCTGCCACCTTCGCGGCGCCGGCCGCATTCTACGCCGGTTATCAGCGAGTTACGAAGCGTGAACAGTCAGGCGTCGGGGTCGGAAACGTCCAGATGGTCGACGCCGACGCCGTATTTTTCCTGGACCAGCGCCATGCTGTGTCCGACATGCGCGGCGATGCCGTGATCGCCCGCCTGTTCGAGCGCGCGGCAAGCTTCCTGCAAAAGCGAATATATTCGCAGGGGATCCATCAGTGTCTCCGTATTGGACGGGCGGCTATCGTGCCGTCGGCCGGGTCTGTATACGCGCTGCACCGACACCGGAACACGCTTTCGTAAGTGGGGTGGCTAACGCGGACCGATCGATTTCGCTCCCGATCCGACCCATCAATCTTCGCCGGTCGATCCGGGGGTTTTGCCGCCGGGATCGCTGCGGAATCGGGTTTATTGCCGCAGGTTTGACCGATCCGGGTAAAGTCCGGCGTCATGACGTCACCCGCAAGTAATGCGCCGCCGCGCATATTCTTGCTGCAAATGCGAAGGGCGCCGGAAATTCCGCTCGCCGGACCTGCGAATTGCTTTTACGTACGAAAAAACTTGAACCATTATAGATATTAATGGACACTCTCTGACATATGTGCGGATTTTATGGGGGTTAGGCTGGCAGTCTGGTGACGATCGAAGGGATGGAAGGCCGGGGGCGGTCTGTGTTGTTTTGATACGGATGGAGCTGAAAAGGGATGGAAACGGTCGAGGACCTCATACGGGATTTCAGCGCGAAGCTCGGCAGCATCGCCGGGGAATTCGGCGTACGCGCCGATCAGATCATCTCGTCGAGCCGCCCGGCGCCCGGTATTGCCCCGTCGGACGGTCCGCCCGACCTCGTCGCGCGGGCGCGAGGGATCATTGCGTCGCGCAAGGCACGGCGTAAATACTTCCCGTCCGACCTGTTCCACGAACCCGCCTGGGAAATGCTGATGGCATTGTTCATCATCTACGAAGGCGAGCACACGATGAATGTGAAGCAGCTCGTGTCGTGTAGCGATGCCCCCGCGACCACCTCGCAGCGCTGGATCGACCATCTCCACAAGTCCGGCCTGATCGACCGCGTCACCGACACGATCGATCGCCGCCGTATCGACATCTCGCTTAGCGAGCGGGGGCATGCCGCGATGGTCAACTATTTAAAGGACGTCACGATCGGTTGAGTCGTCGTTTTCGGAACGTGGTAAACGCCCGTAAATACGTCGTTTCGGTTCCGACATTCCGCCCCGCCTCGGCGCCGCCGATCGAACCGATCCGGGTCGCATCCCGCGTTGTTACGAGACGAAATCCTCCCCCCGATACCAGTTCCAATCGAACCGAATTGCTGAACAATCCCAAGTAAACCCAAAGTGATGCTGTAGCTTTTCGTTAAGCGACATCACTGAAAATCCCCCTGACTCAAATGTCGGGGAACCATGCGCGCACGCCTTCACATCGTTACAGGATCAAACGGGTTCAGGCGCCCGTGTGTGAAGTCGTGTGTCGCGTCGATGCTGGCCGGAACGGTCGCAATAGTATCCAGCTCCGCGCGGGCCGAGACGACTGCCGGAACGCCGATCCCCAATACTGCCGCCCTGCGCTATGATATTGCCGGTCAGCCGATCGCCGCACAGTCGAATACGGTGACGACAGTGGTGGCGGAGCGGCTCGACATAGCGCTCGCCCGGCGTGGCAACGAACCGATCACCCCGGCGACGACATCGATCGGGCTCGTCGTCACCAATCGTGGCAATGGGCAGGAGGCATTCGCCCTGTCCGCCACCGACGGCACCGACACGCCGCCATCGCGCTTCGCGATCGATGTGGATGGCGACGGCCGCTACGACGCCGCGCGCGATCAACTGCTGGCTAGCGCGATCACGCCCTCGATAGCGCCCGGCGCACAACTCCAGCTGCTGTTGATCGGCGACGAGGGGCAGTTCGACGGCGTACAGAACGTCATCGTCGCCCGCGCGGTCACCGGCAGCGGTTCGCCCGGCACCGCATTCCCCGGCCGGGGCGATGGCGGCGGCGACGCACTGGTCGGTCCGACCGGCGCACAGGGGCAGATCATCGTCCCCACGATCGGCCAGGCGGCACAGGGATCCCTGGTCAAGACCCAGTCGGTCCTGGCGGCGGACGGATCCGCCAGCGCGGTCAGCGGCGCGGTCATCACCTACACGCTCACCGCCAGCATCCCGGGCCCGTCCAGCGGCGTCCGCGTCGACGATCCGATCCCTGCGGGTACCAGCTACGTGCCCGGCAGCCTGATGCTCGACGGTGCATCGCTGACCGACGGCGCGGACGGCGATGCCGGAACCGCGACCGCCTCGGCCATCGCGGTCGCGCTCGGCGCGCCGGTCGATCCCGTCATCCACACCATCAAGTTCAAGGTCCGGATTCAATGAGGAGTCATCAGATGCGCCTGCATATCATCGCCGCCGCCGCCGCCGTCGCGGCCATCTCCGCCACCGCGGCCTATGCCGCCGGCCCGCTGTCGCTGGTCAGCGAAGTCAAGACGGAGAAGCGTGTCGCTGCCGCCGACGGCACGACGCGCATCGCATTGGTCAAGGCGGACAAGATCGTCCCCGGCGACCGCGTCGTCTTCGTCCTCACTTATCGCAACACCGGCACGCAGCCGATCGCGAACCTCGTCCTCGCGAATCCGGTGCCGGCGAACATCGCCTATCGCGCCGCCAATCCCGGTTCCGCCGCACCTGAGCTTTCGGTCGACGGCAAGACTTTCGGCCCGCTGTCCGGCCTCCGCGTGGCGACTGCCGCCGGGACTTCGCGCGCGGCGGTGCCTGACGATGTCACCACCGTCCGGTGGCGCCTCGCAAGTCCGGTGGCGGCCGGCGCGCAAGGCCAACTCGCATTCCAGGCCGTCATCAAATGACCACCACCCTCAACCCCAACCCACACACCATTTTCAACGGAGTATCTTCAATGACTGCAAAAGGGATGCGGCGACTTCTGCTGTCGGGAACGACCGCGGTCGCGACGTTCGGTGTCGGCGGGGCTGCGTATGCGCAGACCACGTCCGCCGGCACGGTCATCAGCAACCAGGCGAACGCCACCTATACCGTCAACGGCACGCCGGCGAGCGTGCAATCGAACCTGTCGACCTTCGTCGTCGACCGCAAGGTCAACGTCACCGTCGCTGCCGACCCCAACACCAACACGATCGTCAATCTCGGCCAGTCCAACGCGGTGATGGCGTTCCGCGTGACGAACAATACCAACGGCACACAGGACATGCTGCTGACGACCAGCCAGATCCTCGGCGCCGGCGGCACGGGAACGGACAATTACGATGTCGGCAACGTCCGCATCTATGTCGATTCCAACACGAACGGCCAATGGGACGCGCAGGACCAGCTCGTGACGTATCTGGACGAGATGTTGCCCGACGCCTCGGCGTTGGTCTTCGTCGTCGCCGATGTACCCAACACCACGTCGGCGAACTACGCCTCGGTCTCGCTGAATGCGCAGGTCGCGATCGGCGGCGCGACGGGGACGGCGGGGCAGGCGCTCGTCGCGACCGATCTCAATCTGCTCAACCAGAATGCCGATCAGGATATCGTCTTTGCCGATGCCGATACCGACGGATTGCTCGGCTATGACGCGGCGCGCAACGGACAGGCCCGCGCCTACCTGCAATATGAAGTCGGCGCACGCACCGCCAATCTCAGCATTACGAAAACGTCGGCGGTCGTGACGGACAACGTCAATCTGATCGCGCCGAAGGCCATCCCCGGCGCGACGGTGCAATATTGCCTGACGATCCAGAATAGCAGCCTGCTCGTCCCGGCAAACGGCATCACGCTGACCGACGTGATCCCGACGAACACCACCTATGTTCCGGGATCGATCCGGATCGGCGGTCTCGGCACGGGCGGCGTCTGCATTCTTGGCGGGTTCGCCGCGAATGACGACGGGTCGGCCGTCCCGCTCAGTCCGTATGGCGGATCGTTCAACGCGACGACCAAAACGGTGACCGCGTCGATCCCGACCCTGTTGGGCAGTACGTCGATGGCGGTCAGCTTCCAGGTCACGATCAACTAAACAGACGCCCTTACCGAAAAGGAACTTTGCCAGCCGGCGCGCGGGAAACCCCCGTGCGCCGGACAGCACCCCCTTATGTCCAGTTTCCGCACTCTTGCGCGCGTCAGCGCCCTTGTCCTCGGCCTGTCGAGCAGCGTCACCGCGCTCCGGGCCCAGGTGCCCCAGATGGGCCCGGGGCGCGTGACCAACACAGCATCGCTAACCTATACGGTTGGCGATGGTCACCGCATCGTGCCATCGAACACTGTTTCGCTCGACGTCACGCGCACTAAGCGTCCGACCTCGCTCAGTTTCCATCTCACGCCGATGAAGTACGAGATGACGGGCATGGCCTGCAAAGGCTCGCCCATCCCTACCTTCACGCCTGCACCGATCGATGCTGCGGACTATGCGGCGGCGCCTTTGGTCGAGACGATCGACATCCATACCGACCTGATCCTCGCCCTCGACAGCGAGGGCAGCAATCGCGATCCACTGACCCGCGAAAACGCCGTCATCGATGTCGACGCGGGGCCGATCCACACCACGCTGACCCTGGTGGAAACCGGGCCCGATACGGGCGTCTTCGCGGGCGGCGTTCCGGCCTCCATGACCGGGAAATATCCCGATCTGGTACCCTGCGATGTTCGGACGAAACGCGGCGTCACGATCAAGCTCAGCTTTATCGAAGACGGCTTCAGCTTCGGTTCCAGCGCGTCTTTGTTGATCGATCCAGCGGGCTTCACGTTCGATTCCCGCACCGGCGCGCTGGTCGACGGCACGCGCGTGACGCTGGTCGACACGGCGGGCAACCCGGCGCAGGTCTACGGCGATGACGGCGTCTCGCGCTATCCCTCCACCGTCATCAGCGGCGAAACCGTCACTGACAGCAGCGGGCGTATTTATCCCGGTCGTCCGGGTCGCTTCCGCTTCCCGCTCGCCGCGCCCGGTACCTATTCGCTGCGGATCGAGCCCCCCGGCGACTATACCGCACCCTCGGTACAGGACCCGGCCGTCATCGCCGCCTTGCGCGACCCCACGGGCCAGCCCTTCATCATCAACCCGACCAGCTTCGGCGGATGGCTGACGCTGGCGGAACCCGATCCCTTCTATGTCGATATCCCGCTCGATCGGCCGACGAGCGCCGCGCTGTTGTTGACCAAGGCGGCGTCGGTGCGCGAGGCATCGCCGGGCGACTTCGTGCAATACCGGCTGCAGATAACCAACCGGGATACTCTGGCGGCGCGCGAGCTACACGTTTCGGACGTTTTGCCCGCCGGCCTCCGCTACGAACGCGGATCGACGCGGGGCGGGGCGGAACCCAGGGTCGCGACCGATGGACGCACGCTGGATTTCACCATTCCGTCGATCGCGGCGGGCGGCACGGCAGAACTCCGTTACGTCGTCAGTATCGCGCCCGGTGCGCCGCAGGGCGAGGCGCTGAACCGCGCCCGCGTGCTCGGCGCCAATGCTCAAAGCAACGAAGCGATGGCCTCCGTGCGCCTGCGCAGCCTGCTCTTCACCGATGCGATGACTATCATCGGTCGTGTCAGCGAAGGAAATTGCGGCGATCCCGACAGCCATCGCAAAGGGATAGCCGGAATCCGCCTGTTGATGGAGGACGGCACGTTCGTCGTCACCGATCGCGACGGATTGTACCATATCGAGGGCGTACGCCCAGGCCGTCACGTCGTGCAACTCGACACTGCCAGCATCCCCGCTTCCCATGAAGCGGTCGCGTGCGATGTCGATACACGACAGGCCGGAAGCGCGATCTCGCGCTTCGTCGAAGCAGATGGCGGACTGTTGAAGCGCGTAGACTTTCAGCTCCGTCCGACCGGCAAGTCCGTATCTTCCCTGGCGGACTTGCCGGTCACCCAGATCGACGACGCCACCGCCGCGGGCAATCGCGACTGGCTCACGGGCCAGACGCCGGGCATCGCAATGCTTTTCCCGACCGAAACCTACAATCCCCGTGCGCCGGTCACCCGGGTCGTCGTCAAGCACCTGCCGGGGCAGAATGTCGCGCTGACGATCAACGGCGTCCGCGGCGATGCGCTCGCCTTCGACGGTACCGATGTGAACGACAGCACCGGTGTCGCCGTGTCGCGCTGGTCCGGCCTCCCGCTGCGATCGGGCACGAACCAGCTCGTCGCGCGCATTCTGTCCGCCGATGGGCGTGAGGTTCAGACGATTGCCCGCACCGTCGGCGTGTCCGGAACCGCCGCGAACGCGGTCTATGACGCCGCGCAAAGCCGCCTCGTCGCCGACGGCCTCACGCGCCCGCTGATCGCGGTGCGCGTCACCGACAGGGATGGGCGTCCGGTCCATGCCGGCACCGTCGTCCCCTTCACAGTCGATCAGCCCTACACCGCCGCGGTGCAGGCCGAACTCGAACAGGGCCGCCAGCTTGCCGGGCGCGATCGCGCCGCCACCACTGCGCGCGTCGTCGGCGACGATGGCATCGCGTTCCTTGCGCTGCAGCCCACGACGCAGGCCGGTGCCGTCCAGATCAAGATCGCGCTGACCGATGAGAAGATCACCCGTACCAGCGAGATCCGCGCTTGGCTGTCGGGTGCGCAGAAGGACTGGATGGTCGTCGGCTTCGGATCGGGTACGATCGGCTACGACACGCTGCGCAAGCATTCGTCCGGCCTGCCCGTCGCCGAACGCGGCAAGGTCGTCACGGACGGCCAGTTGAGCTTCTATGCCAAGGGTCGAGTCAAAGGATCGTGGTTGCTGACGATCGCCTATGACAGCGACCGGAAGTACGATCCGACGCGCGGGCTGCTCGGCACGATCGATCCCGACCGCTATTACACCGTCTATGGCGACGGCTCGCAGCAGGGCTATGACGCGGCCACCCGGCGCAAGCTGTACCTGCGTCTCGAACGCCGCGAATTCTACGCTCTTTTCGGCGACTTCGAAACCGGCTTCACCGACACGCAACTCACCCGCTACAGCCGCACGCTGAACGGCCTGAAGGCGGCATACGAAGGCACGAAACTGCGCGCGACGGGCTTCGCTGCTACCACCGACACTCTGTATTCGCGCGACGAGATCCAGGGCAACGGCCTCAGCGGTCCGTATCGCCTGTCGGGCCGCAACATCGTGCCGAACAGCGACAAGTTGCGGATCGAGGTGCGCAACCGCTTCCGTTCCGAACTGATCGTCTCCAGCCGCGAACTCGCTCGCCACATCGACTATGACATCGATATCGTCGCTGGCACGATCCGCTTCCGCGAACCCGTGCTCAGCCGCGATCTGGACCTCAACCCGGTCTTCATCGTCGCCGATTACGAAGTCGACGGCGGTCGCAGCGGCAAGCTGGTCGCCGCCGCCCGCGTCGCCGCGAAGCTTGCGCAGGGCCGCGTCGAAGTCGGCGTCAGCGGCATTCGCGACGAAACCGTCGGCGTCGCCACCGTTGCGGGCGTGGACCTGAAGGCAAAACTCACCACCAGCACGCTGCTGCGCGCCGAAGCGGCGACCGGCGGGCGCGGCGGACTGCGCGATGGCCAGGCCTATACCGCGGAGGTCGAGCATCACGGCCCGGTCGCCGACGTGCTCGCTTATGCCCGGCAACAGGATGCCAGCTTCGGTCTTGGCCAGCAGAATCTGGTTGAGGCGGGGACGCGCAAGTTCGGCTTCGACGGCAAGGTCCATCTATCCGGCCGGCTCAACCTGACCGGCTCGGCCTGGCACCAGCAGCAGCTGGAAGGGCCGGGCACGCGCACCGCCGGCGATATGCGGCTCGAATATCGCCGCGACACCGGCACCGTCTTCATCGGCGCCCAGGTGGCGATGGATCGTGGCCGCGACGGCAAGGATCGCGACTCCCGCCTGCTCACCCTCGGTGGCAGCCAGATCCTGTTCGGCGGCGACCTGACCGTGTCCGGCCAGACCCAGTTCGCGCCGGGCGGGGACAAGGACAGCGTCGACTTCCCGATCCGTCACCAGTTGACCGCGGCCTATCGCATCACGCCCGGCATCCGCCTGATCGGCGGATACGAAATCGCGAACGGCCAGGAATTCGTCGTCCATACCAAGCAGATCGGTTTCGACGTCGCGCCCTGGACCGGTGCCAAGCTGATGAGCACGCTCAACCAGCAGGCCGTGGCCGAAAATGGCGGCCGCACCTTCGCGCAATACGGCCTCAGCCAGTCGCTGCCGGTCGGCAAGCACTGGACGTTCGACGCCACGCTCGATGCCGCCTCGACGATCAGCGGGCGCGTCCCGACCGGTGCGGTGATCAATCCTTTCCAGCCGGTCGCGTCGGGCGGCTCGATCGGCTCGGTTTCGTCCTCGACCACGGGGGGCTTCGGCAATACGGGCAGCACCGGCAGCTTTACCGCCGCCACGCTCAGCGCGGCCTATCGTGCCAATCGCTGGTCGTGGAACGGGCGGATCGAATATCGCGACGCCGCCGCTGACAAGCGGCTCGGCCTCACGACCAACTTCCTGCGCTCGCTCGGCGAGGGTCAGACGCTCGCATCCTCGATCCGCGCTTATCGGACGACGGACGCGGGTGGTGCATCGGGCACCTATGCCTCGGCGGATCTCGCCATCGCGCTGCGCCCCTTCGACAGCCGCTGGTCCATCTTGGAACGCTTCGAACTGCGCCACGAAGGCGCTGATGCCGGCTTCTCCGCCGGCAACAATCTGGGTGTCCCGGCCTATGGGGCGGGCGATCAGGTCACCAGCCGCGCGATCAACAATCTCGCGATCAACTATCGCTCCGGCCCCGAGGGCAACGGGCACGGCTTCGAAGCGACCCTCTATTATGGCTCCAAATATGTGCGCGGACGGTTTCAGGACGACATTTATACCGGGTATATCCACGTCACCGGCTTCGAACTGCGCAAGGACATCGGCACCCGCTTCGACATCGGCATGCAGGGCTCGGTCCAGCACGCCTGGGATCGCGGCGCGGTGGCGTTCAGCGGCGGCCCGTCGATCGGTGTCTCGCCGGCGAAGAATGTCTGGATCACGGGCGGCTACAACGTCGCCGGCTATCGCGATCGCGACTTCGAGGATGATCGCTACACCCGGCACGGCCCGTACATCACGATGCGGATGAAATTCGACCAGCGGACCATTGGCAACACTACCCGCGCGATCTTTGGAGGACGGAAGTGACCCCGCTTTCACTCCGGATGATCCTCGCGCTGATTGCCGCGCTGGTCATGACCACGCCGGCCATCGCCGCCGATCTGAATGTCGACAAGACCAGCACGATCGTCGGAGATCAGGTCAATACGCTCACCCCCGCGCGCAACCTGCCGGGCGCGACGATCGACTATTCGCTCGTCGCGACCAATCCCTTGCTGAACCTCGTCACGATCCGCCACGTCGTGATCGAGGACGTCATCCCGGCGACGGTAAAGTTCCGCGTTCTTCCCTACGGCAGCGGCTCCACCGCGGTCGAATTCACCAACGGCACGTTGCTCGGCCTGCAATTGCTGTCGAGTGGCCTGACCTATGGCAGCATCGAATATTCCGACGGCGTCACCTGGACCTATCTGCCGCAGGACGACGGTACGGGATATGACGGCAAGGTCCGCGGCATCCGCGTGACGATGAGCAACGGCATCATGACCACCGGCGGCGCCTTCCGCCTTCGGTATCGCGTCATGCTGAGATAGGAGAGATGATGAGCTTCTATCCAAATGGGTTGCAGTCGATGCGCACCCCGCCCGAGGCCGATCAGGTCGCCGCGCTCGAGGAGCTGGCCGCCAGCTTCGCGCTGCGCGACCGGCAAGAAAGCGAGGAACTGATCGAATCCTTCTGTTGCGAGGCGATCCGGCAGTGGCGTCTTAAGGACGCGACATTCTGGCAACGGGTGAAGTTCCGCGCACGAATGCTCCGCGCGATGACACCGGATCCGCGCCTCACCTCAATTCATCCCGAAGATCGCTGGTTCGCGCGATCAAGTGAAAGGAATGTATGATCATGTTCTACCAAACAATCCCTTCACCCCAGACCGTACCGTCCGCCAATGTCGACCGCCGCGAAGCTGCGCGCGCCTCGACGGTATTGCTGATCGGAAAGGTCAATGACGGCATGAACGACAATGCCTGTCTCGTGCTCAACCTGTCCGAATACGGACTGATGGCACGGATGAGCTTCACGCCCGCCGTCGGGCAGGCGCTGGAGATCGAGCTTCGCGGCTTGCCCCGGTGCACCGCGCATGTCCGTTGGGTCAACGGCATGAAGGCCGGCATGCAATTCGTAGAAAAGCAGAATCTGGAACCCGTATTCTGCCAGACGAGCGATGACGGGCAAATCGCGCGCGCACCGCGCTTCGACGTCACGCTCGATGCCGTGGTCCGGCTGTCCGGACGCCAGTTCAAGGCGAAGATCTCGAACATCTCCCCCGGCGGCGTCCGGCTGGAGGCAAACGTCGCGGTCGAACCCGGACAGACCGGACAGATCCTGCTGCCCGGTCACCAGATATGCCTGTTCGGCACCGTCCGCTGGGTCGAGGGCAACGCATTCGGCATGCACTTTTCGACCCCGCTGCCCCTCGGCAACCTGCGCGATTGCCTGGAAGGGTAGCGCCGGAGTTTCATTCCGCCGCTGTGATATGCTCCCGGCATTTCATCAGCGGCTGGATCCGCGTGCCGAACGCCTCGACCCCCTCGACGAAATCGTCGAACGTCAGCAGCACGCCGCCGGTGTTCGGCACTGCGGCCATCTCGTCCAGCATCCGCGCGACGCTTTCGTAGCTGCCGACCAGCGTGCCCATGTTGATGTTGACCGCACCTTCGGGCGCGGCAAGCTGCCGGACGTTGGTGTCCTTGTTATGCTTGTCCACCGCGCCCTGATCCGCGAGCCAGGCGATCGCCTCCAGATCGACGCCGTCATTGTAGGATTTCCACTTCGCCATCGCTTCTTCGTCCGTCTCGGCGGCGATGACCATGACGAGGACGAAGATCGACACGTCGCGACCGGTCTTCGCGGTCGCGGCGGCCAGCTTGTCGTTGTTCGATGAAAAGGCGGTCGGCGTGTTGACGCCCTTGCCCAGACAGAAGGCGTAATCCGCCCACTTCGCGGAGAAGGCCAGCCCCTCTTCGGACGACCCCGCGCAGATGATCTTCATGTCGCCGGTCGGCTGCGGCTTCACGCGGCAGTCGTCCATCTGATAGTATTCGCCCTTCAGATCGGAGCCGCCCGTCTCCCAGCATTCGCGCAGGATCTGGGCATATTCGTCGAGCATCTTGTAGCGGTTGCGGAAATGCTCGTCCCCCGGCCACAAACCCATCTGGCTATATTCCGGTCGCTGCCACCCCGTGATCAGGTTCAAACCGAACCGGCCGTGGCTGATCGAATCGATCGTGTTACACATCCGCGCGGCAAAGGCCGGGGGGATGATCAGCGTGGGGCAAGTGGCGTAGATCTTGATCCGCTCGGTCACCGCGGCCAGCCCGGCCATCAGCGTGAAGCTTTCCAGTCCATATTCCCAAAATTCGGTCTTCCCGCCAAAACCGCGCAGCTTGATCATCGACAGCAGGAAATCCAGGCCGTGCTTCTCCGCCGACTGCGCGATCTGTTTGTTGAGGTCGAAGCTCGGCTTATATTGCGGTGCGTTTTCGCTGATCAGCCAGCCATTGTTGTTGATGGGGACGAAAACACCGACTTGCATGTTCAGCTCCTGAGGAAATCGAGGACGAGGCGGTTGAAAGTGTCCGGATCGGTGACATTGCAGGCATGGCCGCCCCAGTCGAACGTCGCGGTTCTGGCGCCGGGTACGTGCGCGGCGACGTCCAGCGACCGCTGCATCGGCACGAGCATGTCGTCGCGCGTCGCGAGCGCGAGCAGCGCCGGAATGTCGCACATCCGTACCAGATCGGGCACGTAGGACCGCACCGCGTCGATGCGGCGCCGGGTCGTTTCCGCGCCGGCGAAATGCGCCAGTTGGTGCGCCGCCTCGGCCCGCAACTCCGCATCGTGCGACGATATCCAGTCGGGCGGATAGAGGAATAGAGGCTGTGCGTGCAGGAACGCCTCCGCCCCGCTGTCGCGCAACAGCGTCAGCCGTACGTCGAAACATCGCTGTGTATGTGCATCCAGTTCGACCCAGCCGTTGATGACGACGAGCCGGTCGATCCGCCCGGCTGAGATCGCCGTTTCCAGCCCGATCATCCCGCCCAACGCATGCCCGACAAAGTCGGCCCGCTTGATCGCGAGGGCATCCATCAGCGCCACGACGTCCGCCGCCATGCCCGCCACGCCGGTCCCGCCCCTCGGGACGGTGCGGTCGCTGCGCCCCGTGCCGCGATGATCATAGGCGATGACGCGGAAATGCTCCGCCAGCGCAGACAGGTTCGGCGCCCAATATCCCGCCGACCCGCCCAGCCCCGAAGACAGGATCAGCGGCGGCCCGCTGCCATGCTCCTCGTAATACAGCCCACCAGCCTCCGCCAACTAACCGTCCGATGCGCAGGGGTGACGAAGCGGGAAGGCGCTCAACCGATATGCGCCACGGAAGCGATCTCGACCAGGCAATCGGGCTTCACCAGATCGCATTTGATGCAATAGCGCGCCGGCTTCGCGCCCGGAAAATACTCGGCATAGACCGCGTTGAACGCGGCATAATCGGCCAGATCCTTCAGGAAGATATGGTTCATCGCCACATCCTCCAGCGTCGCGCCGCCCGCCTCCAGCGTGATCTTGATGACGTCCAATATGTGGCGCGTCTGTGCTGCGGCATCGCCGACATGCAACACCGTGCCGCCTTCGCCCAGCGCCAGCACACCCGAAACATAGACCGTATTGCCCGCCTTCGCCCCGGCGGAATAGGGCGCGATCGGCGTTGGGAATTGCGGCGGATTGATCGGTTCGAACGGCATGCTGTCTCCGGAGACTAAAGCGGGGGCGGGGGATCAGTCCTTGGGCACCTGCCCGAAAGACCCGCAGAAATCGGCCACGGTCGAAACCCAGCCGAAGAACTTCTCGATATTGTAGACCGTCGCTTCCTGCATCATCGGCGGTCCCAGATGATGCGTCGCATCCTCCAGCATCACGCCGAAATATTCGAGGTGGAAGCCGTCGCGCAGCGTGCTTTCGACGCAGACGTTCGTCGCGATCCCGACGAACACGATATTCCGGATGCCGCGCGACCGAAGCACGCTGTCCAGTTGCGAATTGAAGAATGCCGAATAGCGCGTCTTGTGCACGCGCAGGTCGCCCGCTTGCGGCGCCAGCGCATCGACGATCTCGTAATCCCACGTCCCGCGCGCCAGCAACTGACCGTGCAGTTCGGGCCGCGCGCGCATCGTCTTCAGCGCGTTCGACTTGTGCCAATTGGGCGAACCGGGGCCGCCCGCTTCCTGATATTCCGCATCCCAGCCGTTCTGGAGGTACACGATCTGCACCCCGGCCTTGCGCGCGGTATCCAGCACCATGCCGACCCGCTCGATCGCCGCCGCCGCCCCCGCAATGTCGAACCCCGCCAGATCGACATAGCCGCCGGGCGAGGCATAGGCGTTCTGCATGTCGATCACGACGACCGCCGTCTCTTCGGGCGCCATGCGCAAAGGCTCGGGCCGGGCCATCATCGTCACGCCGGATCGCGCGGTATCGGCGCCAGCGGTGGTTACGGTCATCGTCATGGGGGCAAGTCTGCGGCGGGCCTGCGCGCTTCGCAAGGGTGAAAGCGCGTGGTAGCCCTCAGCCGTGGAACGCCCAGCGCAACGTCTTGGCCAGCCCCAGCGTCCCCGCCGACACCAATGGCCGTCCCAATGTCGATGCATGCAGCCCGTGCATCTCGCGCGCCCAATGCGGCAACAGGTCGACTGCCGCCTGGAACGTCATCGCCTGTACGGGTTGCGCCGCGAGCTTCGGCGCGCGCTGCGTCAGGACGATGCGGGCCACTTCCCGCGTGCGTGCATCCACTTTCAGTTCGGGCCGCATCTCGGCGATCAGCGCCAGCGCCTCGGCCTTGGTGGTCGGCACGGGGTCCGCCCCCAGATCGCGCGCGATCCGTGCGGTTTCGGCGAAATACCGATCCTGATCCGCCAGCGACATCCTGGGATCGCCATACATCAGCCACGCATCGAGAAAGCTCGTCATCTCCGTCACATGCACCCAGGCGAGCAGCCGGGGATCGTCGGCGCGATACGGCGTGCCATCGGCCAGCGTGCCGGAGACATAGGTGTGGATCGATCGCACCCGCTCGATCGCGGCCTCGGCATCGTCACGCGCACCGAACGTCGTCACGGCGATGAAGCGTGCCGTCCGCCGCAGCCGCCCCAGCATGTCCTTGCGGAACTCGCTATGATCCCAGACGCCGGCCAGCACCGCCGGGTGGAGCATCTGCAACAGCAATGCCGCGACGCCGCCGACCATCATCGTCGTCACGTCGCCATGCACCGTCCAGGCGGCGGATCCGGGGCCGAACAGGCCGTCGTCGCGGCGCTGCACCGGTTGCTCGCCGCGATTTTTGTCGTTGAAGATCGCCCGGACTTCCCCGACGAGCCGGCTCCTCAAATGATCGCGCAACGGCATCAGCGTAATCCCAGGCGTTCCTCGAGCCAGCGCGCGGCCTGTTCCGGCGTTGCCTTGTCGGTATCGCGATCCACCATGTAGTTAGCCTCGCGCATCGCCTCAACCGGGATGCGTCCGATAAGCGGCCGTAACGCCGCGTTGAACCGTTCATCGCCGGAGCGCTTCGGCGCGATGAGCAGGATCGCGTCATAGCCCGGGATCGCGCGGCGTGGGTCGGTCAGCACGGTCAATTTCTGCGCGGCGATCCGCCCGTCGGACGAAAATGCCGAGATCACGTCCGCCTGACGGCTGTCGAGCGCGCGGTACATGAAGGTCGGCGCATAGGCGCGCGCTGACTTGAACCTCAGCGGATAGGAACGCTGGACCGCCGCCCATTCGGGCCGTTCGAGGAACTCCAGATCGGAAGCGAGGTTCAGCGTCGGGGCGGCCGCGACCAGATCGTCCAGCGATGCGATCTTGCGCGCCTTCGCATCGTCGCCGCGCATCGCGAAGGCATAGGCATTCTCGAAACCCAGCGCGCCGAGCTGTTTCACGCCGGAAGTCTTTGACGCCCATTCCCCGATCTGCGCCAGCATCGGCGCGCGTTGGGGGACGTCCTTGCGGTGCATCTCATTGGCCCAGATCGTACCGGAATAGTCGACATAGACGTCGGTATCGCCGCTCTTCAGCGCACCGAAGATCACCGCCGAACCCAGCCCCTCGCGATACTGCACCCGGTATCCCGCACGCTCCAGTCGGTGCCCGATCAACCGCGCAAGGATATACTGCTCGGAGAAGTTCTTCGCGCCGATCGTCACGACCTGATCGTCACCCGACTTCGGCCATAACGGCGTCAGCGCGACCAGCACGCCCGCCCCCAGCACTGCCGCCGCGATCCAGACCTGCGCGTGGCGGCGGTGGCGGATGCCGTGTTCGATCACGCCGAGCATCGCGTCCACCGCCATCGCCAACGCCGCCGCGCTCACGCATCCGGCCAGCACCAGCGCCCAGTTCTGAGTCTGCAATCCGGCGAAGATCATGTCGCCGAGGCTCGGATAGCCGATGGTGGTGGACAACGTTGCCGCGCCGATCGTCCAGACCGCCGCGGTCCGGATCCCCGCCATCAGGACGGGCGCGACCAATGGCGCCTCCACCAGCCGCAATTTCTGCGCCGGCGTCATGCCCACCCCGTCCGCCGCCTCGATCACCGCCGGGTCGATCCCGGCCAGCCCCGTCACGCCGTTGCGCAGGATCGGCAACAGCGCATACAAGGTCAGCGCGAGCAGCGACGGCAGGAACCCCAAAGCAGGTATCCCGCCCCCGACCAGGGTCGATAGCGACAGCAACAGCGGGTAGAATAACGCGAGCAGCGCGAGCGACGGTATCGTCTGGACCAGGCTCGCGAAACCGAGCGCGACCCGCCCGACGCGGGCATTCCGCGCAGACCAGACCGCCAACGGCAGGCTGATCACCAGTCCCGCCAGCAGCGCCGATGCCGCCAGCAACAGGTGCGACGCCAGCAGATCGGGCACGCGGCCCATCGCCTCCAGGAACGCGCTCACGATTCCAGATCCCTCAAGCGACGGCTCTGCTCCCGCGGCACCGCGACTAGCGCATCCGCCGCCGCGCCGCCCTTGCCCGCGATCAGGTCGCGCGGGGTTTCATCCGCCACGATCCGCCCGCGTTCCATCACCAGCACTCGGTCCGCGATCAGCAGCGCCTCCGCCATGTCGTGCGTCACCATGATCGTCGTCAGCCCAAGCCGGTCGTGCAGCGCCCGGATGCTGGTGCCGAGTTGATCGCGCGTCACCGGGTCGAGCGCGCCGAACGGTTCGTCCATCAGCATCAGCCCGGGCGCTGGCGCCAGCGCGCGCGCCACGCCGACCCGCTGCCGCTGCCCGCCGGACAGCTCGCCGGGCATCCGCCGGGCGAACGCGGCGGGCAGGTCGACCAGTTCGAGCAATTCCGTCACCCGCGCGCTGGCGCCGTCCGCCCCGGATGCATCCCCCGCGATCCGCAATCCGATCGCGATGTTCTCGGCGACGTTCATGTGCGGGAACAGCCCGATATTCTGGAACACATAGCCGATCCGCCGACGCAGCAGGTATGGCTCGGCCTGCGTGACGTCCTCGTCGCCTATCGTCACCCGGCCGCCGCTCGGCTCGACCAGCCGGTTGATCATCTTGAGCAAAGTCGATTTGCCCGATCCCGACGATCCGACCAACGCGACGAAGCTGCCTGGTGCGATCGCGACCGACACGGCATCCACCGCGACCGCATCGCCGTACCGCTTCGTCACATCGGCAAAGGCGACGGCGGGGCCGGGGGAATCCTGTGACATTGCGGCGGGTTGTGCGGGAGGGCGGGGCAGGCGTCAAACGCTCCTTCCCGAATCCGCGCCGACGAGCGGACGGCTTGCCGTGGCCTCCGGCGTACCGCACAGTCGAAAAAACACCGAAGGGCAGGGGATTTCAGTGGCGCACCAGCAATCTATCTTCATCACCGGCGGCGGATCGGGCATCGGGCAAGCGACGGCCAAGCTGTTCGCCGCGCGTGGCTGGCGCGTCGGGCTGGCCGACGTCAACGTCGCCGGAATGGCCGAGACGGCGGCGCTGCTGCCGCCCGGAATGTCGTCCGCATATCCGATGGACGTGCGGGACCGGGAGGCCTGGGTCGCCAGCCTGGATGCGTTCGTCGCGACGACCGGCGGGCGGCTGGACGTCCTGTTCAACAATGCCGGGATCGGGTCGGGCGGGCCGCTCGCCGAAACCAGCTTCGAGGAGATCGACCGCGTCATCGCGATTAATCTGGTCGGGGCGCTGAACGGCGCGCGGATCGGCTATGCCTATCTCGCCGCGACGCCGGGATCGTGCCTGCTGAACACGGCGAGCGCATCGGCAATCTACGGATCCGCCGGCCTCGCGCCCTATTCCGCCACCAAGTTCGGCGTCCGCGCGATGACCGAGGCGCTGGACGGCGAATGGGCGGGCGCCGGGGTGAAGGTGCGCTCGATCATCCCAAGCTTCATCGACACGCCGCTGCTGCAAGGCCCGGCCGGGGGATCGGATCACTCGATCCGCGAGACCGTGACCGGCGCGGGGCTGGAACTGACCTCTGCAGAAGACGTCGCGCTCGCGGCCTGGGCGGCGGTGCATGGCGACAAGGTCCACACCTATGTCGGCAAGACCGCGCACCGCATGGCCTTCGCCGCGCGCTGGATGCCGGGCAAGCTGCGCAAGATGATGCGCCGGGGAATCACCACGCGCGAGGGGTAGCGGCCCGTATCACGACGCTCCGTGGCGCCGAAGTTCACACAAGGTCACACGATATGCACCCGGATGCGACGAGCGGCTGAGCGATATCCAGCAATGCGAAAGAGCGGAGTCAGCGTTAGCGGACCGAGGGCGTGTAGGACATGACGGCGTCGGATATTCGTGGATCGCGGATGTTCGGCGTTCGCGGGGGCTTGCTCGAAGTTCGGCTCTGACGTCGGCTTCCGCCGTTGGTCAGCCGGCAAATAGGCTGGCTTCCGGCGACGACGTCCAAACGTGAGGCTTCAATATGGCATAAGCCGCAGAAGAGCGCAGCTCGAGGCGCTTTCCGGTCACGTAGCAATGCCCCTCATAGCCCGGCCTCACGACAGAGGCGCGTCAGCTTCACGATCCGTCGATCGGACGCGCCAAGTTTCGCGCGGTAGGATGGAAGCTCGCGGCAGGTCTGACGATCGCTCACCGCTGAAGATGCGCGACGGGTGGATCGCTTAGTACGAGCGACGTCTCGGGCTTGCGCATTAGCCGCGGCTCCCAGCGCTATGACCGGGGTATGGTCGAGCGGACTTGTGTTCAGATCCTGAGCAACGGCCGCCGTGCTCATGCCAATGCACACTATCGTAAGGGCAATCATCCGCATAATTCATCTCCGAACGGTTGAACCGAACGAGCGAGACGACAGAAGGTGCCGCTGCCACTCTGATCACCAGGTAGTTCGAGTTGGGCACCGCGCGTCATCAGCTGCTCCATACCCTTTCCGTTAGTCGTCCAATCTTTATGGCACTGTGTTCGTTCGTCCTTACCAAAGGTCACTATCGGCTCAGCGGCGTCGCACAAATGTGATTATCGAACGTCGCGTATGTCCGGCCTTTTGCGACGACAGTGATATCCGGAGTTGGTGGTCAGCGAACGTCCCAGCTTTAGCGTTCCGGCTGTACGCTGGCGGCCTGCGTTGGTGCACGATCGCCCTCGTAATACATGCTCATGCACAGGAACCCGATCGCCATTCCAATCAGGCCCATCGCGATCTGCACGTCCAGCTTGGTGCGGCGTAGGACAGGCCGGCGCTGGGTCAGTCCGTCGATTAGCCGAACGTTGCCACTGACTGACGTAACTGCGGCTAACCCAAAGAGGATCACTGACAGCCACACGACGCGCGATGCGTTCTGGAGCAAACTGCCGATCAAAGTGACGGAGAGCCCGGCGCCGGCGATGCTGACCGTCGCCAACTGATCGAAAATTTTCGATTGAAGCTCGTAAGGAAGATCCACCGATACGGACTCAAGCCGCTCCTCGATGAAGTCAGCGGCCTGCTTGCGCCGGAGCCTATGGAAAAAATCTAGCACGTGCCGCTCCCGATCGAGACGCAAAATCTCGCAGGTCGATAGTCGCAGGGTTCTTGCTCAAGGTCGATACCGAACGTCCGCTGTCGGGATGGCCATCAGGCAGCCTGACCGTCCGGTTTTGGGCGTTAGCGGTCATTCCAGCTTGCCCAAAAGGAACGTCGTTCGGCGAGAACCACCCTGCCATGATAGCTCGCGGCCATCCGAGATCTCCGCTTTCCCGAAACCTGTTCCCATTTGCTCATTCCCAAAACCGAAGCTTGGCGACGTAGAAAAGGGAAGGACCAACGGCTGTCGCATCGTCTTGCCGCTTCAATCCACCACAGCGTCGGTCGTTTTCGCCATACGAGTTGCAATGCGACGGTTCATTCTTCCGACGCTCCCGCGGCCTAATCCCCGCCCCCCGCCCCCCGCGCCCGCAAGCTAATTTCGCGCCGTGTAGGTCGATGACCTACGCCGATCCCCGCACGGGACTCTAAACGCGCCGTTAACGTTTACGCGGATGCCGACGGGCGCACGTGATCCGGTGATCTCGCCGCCGGATCGCGGCCCTGCCGCATGGCCTCGGCGTGATGTCACCGATCAGGGCAACAGGGGAAAATTCATGAAGATCATATCGACCATCGCCGCCGCGGCAACAGGGCTCGCTTTGCTGGCTGCCGTGCCCGCCTCCGCGGCGACGCTCGTCACGCTCGCCAGCTTCGACAATAATAACTGCGCATCGCCGCGTGGCGGGCTGACCATCGATGCCGCAGGCAATATCTATGGCGGGGCGAGCCAGGGCGGTATCAACACGTCGGGCGTCGTGTTCAAGATCGACGTCGGAACCAGCACGATGACGACGATCGCACGGTTCAACGGAACGAATGGCGCGGGCCCGATCGGCGGGGTCGCGATGGACGCCGCCGGCAATCTGTACGGCGCGACGCAGACCGGCGGTGCGGGCGGATTGGGAACGATATACCGGATCGCCGCGGGGACGAACACGATCACGACGCTGGCCGCTTTCAGAAACGGCGACGGCGCAAATCCCTGGGGTCGCGTGACGTTGGACGCGGCAGGCAACATCTACGGGACGACGGCGTCCGGTGGTCAGACAGAATCAGGGCACCGTGTTCCGGCTCGCCGCGGGCGCGACGTCGATCACCACGTTGGCGAGCTTCACCGGCCCCAACGGATCGATGCCCTATGCGCCGCTGGTGCTCGACAAGGACGGCAATCTCTTCGGAACGGCATCGACCGGCGGGACGAATGGGCGGGGTACCATCTTCAAGGTCGCCGCCGGAACCAACGCCGTGTCGACTGTGGCCAACTTTACCAATACCACCGGATACACCCCCAATGGCGGGCTGTTGCTGGACGATGCCGGCAATCTGTACGGCACGACGGTCAACGGTGGACGGGGCAGCGGCAACGTCTTCCGGATCGATGCGGGCACCAGCACCATCACCAGCATCGCGGAATTCGGGTTCGGCAATCCCAACCCGGCCAATCCCTATTCCGGGCTGATCATGGATGCGGTCGGCAATCTGTTCGGCACGACCTTTTCGGGCGGCACATCCAATAACGGAACGATCTTCCGGATCGATGCGGGCACCAATGCTATCGTCACGCTGGCAAGCTTCAGCGGCCAGCCGGAGGGGCGCGGCCCATACAATGCCGAGGGTCTGGTCGCCGACGCGAAGGGCAATCTGTACGGCACGACATGGCGCGGCGGATCGATCAACCGCGGCACGGTTTTCCGGCTGAGCGACGCCGGCTTCGTGACGGCGGCAGCGGCCGTGCCCGAACCGGCGAGCTGGGCGATGATGATGATCGGCTTCGGACTGTTGGGCGGCAATCTCCGCCGCCGTCGTCATAGCGGCATCGCGGTCGCGGCCTGACATCGAGGCGCCGGGGCCGAACCCCCGGCGCGCTTCACTCCACCAGCGCGTCGATCGCTTCGGCCATGTCGACGTCGCGGTGGGAGAGTCCGCCGGCATCGTGCGTCGTCAGCAATATCTCGACGCGGTTCCATACGTTCGACCATTCGGGATGATGGTCTGCTTTCTCGGCGAGCAGGGCGACGCGCGTCATGAAGGCGAACGCCTCGCTGAAATCCTTGAACGTGAGCGTGCGCGTGATCGCGTCGCGCGCTTCGTCATAATCCCACTCGTCCAGCGCATCCAGGGCTTCGGCGCGCTCTTCCTCGCTCAGCGGTTCGATGGCCATGTCCGTCCTCCTGCTGGCGCGACGCGCGCCTTCGGCTTATGGCATATCGCATGGCCGCCCCGGATCAAACACTCGCGCCGACAGCACAGGCGATCGAGGATATCGCCTTGGCGACGCTGGAAGCTTTGCCGCCCGAATTCCGCGCGCATCTGGGCGAGGTCGTGCTGATCGTCGAGGATTTCGCGGATGACGAGACGCTGGCGGCGCTGGGGATCGAACATCCGCTGGACCTGAGCGGCATCTATCACGGCCGTCCGGTGGGCGAGAAATCGTCCAGCGATTCCGGCGCGGTGCCGGATCGCATCCATCTGTATCGCCGCGCGATCCTGGAGGAATGGATCGAGACCAATGTAACGCTCGGCGATCTCGTCTCGCATGTGATGATCCATGAGATCGGACACCATTTCGGCCTGTCGGACGACGATATGCATGCGCTGGAGGATTCGGTCGCTTGACGGCGGCGCTCGCGTTCGACGGCGTCGCGTGCATGCGGGGCGGCAGGACGGTCTTCGCCAACCTGTCCTTCGACCTGAACCCCGGCGATGCGGGCGTGGTTTCCGGGCCGAATGGTGTCGGCAAATCCAGCCTCGTGCGGATCGCGGCCGGATTGCTCGCGCCCGCCGACGGTGTCGTCCACGCATCGGGCCGGCGAGCGTTGCTGGGGGAATCCAGCGCGCTCGACCGGGATCTGACGCTCGTCCGCGCGCTTGGTTTCTGGGCCGGTATCGACGGCCGCGCCGACATGCTGGAAGAAGCGATGGCGGCGTTCGACCTGATGCCGATCGCCGCGATTCCCGTGCGCCTGCTGTCCACCGGGCAGCGGCGGCGCGCCGGGCTGGCGCGTATCGTGGCGAGCGGGGCGGATGTGTGGCTGCTCGACGAACCCGCCAACGGGCTGGACGAAAGCGCGGTGGCGATGCTGGAGGCGGCGATCGTCGTCCACCGCGCTCGGGGCGGGATCGCGCTGGTCGCGACGCATACGCCGATCGCGATCCAGTCCGCCCGCCGCATCGCGCTCGGGCCGGTCCGTTGAGCATCGCGTTCGCTTTGATCGCGCGCGACGTGCGCCGGGCCTGGTCGGGTGGCGGGGTTACTATGGTCGTGGCGTTCTTCCTGCTTGCGACGATCCTGTTTCCCTTCGCGATCGGGCCGGATGCGACGTTGCTGGCGCGCGTCGGCGGGGGCGTCATCTGGGCGGCGGCGTTGCTCGCGGCCTTGTTGCCGGTCGAACGGCTGATCGCACCCGATGCGGATGCGGGGGTGCTGGATCAGCTTGCGGTCCGCGGGGTGAGCATGGCGGGCGTCGCGGCGGCGAAGGTCGTCGCGCACTGGATCGGTTTCGGTCCGCCATTGATGCTGGCGGCGGTGGCTGCGGCGGGGTTGCTCGGGCTGCCGGGGGATACGTTGCTCGCGGTCGAGATCGGGTTGGCGATCGGCACGCCGGGTCTCGCCGCGCTTGCCGTCGCGACATCGGCATTGGTCGCCGGGGTGCGCGGGGCGGGGGCGGTGGCCGGGCTGGTGATGTTGCCGCTCGCGGTTCCCTTGCTGATCTTCGGTGCCGGATCGATCGACGGCGGAACGGCGGGTGGCGCGGCGGGTGCGCTCAAACTGCTCGGCGCGATCAGCCTGTTGTTCCTCGCGGGCGCGCCGTTCGTCGCGGGCGCGGCGATGCGGGCCGCGATCGATTGATCAGCGACCGTGCAGCCGGGCGAGCGCGATGCCGGCAAGGTTCTGCGATCGCTTGATATAGCGGATTGCCGGCGGACGATCCCCGGCCAGCGCGCGGAACTCGGCCATGTGCCGCAGGCCGGCACCCCGGCATTTCAGGCTTCCGTTCGCCTGTCCGATCACCGCCGCGGAATCGCCCAGCAGGACGAAGTCGGCCAGTCCAAGGTCTTGCGCCAGCCGGAGCGCGTGGATCAAAGCGAGCCATTCCGCATCCATGCTGGAGCCGGTGCCCATGTCTGGCAGGACGTGCGCCTTGCCGCCGACGACGACCGCGATTTCCATCGTGCCGGGGTTCGGGCGGCATCCGCCGTCGAAATACAGTTTCGTACGCATCGTGGCCGACGCTGCGCCAGCGCCCCGCGACAATCAATCGTCGGCCAGCATTTCGGCCAGCGCCGGCGTGATATGCTCGACCGCAACGCCGCCCCGCACCGTCACCAGTCGCGCGGCGAGACCTTCCCGCTCGGCCATCGCGATGCCCTCATGGACACCCAGCACCGTCAGCGCGGTGGCCCATGCATCCGCCGCCAGCGCGGAACGGTGGATGACGCTGACCGAGGCAACGGGATCGACGACGGGATAGCCCGTCCGCGGATCGATCGTATGTTCGCCGCGGCGATAATCGCCCGATGTGGCGACCGCCAGCCCGTGCAGCGCGACCCGGAACGGCGCCAGCGTCAGCCCGGGCGGGACTTCCAGATCGACCCACCACGGCTGCCCGTCCGGCCGCACCCCGCGCCCGACCAGCTCGCCGCCGATCTCGACCAGTGCATGCGCGATGCCCGACGCGGCGAGCAGATCGGCCACGGCATCGACCGCATAGCCCTTCGCGATGCCCGACAGGTCGAGCGAAAGGCCCCCGGCTGCCGCAACCGCCGGTCGGTCGGCGTAAAGTCCAGCCGCCGCCATCCGCCGTCACCCAGCGCGCGCGCGACCTGCGCCGCGTCGGCCGGGCGATCGGCCGGCACCGGACCGAAGCCGTGCAGATCCACCAGCCGCCCGATCGTCGGATCGAACGCGCCGCCGCTCGCCTCCGCGATCGCCAGCCCTTCCGCCATCACGCGCGCGAAGTCCGGCGGCAGCGTCGTCCAGCTACCCGCCGCCGACCGGTTGAACCGCGACAGCAAAGACGCCGGCGACCAGTGGCTCATCTCGGCCACGATGCCCTCCAGCCGCGCGACGATCGCGGTCCGCACACCCGTCGCGGTCGTGCCATCGGGAAGGATGGCGCGCACCGTCCAGCCCGTGCCCATTGTCTCGCCGCCCAGCCCGGTGATCCGCGCATCGGGCGACAGGCCGGCGAATGCGTCGGGCGAGATCGAGCGGGGCAGGGCGATACGCGGCTCGGCCCCGCGCGCGCCCCCGTGTTCCGGCTCGTCCGGCATCATCCGCGCCGGTTCGCGGTCAGGGCGTCATAACCTCGACCGTGGTCGTATAGCTCATCCGCCGCTGCGTCGCGCGCGGCGTCGTCGCCTTGTCGTCGGTCGCGGTGGCGTTCAGCCAGTACATGCCCGCGGTCGGCCATTTCACATCGAGCATGCCGTCCGCCCCCGTCGTCAGTTCCACCGCGCCCTCGTCGTTGCGATAGCGCTTGCCGCCCGGGATCACCGTCACCTTCAGACCGGCAGCGGGCTTGCCGTCGATCAGGAACTTGAACTTCGCCGTCTCGCCCGCGACGAGTTCGTCGGGATGCGTCACGGGCGCGAATTCCAGCCCTTTGCCGGTCGGCGCGAACACCGTCCTGGTCGGCGCGCCGGAGGTCAGGAACACCTCGTTCCGCGCCGACGTCTCGGTCAGCTTCACGTCGGTCGCATTGGCGGGAATGTCCGCAACGGTCAGCGGCGCGGGCTGGCCGGGGCGCGGCGGGCCACCACGACCACCGATGCGCTTTTCGACGCCATCGACCATGAAGCTGCCCATCACGCCCGACATTGCGGTGCCGACCTTCCATGTCCCCGGTCTGTCCAGCTGCACGTCGAACACCGAGCGATAGCGGCCGGTCGATGGATTCTGCAGCTTGCCCTCGCTGCCATCGGGTTGCCACACCTTCACGCCGGTCAGCCGCATCGGCTGATGATCCGCGAAGAACAGGTCGTTCGACACGGCGGCATCGATCGTCGCCCAGGCATCCTCACCCGAGAAGACGGTTCCCGACGGCAGCAGCCACTGGCGGTGGGCGGAGAGCATCGCGGGCACGGAGACGAGCGCGGCGGCGGCGATCAGGCGAGTGGTGAAACGCTTCATGATGCGGCTCCTTTCAGCGAGCGGAAACGGTGACGGCGCCGAGTTCGGACTTGCCCGAGCCCTTCGCATTCGGATTGGGTACGGTCAGCGGCATGGTGACGAGTTCGCGTCCGCCGGTCTCGCGCGCGGCCTCGACGTTCAGCACATACTGGCCCGGCTTGATGTTGGCGGGCAGCGCGATCTTGTACGTGCCCGGCGCGCGCGTCGCACCGCTGACGCCGTCCGCCGGTACGGTCATCGTGCGCCCGCCCTTGCGCCACCACGCCCGCAGGTCGGCGAGATACTTGGTGCCCGCATCCTTGCCGGTCTTTTTCGTCTCGTACCACAAGGCGATCGTGCGCGCCGCGCCGCCGCCGACCGGCTCCAGCCAGACCGCGACATACGGGCGGTGATATTCGGCCACCTTGATCGCGGGCACGGTGACGGTGATCGTCCCCGCGACGGCGGGGCCGGCCAGCACGCCGCTCAACAGGACCAGATTGGATGCACGCATGATGGACGCCCCCCGTAAGTAGATGAAATTCAGTGAATGAAGACGATGATGAGCAGCACCGGCACGATCAGCCCCGCGGCCACGATCGGCCATGTCGTCGGGCGATGCCGCGCATGCAGTTGCAGCAGCAACAGCCCGGTCAGCGTGAACAGGATGCACGCCCCGGCGAAGATATCGATGAACCAGCTCCACGCCGTGCCCGAATTGCGGCCCTTGTGCAGGTCGTTCAGATACGCGATCCAGCCGCGATCGGTGTTCTCGGACGTGATCGCGCCGCTGGTGCGGTCGATGCTGACCCATCCGTCGCCGCCCGGCCGCGGCAAAGCGACATAGACGTCCGCATCCGACCATTCGCCCGGCTTGCCCGACGCATCCAGCCCGACCGCCTGCTTCACCGCCGCCGCGACGGGCGCGGGCAGGGGGGCATCGGCTGCGGCGGGAGTCTTCAGCTGGGCGAGCAAAGCGGGTGGCAGCGTGCCCGCTTTCTCCGCCACCACCGGCGTCGCGCCGATCGAGGATGCGTGGTTCAGCGTGATCCCCGTGATCGCGAACAGCAGCATCCCGATCAGCGAGACGGCGGCACTCATCCAGTGCCACGTATGCAATTGCTTCAGCCACCAGCCACGCCATTTGGGCTTCGGCTTGCGGACAGGCGGCACCGCGATGGGATCGTGTCGAGTCACCCCCGCCGCCTAGCGCCAACGCGGGAGAAGATCAACACTATTGCGAATGATTATCAACCGCAGGGGTTTTGGGGTTACGGAATGATAGCGGCCAAGGCCCACCCCACCGTCCGTCATCCCCGCGCAGGCGGGGATCCATAATCACCGGCGCCGGAAAGGAACCGACACGTCAGCCAGTATGGATTCCCTGGACTCACGAAAGAAGTGCACCACTGCTAGGGTGGTAGTGCGATGGGGCGAAGATACAGGCAGCTCAGCCTAGACGAGCGGATCGAGATTGCGCGGTTGCATGCCGCCGGGCTGTCGGATCGTGCGATAGCGGCGGCGATCGGCCGGGATCATACGACGATCGGTCGCGAGCGGCGGCGCAATAGCCAGCGGACGAAGGTCTGGGATGGGGGCTATGCCCCGGCGCGGGCGCATGCGCTGGCGGCACGGCGGCGGCGCTGGGACGGTCGCTTCAAGCTGGTACGCCAGCCGGACCTGCGAGAGATCGTGAGGAAAGGCCTTGCGATGGGACATTCCCCCGAACAGATCGCCGGCCGGCTGGCGCGTGATGCTGGTCGCACCGTGATCAGCCATGAGTCAATCTATCGCTACGTCTATCACCGCTCGGCGCAGAAAGACCATTGGCACCGCCTGCTGCCCCGCGCGAAGTTCAGGCGCGGGCGATATGCACGCCGCGGCGGCAGTCCGGCCAGCTTCATCCAGCACCGTATACCCCTGTCCGAACGGCCCGCAGAGGCCGACCGGCGCGACCAGCCGGGCCACTGGGAGGCCGACTACATGCTGTTCGCCCGATACGGTCACAACATCCTCGTCCTGCACGAACGACAGACCCGCTTCACCATTCTCGACAAGCCACCGCACCGCAAAGCCGCCTTGACCGCCAGCCGTATCGCAGCGCACCTGCGCGCCATCCCCCGCGACATGCGGCGCACCATCAGCTTCGATAACGGCACCGAGTTCGCCGAGCATTATCGCCTGCACGATCGTCTCGGCGTCGCCACCTTCTTCTGCGATGTCCGCAGCCCCTGGCAAAAAGGCGGGGTCGAAAATACCATCGGCCGGCTGCGCCGCGTCCTGCCCCGCAAGACCGACCTCGACACGATCACCCACCGGCAACTCCGTGCCTATGCCGAGCGCCTCAACAATACCCCCCAGAAAATGCCTCGACTTCCAGACACCCGCCGAGGCATTCATCGCTCTCTCAAACGGTGCACTTCAAACGTGAATCCACATTCCCGCCTGCGCGGGAATGACGGGAAGAAGAAACAGCGGGGCGTGACGGCCCATCCAAACTACCGCCCGGCGAGGTTCTTGTTCACCCCCAGCGCCACCAGCGTGCCGATGCACCCCGAAAGCAGATACAGCCCCGCGGCCAACAGCCCCAGCTTCGTCGCCAGCAGCAACGCGACCAAAGGCGCGAACCCGGCACCGAACAGCCACGCCAGATCGGACACGAGAGCCGACCCGGTATAGCGCGACTCGGTCGTGAAGCTGGACGCGACCGCGCCCGACGACTGGCCGAACGACAGGCCAAGAAGTGCGAAGCCGATGATCATGAACGCGGCGGCGCCCGCCTCGCCCGTGTCGAGCAATTGCGGCGCGAACCCGCTATACACTGCGATCGCCGCGGCGGAGACGCCCAGCACCGATCGCCGGCCAAAGCGATCCGCCAGCAGGCCGGAACAGATGATCGCGATCAGTCCCACGGTCGCGCCGACGATCTCCACCATCAGGAAGGTCGGGGCGGCTTCCTGCGTGAACAACACGACCCAGGATAGCGGGAACACCGTCACCATGTGGAACAAAGCGAAGCTCGCGAGCGGGGCGAATGCGCCGACGACGATCTTCCACCCGTCCGACCGGATCGTCGCGGTCACGCGCGACGGCTGCAATTCCTTGTTGCGGAAAAGCGTGTCGTATTCGGGCGCGACGACCATGCGCAGGCGGGCGAACAGGGCGACGACGTTCAGCGCGAAGGCGACGAAGAACGGATAGCGCCAGCCCCAGTCGAGAAAGTCGGCAGGCGACAGATAGGACAGGAAATAGGCGAACAGCCCGCTGGCGACGATCAGGCCGAGCGGCGCGCCGAGTTGCGGGATCATCGCATACCAGCCGCGATGCTTTTCCGGTGCGTTGAGCGCGAGCAGCGAGGCAAGCCCGTCCCACGCGCCGCCCAGCGCGATGCCCTGGCCGATGCGCAACAGGCACAGGATCGCCGCCGAAAGCCCGCCGACCTGCGCATATCCGGGCAGGAACGCGACCGCGACGGTCGAAGATCCGAGCAGGAACAGTGCGATCGTCAGCTTGATGCCGCGTCCGTAATTGCGATCGACCGCCATGAAGATCAGCGTCCCGAACGGACGCGCGACGAACGCCAGCGCGAAGATCGCGAACGACCACAACGTACCGGTCAACCGGTCCAGATGCGGGAAGACGATCTGCGGGAAGACCAGCACCGATGCGATGGCGTAGACGAAGAAGTCGAAGAATTCCGACGTTCGCCCGATGATCACGCCGATCGCGATTTCGCCCGGATGGACGTCGTGGTCGTTCCCCGAATTGACGATTCGGGCGTCGCGTTCCAGCGCGGTCAAGGACATGTCTTGGGCCATTCGGCTGCTCTGCTTGCTGGATACAGGCCATCTGCGCGGGGCGCACGGACAGCCTGTATCGGTGTTCGATATACGCCCCTAACCGCATTTTGGTGCAATGCGGCATAGGACAAATTGTCCAATCGTTCGATCCGGGACCCGGTCGTACAGGCCGAGCATGGTTTCGCATCCTTATCAGCATTTCCTGCCTCGCGGGGCTGCCCGTCTCGGCGCGCTTATGTCGCCTTTGGCCCTTCTCGCGCTCGGCGGGTGCGGAATGCAGGTGCTGGAGCCGGCCGGCGACGTCGCGCATCAACAGGCGCAGATCCTGATGATCTCGACCGGGCTGATGCTGATCATCATCATCCCGGTGATGGCGCTGACCGCGCTGTTCGCATGGCGGTATCGCGCGTCGAACAAGGCGGTCGAACATCGTCCGGACTGGGATCACTCGACGGGACTCGAACTGATCATCTGGGCCGCGCCGCTGCTGATCATCATTGCGCTGGGCGCGATCACCTGGATCAGCACGCACACGCTGGATCCGTATCGCCGGCTTGGCCGGATCGCGCCGGGCAAGGCGGTCGCCGCGACCGACAAGCCGCTGGAGGTGCAGGTCGTCGCGCTCGACTGGAAGTGGCTGTTCATCTATCCCGAACAGGGCGTTGCGACGGTCAACCAGCTGGTCCTGCCGCTCAACCGCGAGGTCCGTTTCCGCATCACCGCCAGTTCGGTGATGAACTCCTTCTACATCCCCGCACTCGCCGGTCAGATCTATGCGATGCCGGGGATGGAGACGAAGCTGCATGCGGTGCTGAACCGCGGCGGCAAGTTCGAGGGCTTCTCCGCCAATTACAGCGGCGCGGGCTTTTCGGGCATGCGCTTCTCGGTCACCGGCGTGGACGATGCCGGGTTCGACCGCTGGGCCGCGCAGACGCGCACCGGCGGCGGGCTGATCGACGCATCCACCTATAAGGCGATCGTCCGTCCCAGCGAGAACGTCCCCGCGCGCCGCTGGTCCGCGGTGCAGCCCGGGCTGTTCGATCGCATCGTGCAGATGTGCGTCGAACCCGGCACGACGTGCATGAGCGAGACGATGAAGCACGACATGCAGGGCAAGATGGGCGGCACGATGGGCCACGCCATGCCTGCGCCGACCAACAATAACGCCAACCGAAAACCGGGCGAGAAGGAAGGGGCGCTGCTGCGCGATGCGGACGATCTCGGCAAGTCGCCGCGTCCGCCATCGCCCCCCGGCACCCCGCTCGACCCGCAATCCACCAAGCCTGTGCAGCGTTAAGGCCAGATCATGTCCCCTGAGCTTCTCAAGATCATCTTCGGGCGCTTCACGCTCGAATCCCTGCCGCTGCACGAGCCGATCGTGGTCGCGACCTTCTGCGCGGTGGCGCTGGGCGGTGCGGCGCTCGTCGCGGTGCTGACCTATTACAAGGTCTGGGGCTATCTGTGGTCAGAATGGTTCACCAGCGTCGATCACAAGCGGATCGGGGTGATGTACATGATCCTCGGCCTGATCATGCTGCTGCGCGGCTTCTCCGACGCGATCATGATGCGCCTGCAACAGGCGATGGCGTTCGGCGCGAACGACGGATACCTGCCCGCGCACCATTACGACCAGGTGTTCACCGCGCACGGCGTGATCATGATCTTCTTCGTCGCGATGCCGTTCGTCACCGGATTGATGAACTTCGTCGTGCCGCTGCAGATCGGCGCGCGCGACGTGTCCTTCCCGTTCCTCAACAATTTCAGCTTCTGGATGACGGCGATGGGCGCCGCGATCGTGATGATGAGCCTGTTCGTCGGCGAATTCGCCAGCACGGGCTGGCTGGCCATGGCGCCTCTGTCGGGGATCGATTACTCGCCCAGTGTCGGGGTCGACTATTACATATGGGCGCTACAGATTGCCGGGGTCGGGACATTGCTGTCCGGCATCAACCTGGTCGCGACGATCGTGAAGATGCGTGCGCCCGGCATGACGATGATGAAGATGCCGGTCTTCACCTGGACTGCTCTCTGCACCAATATCCTGATCGTTGCCGCCTTCCCGGTATTGACGGCGGTGCTCGCCCTGCTCGGCGCCGACCGGTATCTCGGCACGCACTTCTTCACCAACACGTTGGGCGGCAACCCCATGATGTACGTCAACATGATCTGGATCTGGGGCCATCCGGAGGTCTACATCCTGATCCTGCCGGCGTTCGGCGTGTTCAGCGAAGTCACCTCGACGTTCAGCGACAAGCGGCTCTTCGGCTATACGTCGATGGTCTATGCGACGGTGGTCATCACGATCCTGTCCTATCTCGTCTGGCTGCACCACTTCTTCACGATGGGGTCGGGCGCCAGCGTCAACAGCTTCTTCGGCATCACGACGATGATCATCTCGATCCCGACGGGCGCGAAGATCTTCAACTGGCTGTTCACGATGTATCACGGCCGCGTCCGTTTCGAAGTGCCGATGATGTGGACCGTCGCGTTCATGCTGACCTTCACGGTCGGCGGGATGACCGGCGTGCTGCTCGCGGTGCCGCCGGCGGATTTCGTGCTGCACAACTCGCTGTTCCTGGTCGCGCATTTCCACAACGTGATCATCGGCGGCGTCGTGTTCGGCATGTTCGCCGGGATCACCTACTGGTTCCCCAAGGCGTTCGGCTTCAAGCTCGACGAATTCTGGGGCAAGCTGGCCTTCTGGTTCTGGGTCGCGGGCTATTGGTTCGCCTTCACCCCGCTCTACGTGCTCGGCCTGATGGGCGTCACGCGCCGCTTGCGCCATTTCGACGATCCGTCGCTCCAGATCTGGTTCCTGATCGCGGCTTTCGGTGCGTTCCTCGTCGCGCTCGGCATCCTGTCGCAGCTGATCATGTTCTATGTCAGCATTCGCGATCGCAATACCGACCGGCTACGCGACACGACCGGCGATCCGTGGGGCGGGCGTACGCTGGAATGGGCGACGTCCTCGCCGCCGCCGGCCTACAACTTCGCCTTCACGCCGGTGATCCACGATCTGGACGCCTGGTACGACATGAAGAGCCGCAACCATGAACGCCCGGTGAAGGGCTACCGCGCGATCCTGATGCCGCGCAACACGCCCGCCGGCCTGTTCATCGCGGTGTTGAGCGCGGTGTGCGGCGTGGCGTTGATCTGGTACGTCTGGTGGCTCGCGGCGCTCAGCCTGATCGGGGTCGTCGCGACCGCTATCCACCACAGCTACAATTACGACCGCGAATTCCACATTCCGATGGAAGAAATCGCCTCGACCGAGGATGCGCGTAGCCGCAGCCTCGCGGCACTGGAGCGCTGAGTGATGGCGAACGCACAGACCGCATACGACCGCGACGTCTTCTACCTCGCGGACGAACACGATCACGAAGCCGGGGGCAGCACGATGCTCGGCTTCTGGATCTACCTGATGAGCGACTGCCTCATCTTCGCGATGCTGTTCGCCTGTTACGGCGTATACGGCGGCAGCTATGCCGGCGGGCCGACCCCGGCGGAGATCTTCGAACTGCCGCTGGTCGCCGTGAACACGACGATGCTGCTGCTGTCGTCGATCACCTACGGCTTCGCGATGCTGGCGATGGAGGAACAGCGCAAGGGCGGCACGCTCGCCTGGCTGGCGATCACCGGGCTGTTCGGCCTGTGTTTCATCGGCATCGAATTGTATGAATTCAGCGAACTTATCCACGAAGGCGCGACGCCGCAGCGCAGTGCGTTCCTGTCGTCCTTCTTCACGTTGGTCGGCACGCACGGGCTGCACGTCACGCTCGGCATCGTCTGGCTGGTGACGCTGATGGCGCAGGTCGCGCGCTTCGGGCTGACCGCGGCGAACAAAAGGCGCCTGATGTGCCTGTCGCTGTTCTGGCATTTCCTCGACGTCATCTGGATCGGCGTCTTCACCTTCGTCTACCTGCTCGGAGTCCTCAGATGAGCGCTGATACCCATGACGCAGCCGCCCACGGCACGCGGCGGTCGTACCTGATCGGCTTTGCCCTGTCCGTCGTGCTGACGGCGATCCCCTTCTGGCTGGTGATGGGCGGCGCGCTCGGCGACAAGCAGACGACCGCTTTGGTCATCATGGGCTTCGCGCTTGTCCAGGTTATCGTCCACATGATCTATTTCCTGCATATGAACACGCGGTCGGAAGGTGGCTGGAACATGATGGCGCTGATCTTCACCATCGTTCTGGTGGCGATCGGGCTGATCGGATCCTTGTGGGTGATGCATCATATGAACCTGAACATGATGCCCGGCATGGGCGCGATGCCGGGCGACACGAGCGGCATGTGAAGCGGATCGTCCTGGCGGGGCTGGCGCTGCTGGCGATCGCCGGGCTGGTCGCGCTCGGCCTGTGGCAGCTGGAGCGCAGGACGTGGAAACTGGCACTGATCGCGCAGGTCGAGCGCCGCCTCTCCGCCGCCCCCGTGCCCGCACCGGGACCGTCCGCATGGGCCGGGATCGGCCGCGACGACGCCTATACCCGCGTCGTCCTGCACGGCACGTACGCGCATGACCGCGAAACCCTGGTGCAGGCGGCGACGACGCTCGGCGGCGGATATTGGGTACTGACCCCGCTCGCCACCGACACGGGCTTCACCGTGCTCGTCAATCGCGGCTTCGTCCCTCCTGATCGCAAGACCCGCCCCCGGCCGCCGGCCGAACCGGTCACCGTCACCGGACTGCTCCGCGTCACCGAACCGGGCGGCGGTTTCCTGCGCAGCAACGATCCCGCCGCCGACCGCTGGTATTCGCGCGACGTCGCCGCGATCGCCGCCCGCCGCGGACTGAACAGCGCCGCACCCTATTTCGTCGACGCCGATGCCGCGTCCGAACCCGGCTGGCCGCGCGGCGGGCTGACGGTGATCGCGTTCGCCAACAGCCACCTGCAATATGCGCTGACCTGGTTCGCGATGGCCGCGATGCTGGCGGGGGTCAGCCTGTGGATGGCGCTCGGTCGCGGCCGGGCCTAGGATCGCGCGATGGCCGATACCAGCATCCTCCCCTACGGTCCGCCGGTTACCGGCTCCGACCAGACGGGGACGCGCAACATGCTGGTGCTGACCCACCTGCGCTGGATCGCGGTGGCGGGGCAGTTGGCGACGATCCTGTTCGTGCATCTCTTCCTGCACGTCGGCCTGCCGATCGTCCCGATGATCGCCGTCGCCACCGGGCTCGCCGCGCTCAACGCCGTCACGCTGATCGTGCTGGCGCGCGGACGGACGGTGGCCAATTGGGAGTTGTTCGTCGCGCTGCTGGTCGATTTCGCGGCGCTGACGGCGCAACTCTATATGAGCGGCGGCGCGACCAATCCGTTCGCCCCGATCGGCCTGTTGCAGGTGGTGATCGGCGCCGTGCTGCTCGCGCCCTGGTCCAGCTATGCATTGGTCGCGCTGCACAGCGCGGCGTTCGGGCTGCTCGCCATATACCACCGCGAACTGGTCCTGCCGGAAGGCCTGGCGAGCACGCTGTCGCCGGCGCACCTGCTCGCCAGCTGGGTGAACTTCGTTCTTGCTGCGGTGCTGCTCGTCTTCTTCGTCACGCGGATCGGCCGCAACCTCCGGATGCGCGACGCCAGCCTCGCCGAGATGCGTCAGCGCGCGGCGGAGGAGGATCATATCGTCCGGATGGGCCTGCTCGCATCGGGCGCGGCGCACGAACTCGGCACGCCCTTGTCGTCGCTGTCCGTGATCCTCGGCGACTGGCGCAAGCAGCCGTCGCTCGCCCGCGATGCCGCGCTGTCGGAGGAGATCGTCGAGATGCAGGCCGCGGTCGCGCGCTGCAAGGAGATCGTCGGCGGTATCCTCTATGCCTCGGGCGAGGCACGCAGCGAGGATCTCGAACGCACCACGCTGCGCGCCTTCATCCTGTCCGTCGCGGATCAGTGGCGCGCGCAACGGCCGGGCCTGCTGTTCATTGCCGATCGGTTGGGCGGCGACACCGTGATCGCCGCGGACCGCACGCTCGCGCAGATCCTGACCAACGTGCTGGACAATGCGGCGGAGGCGGGGGCGACTCGCGTCGACCTGATCGCCGAACGAAGCGCGGGCGTGCTGCTGCTCACCGTGCGCGACGACGGGCGCGGCTTCCCCGCCGAAATGCTGGAGGGCGTCGGCAAGCCGTATCGCTCGACCAAGGACCGTCGTGGCGCCGGGCTCGGCCTGTTCCTGGCGGTCAACGTCATGCGGACGCTCGGCGGATCGGTGGCGGTTCGCAACGCTCCCGGTCGTGGTGCGGAGGTCGAACTGTCGCTGCCGCTCGACGCATTGGCGCTGGAGCAAACCGCATGACCGAAGCCGACACCCGGCCGCGCGAG
Source organism: Sphingomonas aliaeris (assembly GCF_016743815.1). Classification (NCBI taxonomy): domain Bacteria; kingdom Pseudomonadati; phylum Pseudomonadota; class Alphaproteobacteria; order Sphingomonadales; family Sphingomonadaceae; genus Sphingomonas; species Sphingomonas aliaeris. The sequence goes on along the minus strand of NZ_CP061035.1, from coordinate 3,252,933 downwards.
GAATCCCGCCGCCTGTTGATCGTCGAGGACGATGCCGGTTTCGCGCGCACGCTGTCGCGATCGTTCGAACGCCGCGGCTATCGGGTCCGCTCGCTGCAGGACGCGGCCGGCTTGCCCGCAATCCTGGAGGAATTCGCCCCGGATTATGCCGTGGTGGATCTCCGGCTCGGCGGCGCATCCGGGCTGACCTGCGTGCAAGTGCTCCACGCGCGCTATCCGGCGGCGCGTATCGTTGTGCTGACCGGTTTCGCCAGCATCTCGACCGCGGTGGAGGCAATCAAGCTCGGCGCGACCAATTACCTGACCAAACCGTCCGACAGCGACGATATCGAACGGGCGTTCGGGCGGGTCGAAGGCGATGTGGACGCTGGCCTCGCCGTGCGTCCGACCTCGATCAAGACGCTGGAATGGGAACATATCCACCAGGTTCTGGCCGAAGTGGACTTCAACGTATCGGAAGCCGCCCGCCGGCTCGGCATGCACCGCCGTACGCTGGCGCGGAAACTGGACAAACGACATTTGCCGAACGGCTAAGTTAGCGACCGTCATTCCCGCGCAGGCGGGAATCCATAATCACCGCAGTTCGTGCGGACCCACGCGCGTCAGCCAGTATGGATTCCCGCCTGCGCGGGAATGACGGGTGAGAGTGTCGACGCAACTCCGCAATCGCCCGCCCGATCAGTCCTCCAGGAACTTCGGCATCGTCTGGACGATCGCCGCGATCTCGGACTGCCGCCTGCACCCCAGTTTCGACGCGATCGACTTGATCTGCGACTGGACCGTGCTGAGCAGCGCCCCGCGCGCCACCGCGGTTTCGGCGGGGGAGGCGCCGGTGCCGAGTGCGCGGGCGATATCCGCTTCGGCTGCGGTCAGGCCGAATGCGCTCTTCAGTTGCGATGCGCATTGCCGCTCGCCACGATCCATGTCGGCGGCGAGCATCAGCACGGACCCGCCCCCGCCCCCGCCCACGCCGCCGCCCGCGCCCCCGCGCAACGGCTTCGTCGTCAGCATCAGTCGCGATCCATGCGACGTTCCGATGCACATCGCGTTCGTGTTGCCGAACGTCGCGGTCGCCGCGACCATTCGCGCGAACGATCCGGTTGCATCCGGATCCGCTTCCTGCACGCGGTCGCCGCGGAGCCGCAGGGCCGTCGCCGTCGCCAGCATCGATCGCGCCGCACGATTGGCATAGGAAAGACGGCAATCCGCGCCCAGCACGAACGCACCCTGTGCCAGTGTATCGAGCGTCAGCGCCGCCAGCGTGGACTGCGTATCGTCGGGTATTCCGAACGCGGCGACGTCAGGACGGGACCGGCGCCCCCGGCCGCTCCGGTCCCGATCGCGCCGTGAACGACGCCGAACGATGCGATACTATCCACTGGCAGACCCCCGTCGGTGCCGATGTTCGAAGGCGCGACGATGGACCGGAAACGGTTCGGGGCAGGTGTGGCAAATTGCCGCATTGTGCAGAATCTGGGCGCATGACGGGGCGGTTCCTACCGTATCACAGCGGCGCAGTAAGGGGCGGGGGCGAGATATCGCGCACCAGCCGCTGGATCGTCGGATCGTCCTTCCACCGCGCGCCGATCCGCCGGCGGACGCTGGCCGAAAGCCATGTTTCGCCCAGATTGCTCGCCTCCGTCAGCAACGCGACCAGTTCGTCCCGGTCTCCCATCGTCGAGGCGAAGAAGGCGGGCGTCTCGCGGATCCGCATCGATCCGCGCGCGATCTTCGCCCGTGCATCGGCGATCAGCACGCGGTGCGCGGTGGCGGGATCGGCCCGTACCGCCGCGTCCAGCCGTTCGGTCAGATGCAACAGGCCCGGCTCGCGACGGGCCAGAGCGGCCAGGCGATATTCGCGCGCGAAACTGACGATATCCCCGCCCGATATATACACCCAGGCGAGGCAATTGTGGATCGTCGCATCGCCGGGATAACGCCGTGCCAGATCGGACAATTGCCGCATCGCCAGCCGGTCGTCGCCCGCCTGCCATTTCGAACAGGCATATTCGGCCTCGATGATCTGCGACCCGGGCGACAACAGGCGCGCGCGGCTATATTCGCGCTGTGCCGCTGCATGTTCTCCCAGGTCGGCGAGGACGTTGGCGTACCAGAAGTGGTTCTGCGCATCGCGATCGTCCAGGCTGATCGCGCGCTTGAACTCGGCGACCGCGGTCGGCGCGTCGGTGGCCCACCAATAGGTGATGAAGCCCAGTGCGCGGTGTGCGGCGGGCAGGTTCGGGTCCAGCCGCACCGCCTGTTCGGCTGCCTTGCGCGCGGCGGCATAGGCGGTCGGATCGTCGGTCTCGCCATATTCGCGGTAAACCAGCCATGCCTCGGCCAGGCCGGCATGCGCGGGCGCGAAGCCGGGGTCGCGGCGGATGACCGACCGATACAGCGCGATGGCCTGTGCGATGTCGCGTGGGGTGCGTCGTGCCCAATCGTCGCGTGCGGTCATATAGTCCGCGGCGACCGCTGGGTCGGCGGGCAGATCGGGCCGCATGCCGGCTGCCGGGGCCGGCTCCGGCCGGCCGAGCCAGAACGCTCCGCCCGCCACCGCCCCCAACAGCGCGACGGGCATGATCCACGCGAGGGGGCGGCGTCGGAGGCGGGCCGGGGCGGCTGGATCGGCAGCGGCATTGGCAGCCGTCGAGTCGGGGGCGGGCGCTTCCGAGGTGTCGGCAGCGTCGGTGCGGTCGGGCGTCAGCGACCAGGCGGCCAGCTCGCGCTCGAACGCGAAGACCGATCCCTGCTTGCCGCCGGGCATGCGCCGGACGGGAAGGCGATGGTCGCGGGCCCAGCGCATCACGGTGCTGCGGTCGCGCCGGAAATAGGCGGCGATCGCCTTCCATCCGTCTATCCGTTTCCCCGGATCCTCCGGTATCGACCCGTCCATACCTGCGACTCACCCTCTTACCACGTGCGCGGGGTTTCAGCCGTGCTCAGCACCGACCCTGCTTAGGTCGCAGCCGCGGTTCGTCAATTGCTTGGACGATACGAAAGCGATGCCGAGTATCCTGAAAAGGCAAAGTAATTGCGTTTTCGTGCGTCTTTTTACCCTAATCGAAGGTCTATCCCCCAAATGGGGTATGCCGGCCAGCGCAGGACCATGTCAGGTGGCAATGCGACCCAAGCGCAAATCGGTATTGCGCTTCACCTAACGCCCGCTTTTCGTTAGCGAAAAGCGGGCGTTGTTTTTTCGGGCTCGTCTGATCTGGAACCATGCCGGTGCGGCGTCCGGTACTTTCGCGAACGGGCCGAAAAACGTCAGTCCGGCATGACGCGCGGGACACGTTCCAGAAACAATCGCGGTGCGGACGGGAGCGTAACGATACGCGCCGGTGACGGGCCTGTAACAATTGATTGCTGCGCTGCAATAGGGGGAAGCCGCCGCTCGCGCGAGATGCCAAGGGCCTGTCGACTTGCCACTCCGGCAGACGTACCGACACGAGGTCCAACTTTGGCGTTACCCCTGTTCAAGACCCTGCGCGCTGATTTTCCTGCGTCGATCGTGGTGTTTCTCGTCGCGCTTCCGCTGTGTCTCGGCGTCGCGCTCGCATCCGGCGCACCGCTCTTCTCGGGTGTGATCGCCGGTATCGTCGGCGGCATCGTCGTCGGGGGCCTCTCGAAGTCGCCGCTGTCGGTCAGCGGCCCGGCCGCGGGCCTGACCGTGATCGTATTCGCGGCGATCGAGCGCTTGCCGTCGTTCGAGGCGTTCCTGCTCGCGGTGATGCTCGGCGGCGTCCTGCAGGTCGCGCTCGCCGCCACCCGGTCCGGCATCGCGGCGGAATTCGTTCCTTCCTCGGTCATCACCGGGATGCTCGCCGCGATCGGCATCATCCTGATCCTGAAGCAGGTGCCCCACGCGCTCGGCTATGACGGCGATTTCGAGGGCAGCTTCCAGTTCACGCAGGAAGACGGCAGCAACACCTTCACCGCGATCGTCGAGGCGATCCAGCAGCATCTGTCCGCCGGTGCGATCGCGATCGCCGCAGTCAGCCTGGCCTTCCTGTTCTGGTGGGACGGCGCACGCCCGAAGGAAGGCCCGCTGCGCTTCGTGCCCGGACCGCTGGTAGTCGTGCTGATCGGTGTGGGCGGCAATGCGCTGCTCGGTATCGTCAAGCCAAGCTGGCAATTGGGCGCGACTCACCTCGTCCAGGTGCCGATCGCCAGAAGCTTCGGCGAATTCACTTCCTTCTTCTCGACGCCCGATTTCTCGCAGATCGGCAATGCCGCGGTGTGGACGACGGCCGTGACGCTCGCGATCGTCGCCAGCCTCGAATCCCTGCTCAGCGTCAAGGCGGTGGACGAACTTGATCCCCAGCGCCGCACGACGCCCAAGAACTGGGAAATGATGGCACAGGGCGGCGGCAACATCGTCTCCGGCCTGATCGGCGGTCTGCCGGTCACCTCGGTCATCGTCCGCTCCTCCGCCAACGTCGATGCGGGCGCAAAGAGCAAGGCCTCGACGATGCTGCACGGCGCCTTCCTGCTGCTCAGCGTCGCGTTGATCCCGACCCTGCTGAACCTGATCCCGCTCGCCGCGCTCGCCGCGGTGCTGATCGCGACCGGCTACAAGCTGACCAAGCCCAAGCTGTTCACCGAACGCTACAAGCAGGGCTGGACGCAGTTCGTGCCCTTCGTCGTCACGATCGGCGCGATCCTGTTCACCGATCTGCTGATCGGCATCGTCATCGGGCTCGCGGTCGGCTTCGTGTTCGTCATCGCGCGCAATTTCCGCTCGGCGATCACGTTCGTCTGCGATGACGGCGACTGCCTGATCCGCGCGCGCCGCAACCTGTACTTCATCCACAAGTACGAATTGCAGAACGAACTGGCGAAGGTCCCCGACAATTCGAACCTGCTGATCGACCTGTCCTCGACCAGCTATGTCGATCTCGACAATGTCGACGTCATCAACGCCTTCATCAAGGGTGCGGAATATCGCGGCATCGTCGTCACGGTCCGCGGCGACGTGGCCGAACGGAGCGCGCCGCTCATCAACGCACCGATTGCCGGGATCCGTTACGCATGAAGAACTACAAGCAATTGCTGCTCGCCAACCGCGCCTGGTCGCTCGAACTGGTCGAGGAACGGCCCGATTTCTTCGAACGCCAGTCGCATGGCCAGAAGCCGGAATTCCTCTGGATCGGCTGTTCCGACAGCCGGGTCAGCCCGGAACAGATGACGATGACGCCACCCGGCGGCATGTTCCTGCATCGCAACATCGCCAATCTGGTCAATCACGACGATCTCAACCTGATGTCGGTGCTGCAATATGCGGTCACCGTGCTGGGCGTGAAGCATCTGATCGTCTGCGGCCATTACGGCTGCGGCGGCGTGAAGGCGGCGCTGGACGGCGGGACGACCGGCCCGGTGGATGACTGGCTGCAGACTGCACGCAACGTCGCAAGCGATCATTGGGAGGAACTCGGCAACCAGGCGACGCCCGAGGCCAAGGTCAATCGCTTCGTCGAGTTCAACGTGCGCGACCAGCTCGTCAACCTCGCCCGCACCGCCACAGTGCAGGAGGCGTTCGCCAAGAAACAGGATCTGTGGCTGCACGGCTGGGTCTACGATATTCGCGACGGGCGCATCAAACCATTGATGGAAATCGATCGCGATACGCCGCTGGACGCCGTGCCGCACCCGCGCCGCGTCCTGCTCACCACCGACGAGATCAAGGCGACGAACGGCGCGAGCTGATCCGCGACATGCTGCTTCACGCTTATCCCGGGCGCGAACGAAGAGTTCATGCGCACACTCACAAGCCGTCGGTCCCCCGGACCGGCGGCTTTTGCTTTGCGGCACCACAGGCTGTGTCGCGACACTGACGATCACGCGCGCGCGATCCGGCGTCCTTTCTCAAGCCACGCACGCGACGGGCAAGGGTTCGGGCCGTCAAACGGTCGAAGAAGGTCCACCGCCGCCCTCGCCTCGTTAACCATGGAGGCGGGTTCGCCTTACGCCGGAACCTCTCGATCCGTATCGGCCAGCGAGCATTTACAACATGTCGCTGGCGCTTACAGTCGATCTCGGGAACGGCACGAAAATGGCGGATTTCTAAGGATGGCACGATTTGTGCTTGTTTTATTACGGTAATCAAACCCGTGGAGTAACTCATGCGTAACATCTATCGCGCCGGCATCGCAGCCGCCGCACTTGCACTCTCCGTCCCGGCATCGGCAGCGGTAACCGTCAACGGTCCGGACTTCGGCCCGGACGGCTCGTTCTCGATCGGCTTCAGCGGCGCGAACGTAGCGCGCCCGACCTTCACGGAATCGTTCACGTTCTCGACCACGACCAGCGGCTTCCTGAGCGCGATCATCTCCACCACGGGTGGCGGACCTCGCTCGGCCAACGACGTCGATTTCACGAGCGTTTTCGTCACGGGCCCCGGCAACGTAACGTACGTTCTGGAACCGACCAGCAACTCTGACGTCAACGAGACGCGTAGCTTCGAGGACCTCTTCGTCGGCATCGGTACCTACACGTTCACCACCAACGGTTCGTTGCGCGGTACGAACGGTGCCTATGGCGGCAGCGTCGCATTCAACCCGAGCGCAGTTCCGGAAACCGCAACCTGGGGCATGATGATCCTCGGTTTCGGCATGATCGGCGCAGCTGCACGCAGCCGCAAGGTCAAGACGAGCGTCAAGTTCGCCTGAACCATATCGCTTCGTCACGCGATCAAGGAGCCGCCGCCCGAAAGGGTGGCGGCTTTTTGCTGTCTACGCTCTGCGGCCCAAATGGCGGGTAACGTCGGCTAAAATCTTCACGCTGTAACGCGTCCGTAACGGCGCTGTCGTCCAACCTTCACGAACGCGCGGCAATGGCTCCCCAACGAAAAGGGGTTCCAAATGATAACGCGTATGTCTCTCGCGGCGATGCTGCTCGCCTCCGCTTCCACCGTCGACTCGATTGCCCAGGCTCAGACCGCGCCGGAGCCCCAGAACGCGCCCGCCGATGCCGATGATCGCGGCGGCAACGATATCATCGTCACCGCGCAGAAGATCGAACAGCGCGCGCAGGACGTTCCGATCACTATCTCGGCTTTGTCGGGCAAGCGGCTGGCAGAACTCGGCGTCAGCGATCTGGACGAACTGTCCAACTATGTCCCCGGCCTCAATATCCAGGAGCAGAGCGCCAACAATCCCGGCATCGTCATCCGCGGCATCACGTCGGATTCGGGATCGTCGCAGCAGGGGCCGCGCGTCACGCTGTATTATAACGGCGTCGACATCTCGCGGTCGCGCGGTTCGTATCAGGCGATCTACGATCTGGAACGCGTCGAAGTGATCAAGGGGCCGCAGGCGACCTTGTTCGGCACCGCATCGGCGGTCGGCGCGATCAGCCTGACCTCCGCCCGCCCGAAGCCCGGCTTTTCGGGCGCGCTGACCGGCGGATACGGCAATTACGACCAGACCCTGGTGTCGGGCTTCGTCAATGCCGGGTCAGACGTGCTCGCCGGTCGCGTCGCGTTCGAATGGAAGACGCGCGACGGCTATGTCGAGAACCTGTCCCCGCGTCAGAACAAGGAATTGTACGCGCAGGACCAACTCGGCGTGCGCGGCTCGCTCCGCTACACGCCGTCCGATGCGCTGACGATCGACCTGATCGGCACGTTCGATCGCCAGAAGAATGGCGGCACCCCGTTCGTATCGCGCGCGCTGCCGACGCAGGACGGCCCCGGCAATCCGTTCGGCCGCGCCAATCTCGGTGGCTCGCCGCTGTCGGCACAGGTGCTGGGTAACGATCAGCTCGGGCTCGACCGCAAGGTGTACGACGTCAACCTGACCGCCAGCTACGATTTCCACGACGGCTGGAACTTCACCACCGTCAACGGATACCGCAAGTTCGACAGTGCGGAGGTGTTCGACGCGGACGGCTCGGCCGCCTGGTATCTGGAATTCGCGGAGATCGCCAAGGGCTGGCAGGCGAGCCACGAAGGCCGCTTCTCCTATTCCGATCCGCACTGGCGCGCGTCGTTCGGCTGGAATGCGTTCGTCGAGGACAATATCCAGCGCGTCCCCTTCTCGTCGGAGGAAGGCACCTTCCTGCAATGCGCCGGGCGCGTCATCCCCAATCTGCCATGCATCGATACGGCGGGCGTGGTTCAGGCGGCGAATGCGACCAGCCAGCTGACCGGCGGCCTCGCCACGCAGATTCCGTACAGCTCGGTGTTCGAGAATGGCGGGCGCAACGACAGCTATTCGGTGTTCGCCGATACGACGTGGATCCCGGTCCCCGCGCTGGAACTCACAGCTGGCGTCCGCGTGCTGATCGAACAGCGCAAGTCGACCTTCTTTGCGCGCGTGCCACGCCCCGTCCTCAACCCTGCCGCCACCTCGCTCGTCCCCGGCCAGGTCGATACTGCGGGCCAGACCTATACGACGCAGGAAAGCTATGCGGCGGTCCTGCCGCGCTTCAATGCGCTGTACCGCTTCACGCCTGAGATCAACGTCTTCGCCACCGTGTCCAAGGGCCGCCGTTCGCCGGTCGTCCAGTTGAACGCGGCGCTTGCGGGCGGCGTGCCGCGGGCCAACCGGCAGTTGGTGCCGGAGGAGATCGTGTGGAATTACGAAGGCGGGTTGAAGGCGGATTTCGGCAAGGTTTCGGGGTCGGTCGGCGTCTATTACCAGAAATATGACGGCTTCCAGGTCAGCGTGACCCAGCCCAACGGTACCGCGATCACGCAGAGCGCGGGCTCGGCCGGCAACCTCGGCGTCGAGGCGGAGCTGAACGTACGGCCCGTGCGCTGGCTCAGCGTGTTCGGCAATTTCGGCTATATCAAGGGCGGCATCGACAAGAATAACAGCTTCGCGCCTACCTTCTCCGGCGCGCGTTTCCGTCTCCAGCCCGAATGGCAGGCGGCGGCGGGCTTCACCGTCAACGCGCCGATCGGTGGCGGAATGCGCGTCTTCGCGACGCCCAGCGTGACGTATCGCAGCCGGATCTTCTTCGAACTGCCGAACAGCGCGGCGCTGTCGCAGGGGCCGGTGACCCTGGTCAATGCCAAGGCCGGGATCAGCTTCGCCGAGGACAGGTTCGAACTGGCGGGCTTCCTGCGCAACGCCACGAACAAGGATTACCTGCTCGATGCCGGCAACACTGGTGGCGCGTTCGGTATCCCGACCTTCATCCCCGCCGAACCGCGTTTCTACGGCGCACAATTGACTGCGCGGTTCTGATCGGGTTCGTCTGTAAGCCGCTCTAAACCATGTCATTCCCGCGCAGGCGGGAATCCATAATCACTGACGTTCGAACCGGGATATGCAAACGTCAGCCAGTATGGATTCCCGCCTTCGCGGGAATGACGACGGCCCGAAACCACCGAAAGACAGCAGATCATGACCAATATCGGACGGCGCGGCGCACTTGCGCTAATCGGCAGCGGCGCGACCCTGGTACTTCCGGGCGGCACGCATGCGGCGACCCCGCGCGGCGCGACGTTCGACCACGGTGTCGCCAGCGGCGATCCCGCGCGCGACGGGGCGGTGCTGTGGACCCGCGCAACGCCCGCCGGTGGCGGTTCGGGGGACGTCGCGCTCGACTGGCACGTCTCCACCACTTTGGACGGAAAGCCGGTCCGGTCCGGCCGGGTCGTCGCACGCGCCGCGGCGGATCACACGGCGAAAGTCGAGGCGACCGGCCTGGCACCCGGGCAGGATCATTGGTTCTGGTTCACCGCGCCCGGTGGCATGAAATCGCCGGTCGGACGATTCCGCACCCTGCCTGTCGGAGCGGTCGATCGGCTCGTCATCGGGGTGGCGACATGTCAGCTTTATCCGGGCGGCTTCTTCAACGCCTATGCCGATATGGCCAAACAGCCCCGGCTCGATGCGGTCGTCCATCTCGGCGATTACATCTACGAATATGGCGAGGACGGCTATGGCGGCGATATCGGCAAGAAGATCGGTCGCGTCCCCGACCCGCGCCACGAAATCGTGTCGCTCGACGATTATCGCCGTCGCCACGCGCAGGTGAAGACCGATCCCGACATGCAGGCGGCGCATGCCCGTGCCGCGTTCATCTGCGTGTGGGACGATCACGAGGTCGCGAATGACGGCTGGATCGGTGGCGCCGAAAATCACGACCCGAAGACCGAAGGCAGTTGGGCCGCGCGCAAGGCGGCGGCGATGCAGGCCTATTTCGAATGGATGCCGATCCGTGAATCGCGTCGCGGGCTGGGGCGTGCGGCGATCTATCGCAGTTTCGAATTCGGCGATCTCGCGACGCTCGCAATGGTCGAGACGCGGTTGCTGGCCCGGTCCGAACAGGTCGCGCCCAAGGGGCAGGCGCCCACGCCCGACCAATATGCCGCCGCGATCGCCGAACGCGCGCGTCCCGATCGCGAATTGCTCGGGGCCGTGCAGCAACGCTGGCTGGAACAGACGCTGTCCGCATCGGTCCGCGCCGGGAAGCCGTGGCAGTTGCTCGGCAATCAGGTCGTCATGGCGCGCGTCGCGGGTCCCGATCTGGAAACCGGTCTTGCCGCGAAGGCCGTCGGCCCGGCGCTGGCGAAACTCTCCAACACGTGGCGCGACCGGCTAGAGGAAGCGAAGGCCAGTTACCGCGCGGGCCTGCCGTTCAACCTCGATTCCTGGGACGGCTATCCACCGGCGCGCGAACGCCTTTATGCCAGCTTCCGCAAGGCAAATTCGTCGCCGATCGTGCTTTCGGGCGACAGTCACGCCGCCTGGTCGAACGATCTGTACGATGACGGCGGAACGCTTGTCGCGACGGAATTCGGCGCCACCGCGATCACCAGCCCGTCCTACGGCTCGCTCCTGCCCGGCCTCGGCGCGGTGCTGGCCGAACAGAATCGCGAGGTGGCGTTCTGCGATCAGGATGCGAAAGGCTATATCCTGCTGACGCTGACCCCCGACGCCGCCACCGCCCAACATATCGGCCTGTCGACGGTCTTCAGCCGGACGTTCGACCGGCGCGTCGTCGCAACGCACCGGGTGACAAGCGGCGCGCGGGCCCCGGTGGCGACGGTCTGACAGGGTAAAGCGCGCGTCCTCATCGTTTGAGGCTTGATCGAACGCTGCCGACGTTCAAGGATGGTGCGAAGTCGCAACATCACTTGAACAAAGGACAATATCGCATGGCCGAGGATCGCCTGGACATCGACATGAAGACGCTCGAAGACGATATCGACCAGCAGCAGGTCGAATTCGAAGGCGAGGTGGAGGACGAACGCTATCTGTTCGCCGTCCAGTATTCGGTGCTGGAAGCGATCAGCGCGACGATCCCCGATGGCGACGCACTGGCCATCTTCAAGGCCCATACCGACGAAATCGCGGACGCAGCGTTGGTCGCTCTGGGTCGCGATCCGGATTCCGATACGATCGTGATCAGCGAAGACGATCTGGAATAAAGGTCAACCGCGCCAAGTCTTTATGGCGGCGTCATAGGCGCGGCGGCGTTCGTCCCGCCGTCTCTCCAGCGCCGCCATCTCCTCTTTCTGCGATGCGATAAGTTTACGCTTCTCCGCGGCCAATTCCGCCTCCCGACGGGCGATCTCGGCAAGCTCTTTCTCCTGCTCCTTCAGTAGTTTGTCGATCTCCACCTCGACCGCATCCAACGCCCCCCGGTCCGGCCGCGGTTGCGGTTCGGAAGCTTTCTCCGCGGTTCCTTTGCTACTTTTCGACGTCCCGCGTGGTTCCTTGGGCAATGCCGCCAGTTGCTCGGCCACCGACCCCCGCGATACCTTTATCACCGTGCCCGGCGAGGCCAGCGCAGCCTTCGCCAGCGCCGGATCCTCCACCAGCTCCGCCGCCCCGCGTGCAAACAGATCCTTCTTACTCCCCCACGCCTCAAGCGCCGCCTTCTTGCTCGGCGCCGCGACATAGGCGTCGTGGAAACCGACGGCGGTGCGAAAGACCTTCAACGCCTTCGGCTTGGGTGACGCGCGCCTAGCGATCCGCTCTGCTCCCGCGGTCGGACGGTTGCCCATCGGGTTCGGCACCGCCCGGCGTGTCCGGATCGTAATCCTCCCCGGCCTGACCACCCCCGCGCCGATACCGCTACCGCTGACGCCGCTGCCGGCCGGCAGGCTCTTGCGCTCCTGCTCCGCGCGCCACTCGGCCTGACCCGCACTGTCATATTCCTGGCCGGAATAGCCGCTGCCCGTCCCGACCTGCTTCAACCGCTCGTCGATCGGCGTGGCGAACTTCGGCCGCTTGCCGTTATCGGGGGAATATCCCGTTCGTCATCCTGCTCGGTCATCGACATCGTCGCATCCTTTCGTTCGCGTTCGATGCCTTACAACGCGCGATACGGCCATCCGGTGCGTCGTCCCTGCGAAACCCCCTTCCGATCACGCGGTTGCCGCCCTAGACGATGGGGATGGATCGCCGGAGCCAACGCCGCAGCTTCAACCTCCGGCGGAAAGGCCAGACGCCCGCCTGGCTGCGCTTGTTCTGGCGCGTCGCGCTCGCCGCCGCGCTGGTCGCGGTCGCCCTGACCGGCCATTGGCTGGACCGCGATGGGCTGCGCGACAATTATGACGGCGCGATCAGCTTCCTGGACGTGCTGTATTTCACCGTGATCACGGTAACGACGGTCGGTTACGGCGATATCGTGCCCGTTACGACGCACGCCCGGATGTTCGATACGTTCGTCGTGACGCCGGTCCGCCTGTTCGTCTGGCTCATCTTTCTGGGAACTGCCTATGACTTCGTCTTCAAACGGGTTTGGGAGAAATGGCGAATGAAGGTCATTCAGCGCAACCTGCACAATCATGTCGTCGTCGCGGGCTATGGCACCAGCGGGGCGCAGGCGGTGGACGAACTGATCAAGCGCGGCGCGGTGCCCGAAACGATCGTGGTGATCGACGATCACGCATCCGCGCTGGAGATTGCGGAAACCCACGGCGTGACCGTGATGGAAGGCGATGCGACGCGCAACGCGGTGCTGGAGGCGGCGCAAGTAGATCGCGCGAGCGCGGTGATCGTCGCCGCCGGACGCGACGACACCTCGATCCTCATCGTCCTCACCGCGCGCGGGCTCGCCGCGACCGTTCCGGTCAGCGTCGTGATCAAATCGCAGGATAACGAGGCGATCGCGCGGCAGGCGGGTGCGGACACCGTCATCAATCCGACGAGCCTGGCGGGCGTATTGCTCGCCGGTTCGACGCACGGCGCGCATATCGCGTCCTATATCTCCGATCTTGCGGGTGCGAGTGGCGAGGTGGCGTTGCGCGAACGCCCGGTCGCTGCGGATGAGATCGGCCACCCCCTGGCGCAGATCCGCACCGGCCTCGGGCACCGTATCTACCGCGGGAATACCAGCTTCTGCTTCTGGGACCCGGAGGCGCAGCAGTTGCAAGCGGGCGACATCATCGTCGAAGTGGTGCGGCAAAACGGGGTCGCCAATCTGCCCTAACGTCCCGGTGAAACGCAATATCTGGCGCGCGCTGAGTGGAAAATCCCGGTCGAGTTCCCCATCTACGCAGGGATAGGAGACATGGTTCATGACCACATATGCAAAGACTGCCGAGGCGATAGCCGCACTTACGCCCGAGGAATATCACGTCACGCAGGAAAGTGGGACGGAGCGGCCGGGCACGGGCAAGTATCTCGATAACAAACAGCCCGGCATCTATGTCGACATCGTGTCGGGTGAGCCGCTGTTCGCGTCCGCGGACAAGTTCGATTCGCATTGCGGCTGGCCGAGCTTCACCAAGCCGATCGAGCCGGCGCATGTCGAGGAGATCCGCGATACCTCGCACGGCATGGTCCGGACCGAAGTGCGTTCGGCGCATGGCGACAGCCATCTCGGTCATGTGTTCGATGACGGCCCGCGCGATCGGGGCGGCTTGCGCTACTGCATCAACTCCGCGTCGCTGCGCTTCGTGCATCGCGACGACATGGAGGCCGAGGGTTATGGCGCGTACCTGCCGCAGGTCGAGGATGTCGGCTGATTTCTGCGGCTGACGCCTGAGGTTTAGCTCCACCCGCCGCCGAGCGAACGAAACAGATCGACCTGCGCACCGGCGATGCGTGCATCGGCGGCGGCAAGGTCGGCATCTGCATCTGCGAACGTGCGCTCTGCGTCGAGGACGCTCAGAAAGTCGATCTGCCCCTCGCGTTGGCGTGCGCGGGTAATGCGTGCGGCGCGTTCGGCGCCGTTGCGCGCGGCTTGCAGCGCGGTGCGGCGGTCGAGTTCGCGAGCGTAGGTGGACATTGCCGTCTCGGTTTCCTGCAACGCCTGGAGCACCGTGCCGTCGAATTCGGCAAGCGCACCGCGCATGTCCGCTTCCGCTCCGGCGATCCGGGCGCGGGTCGCCCCGGTGTTCGGGAAGGTCCAGTTGATCAGCGACCCCACCAGCCAGCGCAGCGGACCGCCGCCGAAGACGTCGCCAAAACCGGTTCCCGTCGAGCCGACCGAGCCACCGAGTGAGATACGTGGATACAGGTCTGCGGTAGCCACGCCGATCCGCGCCGTGGCGGCGGCGAGACGGCGTTCGGCGGCGCGCACGTCGGGGCGCCGGGCCAGCAAGGCGGCGCCGTCGCCGACCGGGATCGGCTGCGTCAGGCGCGGCGTGCTGGTGCGTGCGGCGGCGATCGCGGGAAGCTCCTGCGGCGTCCGCCCGGTCAACGTGGCCAGCCGGAACAATGCGGCTTGCCGATCGGCCTGAAGCGCGGGGACGAGCGCGGCGCGTTGATCGCGCAACGTGGTGATGCGGATCGTGTCCAGCGGTGCAGCGCGTCCGGCCTCGACACGCTTGCCGGTCAACCGCGCGCTTTCATCCAGCAGCTTGACGACTCGCTCGGCGACGGCGAGTCGTTCGGCCGAGGCGGCGGCATCGACATAGGCGCGCGTGGTTGCCGCGACGATCGCGACGCGCACCGCATCGGCGTCGGCCTCCGCCGCACCGACATCGCCGCGCGCGGCCTCGATATTGCGCTTCACCCGGCCGGCCAAATCGAGTTCGTAAGCGACGTTGAACCCGATATCGACGCCCGCATCCTCCCGGTCCATGCCGGGCAGGCGCTGTGCGGCGGGCAGACGGGCATAGTTGGTATTCGTCACAATATTGGTCTGCGGCAAGCGGTCGTTACGCACACCGCGCAAGGACGCCCGCGCCGCATCAAGCCGGGCGACCGCGACGCGGATATCGGTATTGGCCTTCAGCGCATCGGCGACGAGCCCGTCGAGGACTGGATCGTCATACAGCCGCCACCAATGATCGCCGGCGGTCGTGGCAGCGATGCCGGGCTGGCCCGCGCCGATGAAGGAGGCCGTCGCTTTCGGCGCAGGGATCGGCGCGACATAGTTCGGGCCGGCGGCGCAGGCGGCGAGCGTCAGTGCGGAAAGGGAGGAGAGCAAAGCGCGTTTCATGGGACTGGCCTTTATTCGGCGGGCTGGAGCGCGGCGGGACCCGATTGGTCCGGTGCCGCCTTCGGTTTGCGACGCGACAGGCGGATCGCGAGGGCGCGGCACATGACGTAGAAGAAGGGGGTGAAGAAGAGGCCGAAGGCGGTGACGCCGATCATGCCGAAAAACACCGCCGTTCCAAGCGCTTGCCGCAGTTCCGCGCCTGCGCCGGTCGCGATCACCAGCGGAACGGTTCCGAGGATGAATGCGAAGCTGGTCATCAAGATCGGGCGAAGACGATCCTGCGCGGCGCGGACGGCGGCTTCGACCGGGGACAGGCCCTCCTGTTCCTCGGCCTGCCGGGCGAATTCGACCACGAGGATCGCGTTCTTCGCGGCCAATGCGATCAGCACGACCAGCCCGATCTGCGTCAGGACGTTATTGTCCATGCCGCGCAGGTTGACGCCGGTCATCGCCGCCAACAGGCACATCGGCACGATCAGGATGATCGCCAGCGGCAAGGTAAGGCTTTCATACTGCGCCGCGAGCACGAGGAAGACGAACACCACGGCCATGCCGAAGACCAGACCGGCGGTGCTGCCCGCCAGCTTCTGCTGGAAGGCGATCCCGGTCCATTCGTGCGAATAGCCGCTGGGCAGGCTGGCATCAGCAAGCTTCTCCATCGCGACCAGCGACTGGCCGGACGAGAAGCCGGGGGCGGTATCGCCATCGACCTCGACCGCGGGGCGGAGATTGTAGCGCACCACGCGGTACGGCCCGGTGCGATCCTCGAACGTGGCGACCGACCCGACCGGCACCATCTGCCCGGAATTCGAGCGCGTCTTCAGGTTGGCGATATCCGCCGTCGTATTCCGGAATGGAGCATCGGCCTGAGCAGTGACGCGGTAGGTGTGGCCGAGCATGTTGAAGTCGTTGACGAATGCGGACCCTAGATAGACCTGCAACGCCTCGAACACCCTTTCCGGGGGCACGCCCAGCATGTTCGCCTTGGTCCGGTCGACATCGGCGAAGATACGCGGCGTCGAGGTTTCGAAGAAGGTGTAGATCTGGGCCAGCCCTTCGGTCTGGTTGGCCTTGCCGATCAGGTCGTTGGAGGCCTTGGCGATCTCGCCATAGCTGCGGCCTTCCTGATCCTGCACCATCAGGCGATATCCGCCGGCCGAGCCGATCCCCTGGATCAAAGGTGGCGGGATGATGAGCAGGCGCGCCTCGTCGATGTCGCCGGTCGCCTTCTGCGCCTCGGCCATGATGCTGGCGAGCGTGACGCCGAGTTTCTCGCGCTCCTCGAACGACTTAAGCGGGATGTAGGCGGCGGCGGCGTTGGGGGCGAGCGTCTGCGACGGGCCGTCGAACCCGGCGAGCATCACCGCGCCCTTGACCCCGGCAAGCGGCAGGATGCGCTTGGCGACCTTCTGCATCACGGCGTCGGTGCGTTCGACCGACGCGCCGGGCGGCAACTGGATCACGGTGAGGAAATAGCCCTGATCCTGCGCGGGCACGAAGCCGGTCGGAGTCCAGGCGAACACACCGACGGTCAGCAGGATCAACGCGCCATAAAGCGCCGCCATCCGCCTGGGCGCGAGGACGAGGCGGCGGGTGAGCCCGGCATAGGCAAGGCTCATCCGTTCGAACGCCCGGTTGAAGGCGTCGCCGGCGCGGCGCACTGCGCGCTGCACGCGATTGTCGTCGGCCGCATCGGCATGCGGGCGCAGCAGCAGCGCGGCAAGTGCGGGCGACAAAGTCAGCGACAGGATCAGCGAGATGATCGTCGCGGTCGAGATCGTCACCGCGAACTGGCGGTAGAAGGCCCCGGACAGACCGGTGAGGAATACGGTGGGGATGAACACCGCGCACAGGACCAGCACGATCGCGACGAGCGCGCCGGACACCTCGTCCATCGACGTCCGTGCCGCCTCCAGCGGCGACAGGCCGCGTTCGAGGTTGCGTTCGACATTCTCGACCACGACGATCGCGTCGTCGACGACGATACCGATCGCAAGCACCAGCCCGAACAGCGACAGGTTGTTGAGCGAATATCCGACCGCCGCCAGCACTGCGAAGGTGCCGATAAGCGATACCGGAATGGCGATGATCGGGATGATCGCGGCGCGCCACTTCTGGAGGAAGACCAGGATGACGAGCACGACGAGGACCATCGCCTCGATCAGCGTGTGCTTCACCGCGTCGATCGACTGGGCGATGAATTCCGTCGGGTTGTAGATGACGCGGTAGCCGAGACCCTTGGGAAAGCGCTTCGACATCGCTTCCATCTCGGCATTGACCTTTTGCGCGGCGGCGAGCGCGTTGGAGCCGGGGCGCTGGAAAACCGCGACGACGACCGTCGGTTTGCCGCTGAGATAGGTGTTGGCGCCGTAATCCTGCGCGCCGAGTTCGACGCGCGCGACATCGGACACGCGGACCTGACGCCCGGTCGCGTCGGTGCGGATCACGACATCGCCGAACTGCTTGGGATCGGTCAGGCGGCCCTGCGTTTCGACGTTGAGCTGGAAGGCGTTGCCCTGGGCATAGGGTGGCTGGCCGAGCGTGCCGGCGGCGACCTGCACGTTCTGCGCGCGCAGGGCGGCGACGATCTCGCCGGCCGTCAGGTCGAGCGCGGCGGCGCGGCCGGGATCGATCCAGATACGCATGGAATAATCGCGTGCGCCGAACAATTGCACGTCGCCTACGCCGTCGATCCGCGACAGGCGATCGCGCACCTGCGTCAGCGCATAGTTGGAGATGTATCCGCGATCGAGCGAGTCGTCGGGGGAAACCATGTTGACGACCATCAGGAAATCGGGCGACGTCTTGCGCGTGACCACGCCCAGTCGCTGCACGTCCTCCGGCAGGCGCGGCACGGCGACGGCGACGCGGTTCTGCACCAGCACCTGCGCGGCATCCAGATCGGTACCGATCTTGAACGTCACGGTGATCGTCAGCTTGCCGTCGCCGGTCGATTGCGACGACTGGTACAGCATGTTGTCGACGCCGTTGATCTCCTGCTCGATCGGTGCGGCGACCGTCTCCGCGACGGTTTCCGCGCTCGCGCCGGGATAGACCGCGCTGACTGTGACGGTCGGCGGTACGATGTCGGGATATTGCGACACCGGCAGGCTGAGATAGGCGATCGCTCCGACAAGCGTGATGATGACGGCGATCACCGCGGCGAAGATCGGCCGCGTGATGAAGAAGCGCGAGAAGCGCATGATTTGTGTCCCGACTGGAGAGGCTGTGGGATGACTTCGGTTATGGGCGCGTCGAAGGATTACGCTTGCCCGCGATGGGCAAGACGTTCGGGCTTCTTACGTTCGCGGTCGGGATATCAGCCGGGCGGAGCGGCCAGGGTCGCGTCGCTCGCGATCGGCTGCGCGGCGGCGGGAGCGGATGCGGGCTGGGCGACGATCTTGCCGGGCCGTGGCGCGACCGTCGCCCCCGGCATCGCCATCTGCGTGCCCGTGACGATGACGCGGTCGGTGGGTGCAAGCCCGGAACGGATGATGCGCAGGCCGTCTATCACCGGGCCGAGCGTCACGGGCTTGGCGACGACGGCATTCTGGCGATCAATGGTCAACACGACCTTGCGCGCCTGATCCGTCTGCACGGCGGTGTCGGGAACGAGCAGCGCCTTGACCGTGCCACCGCTCGACAAGCGCATGTTGCCGAACATGCCGGGGGTGAGGAAATGCCCCGGATTGGCGAGTATGGCGCGACCGCGGATCGTGCCGGAGCGCTGGTCGAGACCGTTGTCGGTAAAGTCGAGATGGCCTTTCCAGCGGTGATCCGTTTCATCCTGAAGCTGGATCTCGACCGCGGCGGGCGCTGCGCCGGGCTGACGCGCGCGCTGCGTCTTCAGGTACAACGCCTCCGAGCCGTCGAACGTGAAGTAGATCGGATCGAGTGCATTGATCGTGGTGAGGACGCTGCCGCCGGTGCCTTCGCCGCCGGCGACCTGGTTGCCGGCATCGACCTTGCGATCGGAGACGCGGCCGGAGATCGGCGCGCGGACCTGAGTGAATTCGACGTCGAGCGCGCGGGCGCGGACACGGGCGGTGGCTGCGGCGAGCGCCGCCTGGGACGCCTGGACCTTGGCGCGCAGGGAATCGACTTCGCTCGCGGAGATCGCCTCGTCGTCGACGAGCCGCGCGGCGCGTGCATAATCCGATCGGGCGAGTGCCAGCGCGCTGGCGGCGCTGGCGACATTGGCGCGCGCCTCGGCCAAAGCCGCCGCGAAAGGACGTGGATCGATACTGAAGAGCAACTGGCCCTTTCGCACGATTTCACCGTCACGGAAGTGGATGCCGGTGACTTCGCCGGAGACGCGGGGGCGGATTTCTACAGCGCGGCTCGGGGTGAACCGGCCGACATATTGGTCCCATTCGTTGACCTCGCGGACCAGAGGGGCAGCGACGGTCACTGCGGCGGGCGGGGGGACGGCGGCGGTGGCGGGGGCGTCGTTCAGGAGCTTTGCGCCGAGACCGCCGGCCAAGGCGAGCGGGACGAGCACCAGTGCGCCGCGCTGCCATGCGGGCCTGCGCTTGTCCGGTTCCGGCGGGGGCGCTGGTGCGTCGTCCGCCTTGGCCTCGATCGGAGTGATCATGTTCATGCGGCGACCTTCCAGGCGAGCTGACCGACCGACCCGCCGGTGACGCTGGCGACCAGCACCTCGGCCTGCCCCATGCTGAACCCGGCCTTCAGGAAGGCGGACACCTCCGCGGCGGGAAGGGCATAGCCGCGCCGCCAGGCATAGACGGCAAGCCGGCGGAGCATTTCCAGCCGCGGCTCGGCAAGGCGCGAATTGACGCCAAGGCCGAACACCGTGCCGATTGCGCGGGAAACGCGCCCCGGCGCCTTCAGGCTGCCGATCGAATCCTTCTTGGCGAGTGCGATGACGCTCCATTCGAGCGCCGTGAAGCCGGCTTTCGTTTCTTTGCGAACGTCCGCCGACGGACCCGAGAACATCTCTTCGATACCCAGATAAGCCATGTAATTTCCCCTTGTGGCTCAGGCATGGCGGGGCGATCGCCGCCGACCCGATCGTCGGAGGTGCAGACCCTGCGAGGCGCAGTTGATTGATCCCGGACCACGTTTCGCAGTGGGCGGGCCGTTTGAATGATGATGATGAAAGCGGACGATCGATGGATCGTCCGAAGGATCAGGTAGTTGCGGTCTTCATTGGCGGTGGTCCTTCACCGTTTTCGCCGCATCCGGATCAGGACGAAGCTTCGATACCGAGTGGTATATAATGTTCCGTTGCACTGCGTCAACGACTTTATGTACCGGGCGGTATTTTATTTTTCAGCGGGTCGGCCACACCAGCATCGTCGTCTCGACGAGCTGCCTGAGTTCGACGCAACTGGCCCCCGAGCTCGATTGTACGGACATCCCCTGGAGCAGCGCGTACAGGAACCGCGTGAGTGCGAACGGGGTCAGGCCCTCGGGCAGTTCGCCCTCCGCCTGCGCACGTTCGAACCGCGCGATCAGCGCCGCCTCGGACGACGCGCGCCGCGTGGTCAGGTCCGCCTTGATCGACTCGGCTTCGGAACCGCAACAGGTGACGGTCGAGATGACCCCCATACAGCCTTTTGGGTCGCCGGTATTCAGATGGATCTGGAGTGCACCCTGCAGGAAACGCTCCGCGACGCCGCGCGCCGTCGGCGCTTCGAGCGCGGCAACGGTATAGGCGAGCTTTTCGCGTTCGTAGAGGTCCAACGCCTTGTGAAACAGCGCTTCCTTGTTACCGAACGCCGCATAGAGGCTGGGCTTGGTGATGCCCATCTCGGCGGTCAATTCCGCCATCGATGCGCTTTCGTAGCCGTTGCGCCAGAAGACGCGAAGTGCCGCCGTGAGTGCGACATCCGTGTCGAACTCGCGTGGGCGGCCCTTTACGGGCGGGGAGGCTGTGCATTGTTCCATACCGATCGGTATATAGTGCCGCCGGGGCCGAACGTCCAGTGTCGTCGGTCCTTCGCGCAATGTTAGGCGAACGCTTTGCCTCGACCGAAACTATGTTATGCTCCGTGTTCCAAAAGAGCCGATATCCGGCCGGAGAAGGGGGCGCATGTCGACAGGATCGATGGGGCTTTGGGAAATCATCGGGCAATCGGACCAGTCTCCGATCTGCGCGTTCGACCACGAATACCGCATGATAGCGTTCAATCGGGCGCATAGCGACGAGTTTTTCCGCATCTATGGTTACCGCGTGCAGATCGGTGACGTGTTCCCCGATCTGTTTCTGCCCGAACAGGCGGACGTCATCCGGGGGTTCATGACGCGGGCGCTGTTGGGCGAAGTCTTCAACGTTACCGAGGAGTTCGGCGATCCCGAACTCAACAAGCCGTATTGGGATATTTCCTATGCGCCGCTGCGCGATGCACACGGGACGATCATCGGCGCATTTCACCACGCCAAGGATATCAGCGCGCGGTTGCGCGCAGAGGCTGCGTTGCGCGAGACCGAGGATGCGCTGCGCCAGAGCCAGAAGATGGAAGCGGTGGGGCAACTGACCGGAGGCGTCGCGCACGATTTCAACAATCTGCTGACGATCGTGCAATCCGCGGTCGAGATGCTGAAACTGCCGAACCAGAAGGAGGAACGGCGTGCGCGCTATGTCGGTGCGATCGGTGAGGCGGTGGGGCGGGCGTCGAAGCTGACGCAGCAGTTGCTCGCCTTCGCGCGGCGGCAGGCCCTGAAGCCGACCGTGTTCGATATCGGCGGCAACATCCGCGCGATCGACGAGATGATGCGGACGCTGGTCGGATCGCGGATCTCGATCGAGGTCGATATTCCGGACGGGTCGTTCGCCGTGAATGCCGATACGAACCAGTTCGATACCGCGTTGGTCAACATGGTCGCCAATGCGCGCGACGCGATGGGGGGTGCCGGGCGGCTGAAGATCTCCGCGCGGGCCGTGCAGGCGATACCGGCGTTGCGCGAGCGTCCGGTGATCCAAGGCGATTTCGTCGCGGTGACGATCACCGATACGGGCGCGGGGATCGAACAAGGCGAACGCGCGCGTATCTTCGAGCCGTTCTTCACGACCAAGCCGGTCGGTCACGGCACCGGGCTGGGCCTGTCGCAGGTGTTCGGGTTCGCGCGGCAATCGGGCGGCGACATCCAGGTCGAGAGCGAGATCGGTTCGGGGAGCAGCTTCACCCTGTACCTGCCGCAGGTCGCCGCGGTCGAAAAGGCGGAAGCGGTGGCCGCCGTCGATGCCGAGGGCAATGACGTCGTGCGATGCGTGCTGGTGGTCGAGGACAATGCCGAGGTCGCGGCGAGCACGGTGGATGCGCTGGACCAATTGGGCTTCACCACCGTCCTGGCGACCAACGGCGTCGAGGGGCTGAAGGAGGTCAAGGCCGATGCCGCGCGGTTCGATGTGGTGTTTTCGGACGTGGTGATGCCCGGGATGACCGGCATGGAGATGGGTCGTGCGATCCGCGAGATGAACGTCGGGCTGCCGGTGGTGCTGGCGAGCGGGTACAGCCATGTGCTCGCGGCGAGCGGGACGGACGGGTTCGAACTGATCCAGAAGCCGTATTCGATCGACCACGTATCCCGCGTGCTGCGGCGCGCGGCGGGGACGAGGATCCGCGAGGCGGCGTGACGGGACTCGTCAGGGCTTCTCGGTGAAGCGCTTGACCTTGACGGGCAGGTCCTTGCCCTTGGTGCGGCGGGAGGGGATCTGGACCGGGTTCTTCTTCTTCCATTCGGCCCAGGTCATCGGGCCGTCGGGCGTGTCGATCATCTGGTCGTCGATAGACATAAAGCGTTCCGTGGTCGGTGAAGAAAGAGCGTGCGGGGTCTGAACGCGCGCCGCAAGCCTGTGTTGCATCGCCTTATCCGGCCAGTAGCGCGCGGGGCAGCGTGAGGGTCACGGCGAGCCCCCAGCCGGCGCGTTCGGAACGGCCGAGCGACAGCGTGCCGCCGTTCAGTTCAGCCAGTTCCTGCACGATCGACAGGCCGAAGCCATAGCCTTCGCCCGCCTCGTCGAGCCTTTGACCGGGAACGAGCGCGTCGCGCATCGCGGTTTCCGCAAGCCCAGGGCCATCATCCTCGATCAGGATCGTCGCCAGCGTATTTAGGACCTCCACACGAACGGACAACTCCGACCGGGCATGACGGCGGGCATTGTCGAGCAGATTGCCCAGCATCTCGTCCAGATCCTGCGGATCGACAGCAAGCGCGAGATCGGCGGGGACGTCGGTTTCGAAGCGCACCGGGCGATCGGCGTGAAGGCGGTCGAGTACGGTCGCGAGATCCATGAGGGCGGGCAGGAGCGGCGTGCGCGCGCGGCTGCGTCCGGCGGGCGTGGCGGCGCGGGCGCGGCCGAGATGATGGCGGACGCGGGCATCGACTTCTGCCACCATCGCCGACAAGCTGCCGTCCGGATCGCGGCCGTCTTCGCTGAGTTTCATCGCAAGCGCGGCGAGCGGGGTCTTCATGCCATGCGCCAGATTGGAAACGTGGCGACGCGCGGCGGAAAGGCCGGCCTCGTTCTGGTCGATCAGCGCGTTCAGTTCGCCGACGATCCCGGCGAGTTCCTCCGGCTGGTCGGCGGGCACGTGGCTCCTCCGTCCGGCGCGCACGTCGACCAACGCGGTGCGCAGCCTGGTCAGCGGGCGCAGGCCGAGCCGGAGTTGCACGAAGGTCGCGACGCCCAGGCCGATGCCGAGGATGGCGAGCGAGGCGAGCAACGGCAGAAGCGCCTCGCGCAGCGGCGCGGCGACGACGCGACGTGGGCCAGCGGCTGCGATCGTGACCGGGCCGGCCGGGGTCGCGACGACCGTCTGTCGCGCGTGCAGCCGTTGCCCGGAGGAGTCGTCTATCTCGCCGGGTCGGATGCCGTCATCGTCGTGGCGAGGGCCGTCGTCGTGCCGGAGGGCCGGGTCGGGGCGGGGGGCGCGTGCGTCGGGGGAGCGGATTACGGGAACGTCCGGGGCACCGGCTGCGCTGGTAAAGTGTCCTGTGGGGCCATCGACGCGCCACGACCAGCCCGAGCCGATCCGGCCGAAATCGGGGAGGTCGACGGCGCGGGCGGTGTCGAGCGTGCCGTCCGGGCGGACCGCGCGGGCGAGGATACGCACCTGCGTATCGAGGCGTTCGTCCAGTCCGCGCATCACGACTCGTTCCAGCACATGGCCGATCGCGAAGCCCGCAAACAGCAAGGCGGCGAGCGTCGAGGCCGCGGCGATCAACAGCAGGCGACCGCGTAGGGACCGGAGCCAGCGGTTCATGCGCCGCCGGTCAATCGGTAGCCGCGGCCACGCACCGTCTCGATCATTTCGGCGCCGATCTTGCGGCGCAGACGACCGATAATGACCTCGATCGAGTTGGAATCCACGTCCGCATCGCCTTCATAGACGCGTTCGATAAGGTCGGCGCGCTCGATCACCACTTCGCGGCGAAGCATCAGTTGCGACAGAACGCGCCATTCGAACGCGGTAAGCTTGAGCGGCAGGCCGTCCAGTTCGAACGTACCCAGCTGTGCATCGAAGACCAGCGGCCCGCAGGCGACGCGGGCCGAGGCGTGCCCGGCGGCACGGCGCACGAGCGCGCGGAGCCGCATCACGACCTCCTCGATACGGAACGGCTTGGTCAGGTAATCGTCGGCACCGGCCTTGAACCCCTCGACCTTTTCCGACCAGCCGTCCCGCGCGGTGAGGATCAGCACGGGCAGGTTGCGGGCGGCGGCGCGCCAGTCGCGCAATACCGACAGGCCATCGCGCCTGGGCAATCCGAGGTCGAGAATCGCAACGTCGTAGAGTTCGGTGGCGCCGAGATGCCCGCCATCCTCGCCATTCGTCGCGACATCGACGGCAAAGTTTTCCGCGCGGAGCGCGCGCGATGCCGTCGGCGAGCGTCGCGTCATCCTCGACCAGCAATACCCGCACAGCAACACCTCCGCCGGGCGGACTAGCCCTTTCGACCAAACCGAAACTGAACGGAGCGGTTCAGTGTGGGTCGGGAACCGGAGCCTAGAGAGGGTGGATCGAAACCCCAAGTGGAGTGAAGACGATGACTGAAGAAACCACACGGCGCCCATCGCGGCGCAAGTTCGGCCTGATCGCCGCGGCTTTGGTCGCACTGGGTGGCGCGGGCGGCGCGATCACCGTGGCGGCGACGCGACCGAGCGCGACGATGGCCCCGGCGGTGCCGGTAGCGATCAGCGCACTGAAATCCGGCGACAGCGTCGTGACGATCCGCGGTCGCGTGGACCAGATCTATGGCAACAAGATCGTGATCGCAGACGCATCGGGACGCGCGCTGGTCGATCTGGGGCGCGAAGGCGAGGACGGCACTCTGGTGTCCGCCGGGCAGGCCGTGACCGTGCAGGGGCGGTTCGACCGCGGCTTCATGCGGGCGGCGTTCCTGGTCGGTGCGGACGGCAAGGTGACCGCGCTCGGACCGATGCATGGCCCCGATCACGGGCCGGGCGGGCCGGGAGGGAAGGGGCCGCGTCCGGGTCCCGACGGCGACCGGGCGGCGCCTCCGCCGCCGCCGCCAGCTGCACCTGCGTCTGCTCCCGCGACGGCTGTGGCGCCGACTGCGACGGCTGTGGCGCCGACTGCGGCCAAGTAAGGGATCGGGGGTCGGACGGTGCGTCCGGCCCCCTTCCAATATTCGGGTGAAACGACTTCAACTTTTACCGTTCGTGCTGAGCCTGTCGAAGCACCTGTCCTGCGCTACCCGCCCTTCGACAAGCTTGTCTGTCTGGAATGGTGTAATCGGCAAGGTGCCTGAGCCGGGTGGCCACCCGGCTCAGGCGGCGGATGTGAGGCCGTTCGACAAGCCGGTCGACAAAGACCGTTCCTGAGCAGGGCCACATCCGTCTTCCCAAACCCCGGACAGTTGCCTGGGGCCGTGCTTACGGACCCCGCATGACAAGCTTGGGAGACCGGATCATGTCACACTCCGACCTCTTTGTCGGCATCGATGTTGCCAAGGACGAACTCGTTATCCACGCTCATCCGGCAGGAATGCTCTGGCGGGTACCCAATACCAAGACCGGCATTGCCGCACTCGGCCGCAAGCTTGTCCGGCTTGCCGGTACGGCGTGCCTGCGGATCGGCTTCGAGGCATCGGGCGGTTACGAGCGCAAGCTCGCCATCCTGCTCGATCGGATGGACGTTACAGCCTATCTCCTCGATCCGGCACGCGTGCGCAGTTTCGCCCGTGCCGAGCGACAACTCGCGAAAACCGACCCACTCGATGCGGCCGTCATCGCGCGGTGTCTGGCAGCACTGCATCCCGAACTGACGCCCTATGTCCATGATCCCGAGGCCGTGAGGCTGGCCGAGCATGTCCGCATGCGCGATCTTGCCGTCGCCCAGGCGGTCCAGTTCGGCAATCAGTTGGAGAGCATCGCCGATCCCGCCATGCGCCGCCTCGTCGTCGCGCAGGTCGCACGGCTCAAGGCCCTGGTTCTGCGCATCGAAAAAGCCATTGCCAGCGTCATCGCCGCCTCGCCCGATCTGGCCGCTCGCGAAGCCCTGCTCCGCACAGCACCCGGCGTCGGGCCGGTCGTTGCCGCATGCCTGCTGGCACGCATGCCAGAACTCGGACGCCTCTCCAGTCGACAGGTCGCAGCGCTTGCTGGCCTCGCCCCCTTCGATCGCCAAAGCGGCAAGACCAGCCGGCCGGGGCGATGCTCGGGCGGCAGGCCCAGCATCAGGCGTTGTCTCTATCTGGCCGCGCTCAGCATCGCGCGCTCGGGCAAGGGGCAACTCGCCGCTACCACCAACCGCCTGCGAGAGGCCGGCAAACCCTTCAAGCTTGCCATCGTCGCCACAATGCGAAAACTGCTCGTAACCCTCAACGCGATGGTCAAAAACAATACCGAATATCGCACCGCGTGAACACAGTTGCTCAGGACGAACGGTGGAAGGGGCATGGGCGCAATACCATGCGATCTTCGGATAGTAGCGTTGCGTGAATAGCGAGGCCTATTTGTAGCGGCGTTTCGCCGACCGGGCGCCGCCAATCAGGCGCGAGACGACGAGTTCGTCCATTCCCTGATAGCCCATGCCGAGGTGATCGATCCGCGCCGATACGATATCGCCGAGCGTAACGGTGCCGGTGCGCAGCGCGGTTCGTCCGACGCGGCCCCAGCGGCGCGCGGTTTCCCAGCGGATCATCTTGAGACTTTCCTTGTCTACATCGTGCGTGGCGAGGAAATCCGCCTGCAGCCGCATCAGGACGTCGCCCAAGGCGTGCAACGTCGCGCGGTCCGGCACCGGGCTTTGTGCCATCATGTGCCGCACGATCAGCCACGCGGCGGCCTCTGATCCGTCGCCGAAGACATGCGTATAGCTGTCGGACAGGACGCGTGCGGCGTTCGCGGTCATCGTCTCGGTATAACGCTGCGAGGCGCCACCGGCATGGCGGCGATAGATGACCAGTTCCTCGTCCAGACGGGCGATCCGGCCGATCCGGCTCATGCGCTGGTAGAGATCGAAATCCTCGGCATAAAGGCGCACCGGATCGGTGAAGGGATCGGTCGCGGCGGACGCGCGGACCATGACGGAGGACCAGACGAGCGGATTCTCGATCCGCAGCAGCCATTCGATGACAGCCGGACTGGAGAGCGATGTGCGCGGCGCGGAGGTGACCACGCCGTCATCCAGCCATGCCGCGCCGGTGCCGATCAGAACCGTCTCCGGGTTCGCATCGAGATAGGCGACCTGACGCGCGAAGCGTTCCGGCATGCACAGATCGTCCTGATCCAGCCCCGCCAGATAGCGGCCGCGCGCGTGGCGGACGGCGGTGTTGCGCGTGCGGACCGGGCCCTGGTTGACCTCCGATTCGATGATGCGGAAGCGCGGATCGTCGATCGCGCGGAGCACGTCCCGCGTATCGTCGGTCGAGCAATCGTCGACGATCACTACCTCGAAATCGGTCAATGTCTGCGCTTGCAGGCTGGCGACGGTTTCCGGGATCAGGGCCGCGCCATTATAGGCGGCCATGATGACGCTGACGGTGGGGGCGGCGGTCATGCGACGGCGCGCCGTTCGGCGGCGACACCCAGCACCTGATCGACGATCATCTGGCCGACATCGTTCTGCCACTGCCACAATCCGTTGGCCTGGCCTGAGAAGCTCGCTTCGCCGCCGAGATGGCCCCAGGGGACGAAGCCCGCCGCCAGCCCGATGCCGTACAGGCCGGGGATCGCCGCGCCGCCGGCGTCGGTGACGCGGCAATGTTTGTCGACCATCGCCCGGTTATGCGCCGCGGACAGGTCGATCGGCTGGCCGTCCGTGTCGAACACCGGCAAAGCGTGCGGACGATAGCCGAGCGCGGCGATGACGATATCCGCCTCCGCCAGCGCCGACCGGGCGACCGCGTCGTCGTCACCGGTGATGCGGTGGTTGCGGATGCGCGGATCGGCGACACGGCCATCGACCCCGAGCATGCGCAGGACGAGTTCGCGCGCCTCGAGCCGGAAACCCGCGAGCCGATAGACGAAGCCGCTGACGGGGCAGATATCGTCCGGCGTGAAATCGGTGAAGCCTTCCGCCTGCGCAGCCTCGATCGAGGGGTAGAAGGGGCGCAGGGGGCGGCGGTGGAGCAGGGTGATGCCATGTTCGCCGAACGGCAAGGCGGGCGCGGTCTTCAGGATCAGGAAGATCGTCGCGAGCGCGCTGGTCGATCCGCCGATGACGACGATCTTCGGGGCGCGTTTGCCGCTGAGCAGATCCGCGACCTTCGCCATGCCGCCGTGCGCCAGTACCTCGTCCGACTGCAACAGGCGGTCGCCCGCCTGAGCGACGAGCGACTGGCCCGCAACCTGTTGGGCCGCCAGCCGATCCAGCGGCTGGTGACCGCCGGTCGCGATCACGACGTTGTGCGACAATTGTTCGAATTCGCTGCCGTCGGCGCGGCGGCGCAGACGCGTGGACCACATGCCGCCATCGATCCGGCGCGTGCCGAGCGCCTCGTGCCCCGTCAGCAGCTCGCCGCCATTCGCCGAGACGATATCGCCCAGCCGGTCGCCGGTGGCGCGGATCAGCGGCCCCGCCTCGACCAAAGGAACGCCGATCGCATCGGTATAGCGTGCCACGGCGCGGCCCGCGGGATGATCCAGGATCGCGGCGATCTCCGGATAGGGATTGTCCTTCACCGCGGTCAGGAAGGTCGTCGCCGTGCTGTCCGAAGTGATCGCATATTTGCCGAGCCGGCCGACACCGATCGCGGCATCGCGCTCGACCACGACCAGTCCCTGCGCGAAATCGCCCAATTGCCCGCGCTTGGTGGCGGCGGTGAGCAAGGCGGTGCCGGCCGGGCCGCCGCCGATCAGCAGCGTGCGGGCGACCGGACGGGTGCGGACGGTGGCGGGGACGGATGCCGAAGCCTCGGCGCACACTCGTTTGAAAATCGCGGCGACGGCGGTCGCGTCGGCAGCGGTCATCGCGTCCGTGATCGGCAGCGAGATCATCCGTGCGGCGACCGTATCGGCGATCGGCGTGGGTTCGATCAGCGCGTGCGTCTTGAACAAAGGCTGTTCGGCGAGGTGGGGGCTGAAATAACGGCCGGTGCCGACACCGGCTGCATCCATCGCGGCGGTTATCGCATCGCGTTTGGCCGCGAGCGCGGCGGGGAGCAGGACCGGCATGAACTGCATAGCACGGCGGCGGCCGTCCACCTTCTGAAGCTGAAAGCCGGACAATCCTTCGCGATACGCGACTTCCAGTTCGGCGCGCGCATCGCAGACCGCATCGATCTGCTCCAGCTTGGCCTGGGCAAGGACGGCGACGACTTCCGGCAGCTTGGCGTTGATACCGTAGAGCGTCGCGCTGCGGCTGCCCTCGAAACCGAAATTGGTCATCGCGCGCAGCTGATCGATCAGGCCCGCATCGCCGCTATGGACCAGCCCGCCCTCCGCCACCGCGAACGTTTTGGTGGCGTGCATCGAATAGACGGTAGCAAACGGCGAGTCGTGGCCGAAGCCGTTGCCCGCATCGTCCACCGTGCCGAGCGAGGAGGCGGCGTCGATGACCACGCCGACGCCATATTTGCGCTGCAGCCAGCAATAGCGGTCGAGATCGATCGCGTTGCCGAACGTGGCATAGGGGACGAGCACCGAAATCCGATCGCCCCGCGTTTCGAGCAGACGCTCTTCGGCGTGGCGGCAGGCGCTCCAGTCGTCCGGATCTACATCGCAGATCAGCGGCGTCAGGCCGGACCACAAGGCTGCCTGGCCAGTCGCGGCGAAGGTGAGGCTGGGCATGAGCGCGAGGCCGTCCGGCCGTCCCACCTGCTGCGCTGCCTGTTTGATCGCGATCATCAGGCCGAGCGTCGCATTGGCGACCGCGAGGCTGGCGCCGTGGCCGCCGAACAGGCGATCGGTCACGTCACGCTCGAACGCGCGCACTTCCGCGCCGTTATTGCTGAACACGCCGGACGCCTCGATGCGGCGCAACGCCTCCGTCTGTTCGCTGAGGCGGGGCGGATTGGGCGCGATGAGCGGATAGCGTGTCATGGTCCGGGCTTATGCGGACCGACCTTCTAAAAAGCCGTTACGAGTGCGGGCCGGCTTGGCGGGGTGTGGCGTCGCGCCTAGCATCGGCCGGATAAGGAGAGGGCACGATGTCGATGCAGGACGGGTTCGAGACGATCACGCTTGGCGTGGAGGACGGAATCGCGACGATCACGCTCAACCGGCCGGACAGGTTGAACGCGTTCAACGGCGCGATGATGCGCGATCTGGTCGCTGCATTCGACGCGACGGACGCCGACGAGGCGGTGCGCGCGGTGATCGTGACGGGGGCGGGGCGTGGTTTCTGTGCGGGCGCCGATCTGTCGGGCGGTGCGGCGACGTTCGACTATGATCAGAGCGGCGGCTGGAACGGCGCGGAATCGCCGGTCCGCGCCGACGGCAGCGTCGATTATGCGCATCCCGCGGTGCGCGACGGCGGCGGGATCGTCGCTTTGCGCATCTTCGAATCGCGCAAGCCGGTGATTGGCGCGATCAACGGCGCCGCGGTCGGGATCGGCGCGACGATGACGCTGCCGATGGATTTCCGGCTGGCGAGCGAGGGGGCGCGGTTCGGTTTCGTCTTTTCGAGGCGGGGGATCGCTCCGGAGGCGACCTCGACCTGGTTTCTGCCGCGGCTGGTCGGGATCGGACAGGCGCTCGACTGGTGCTATTCCGGCCGGATCTTCGGCGCGGCGGAAGCACTGGAGGGGAAGCTGGTGCGCAGCGTGCATGCGCCGGACGATCTGTTGCCCGCCGCACGCGCGCTGGCGAAGGACCTGACGACGGATACGGCGGCGGCGTCGGTCTCGCTGTTGCGGCGGATGATGTATGCCGGAATGGGGGCGAGCCACCCGATGGACGCGCACCGGCTGGAAAGCCGTGCGATCTGGGCGCGCGGGGCGAGCGCCGATGCGCGCGAGGGCGTTGCGAGTTTCCTCGAAAAGCGCGCGGCGGTGTTTCCGGACGGCGTTTCGGAAGCGTGGGAGACGTTCGAGCCGTGGTTCGATTCGCCGGAATATCGATGAGGGTCCGGCGTTCGTCGTCCAGTCTAGCCGAACAGCCGTCCCAGCACGCTGCGATCGCGCAGGATTTCGTGGGCGGCGTTGTGGCCGGGGGCGCCGGTGACGCCACCGCCGGGATGCGTGCCCGCGCCGCACATGTAGAGGCCCTTGACCGGGCTACGATAGTCGCCGTGACCGAGCACGGGGCGCGCGGCCCAGAGTTGGTCGAGGCTCATATGCCCGTGCATGATGTCGCCGCCAATCAGGCCGAACTTGCGTTCGAGATCGAGCGGGGAATGGATCTGCGTCGCGATGATCGACGCGCGGAAATTGGGGGCGTGGCGCGTCACGGTGTCGATGATCGTTTCCGCCGCCGCCTCGCGGTCGTCGTCCCAGGTGCGGCCATCGGGCAGGACCGGGGCGAATTGCTGGCAGAACAGGCTGGCGATGTGCTGCCCCGGCGGGGCGAGCGTATCGTCGACCGACGTCGGCAGCTTCATCTCGACGATCGGTTCGCGAGACCAGCCGAATGCGCGAGCGTCGGTGAAGGCCCGGTCCATATAATCGAGCGTCGGGGCGATGATGATACCGGCGGTATGATGTTCGGCCTTTGCCCGGCCGGGCAGGACGGAGAAATCGGGCAGTTCGCTGAGCGCCACGTTCATGCGGAAGGTTCCGGACCCGGCCTTGTAGCCCTGCATTCGCCGGGCGAATTCGGGGGTCAGGTCGGACGAATCGACCAAGTGGCGGAACAGCAAGGCGGGGCCGACATTGGCGGCGACGATCTTCGCGGCCATCTCCTCGCCCGATTCGAGGCGGACGCCCGCCGCCTTTCCACCGTCCACCATCACGCGGGCGACGGGTGAGTCGACGCTGATCGCGACGCCCGCCTCGCGGCAGGCCTCCGCCATATAATCGCTGATCGCGCCCATCCCGCCGACGCTGTGGCCCCACGCGCCGTACTTGCCGTTTACCTCACCGAACACGTGGTGGAGCAGAACGTATGCGCTGCCCGGCGTATCGGGGCTGGCATAGTTGCCGACGACCGCATCGAAGCCGAACGCCGCCTGGATGAAGGGGTTTTCGTACCAGCCGTCTAGGAAATCGCGCGCCGACTTGACGAACAGGTCCATCACGTCGCGCTGCGCTTCGATCGAAAGCCCGGACAGCCGCCGTCCCTGGGCGGCGGCGGCGATCAGCGCGCGCAGCCCGCCCCCGGCATTGGGCGGGGTACGCAGCGCCATGTCGCGCAGCACCGCCGCGACGCGTTCCAGCGCGGCCTCGTAGCGCGGCAGGGTCTCCGCATCCTTCTGCGAGAAGCGGGCGAATTCCGCCTGCGTCCGCGCCTGTCCGCCGCCGAGCATCAGATAGCCGTCGTCATGCGGGAAGAAGTTGCTGACGGTGCGCTCGACGATCCGCCAGCCGCGTTCGTGCAGCCGCATGTCGCGGATCACCTTGGGACGCAGCAGGCTGACGGTGTAGCTGGCGGTGGAATTGCGGAAGCCGGGATGGAATTCCTCCGTCACCGCCGCGCCGCCGACGATGTGACGGCGTTCCAGCACGCGAACCTTCAGCCCGGCACGTGCGAGATAGAAGGCACAAACCAGGCCGTTATGCCCGCCGCCGATGATCAGTGCGTCGTAGGATGTCGTCACATGTCCGGCCCCGCATGCCGGGCTTTTCGCCGCGGGACTGCGGGCGAGACGCGACATCAGGGTATTGTCGGTCGGTTTAGATCCCGGAGTAAAGGGGCGGCGCGCCAAAACCTACATTCGACAATACGATCCACTATCGCTTTTGTGTAAATGCCTTTAGTTTTGCCAAAAATGGCGAACTGGGCGCAACAGTCCCGATCCCGCGCATCCGTGCGGCAGGGAAACAGTTATGGCGAGGGGTAGTTTCAGGGCATGAGGCAGGGGGCCGATCTCGAAACGCTTTTGGGCTATCAATTGCAGTGTGCGTGGTTCGTCGCGGACAGCGATGGCCGTGCGAGCCTGTCGGCGTTCGATCTATCGCCCGCAAAACTGACCGCGCTGATCCTTATCCGCGACAATCCCGGCAGCGACCAGACGGCGCTGGGCCGCGCTTTGAACGTCAACCGGTCGAGCGCGATGAAACTGGTCAATATCCTGGTCGACCGCGAGTTGATCGAGCGCCGACCGGGCCGGGATCTGCGCACTAACGCCTTGCACTTGCTTCCCAAGGGCGAGGGGCGCGTCGCGGCGATGCTGACCATCATGCGCGAGTCCGATGCGCGGATAACGACGCGCATGACGGCGGAGGAAATCGGGACGCTTCATACCCTGCTGCGCAAGGTCGGCCCGGTCGCGAAGACGCGCGAACTGCGTCCGGCCGTCGATCTGGTCGCCGAGCGGGGCTGACGTCGCACCAGAGGCGACCGGTGGTACCCTAATCATCATCATTGCCCGGGCGAGGATGCCGGAGATCACCCGCAGCAGTGCCGCCGGCCCGGGTATTTCATTGTGGAAGCGGGCTGGCATGCCCTGCGCCGACATGTCTAAGATGCCGGTATAACGTCAAAAGGGATTTCGCCATGGATCGCCGTCAGTTGCTTACCTCGGGCGGCACCGCCGCGCTTGCCGCCGCCTTCATCCCCGCCGGGGTTCTCGCGCAGGGCAAGGCAAGCGGCGATGCGGCGCTGAATGCCGAGTTCGAGCGGATCTTCCAGGATTCGGTCGCACGATCCCCGGAACTCGCAACCTCGCTCGGGCTGGACAAGGGGCCGCTGGCGGCATCGAAGGCAATGCTCTCGCCCCGCACCGCGGCGAAACGCGCGGCGGACATCGCGCAGACCAAGGCGGCGCTGGCCCGGCTTGCCAAGGTTCCGGCGACGGGATTGTCCGAACCGGCCAAACTGAATCTGGAGGTCGTGCGCTATTCGCTGTCCAACCAGATCGCATCGGCGGACCGGTTCGGGATCGACAGCCCGATCCGGCCGTATCGTATCTTCCAGCAGGGCGGCGCGTATTTCTCGGTCCCCGATTTTCTGAACACCGCGCACACGATCAATGTGAAGCCGGATGCCGATGCATATCTGTCGCGGCTCGACCAGTTCGGGACGGTGCTGGATCAGGAAAGCGCGTTGCAGTCGGACGAGGATGCACGCGGGTATCTCGCGCCTGGCTGGTCGCTGGACCTGACGCTGGGGCAGATGCGCAAGCTGCGTAATCAGCCGGCGGATCAGTCGAGCATCGTCCAGTCGCTGGTCAAACGCGCCGCCGCCAAGAATATCGCCGGGGATTGGCAGGCGCAGGCGTCGAAGATCGTCACCGACAAGGTATATCCCGCGCTCGACCGCCAGATCGCGCTGATCGAGAAACTGAAGCCGACCACGAAGCCGGGCGACGGTATCTGGCGCGTGCCGAACGGCGACGCGATCTACGCAATGGCGCTGGCCCAGGCGACGACCACGACGATGAGCCCGGACGAGGTGCATCGCATCGGGCTGGCACAGGTCGCGGAGATCACCGCAGAACTGGACACGATCCTGAAATCGCAGGGGTATTCGAGCGGCACGGTGGGCGAGCGGCTGGCCAAGCTGAACGTTGCGCCGGATCAGGTCTATGCCAATACCGCCGCCGGTCGCGCGGAGCTGATCGAGGGGCTGAACGCCGGGGTGAAGGCGATGTATGCGCGCCTGCCGCAGGCGTTCGTGACCGTGCCGACGCAACCGCTGGAGATTCGCGCGGTTCCGGTCGAGATCCAGGACGGCGCGTCGAACGGATATTATAACCGTGCCTCGCTGGATGGAACGCGGCCGGCGATCTATTTCGTCAACCTGAAGGATGTCGGCGACTGGCCGAAATACACGTTGCCCGCGCTGACCTATCACGAGGGCGTGCCGGGGCATCATCTGCAGATCAGCCTGGCGCAGGAATCGCGCGATATTCCGACGCTGCGCAAGATCGGGTTCTTCTCGGCCTATTCGGAAGGCTGGGCTTTATATGCCGAGCAAGTGGCGGACGAGCTGAAATCCTATGCGACCCCGCTGGAGCGCGCGGGCTATCTGCAATCCTTCCTGTTCCGCGCGACACGACTGGTCGTCGATACGGGCATCCATGCCAAACGCTGGAGCCGGGAAAAAGCGACCGACTATATGGTCGCAACCACCGGGTTCGCGGTGCCTCGCACGCAACGCGAAGTGGAGCGGTATTGCACGCAGGCCGGGCAGGCGTGCAGCTACAAGGTCGGGCACATGGCCTGGACGCGGGCGCGCAAGAAGGCCGAAGCGGCGTTGGGCGACCGCTTCGACCTCAAGCAGTTCCACGAAATCCTGAAGGAAGGGGCGATGCCGCTGACGGTGCTGGAACGTCGCATCGACCAGCGGATCGCGGCTATGAGGGGATAGCGGTTTTGCGCGGGTCACGAGGGGACGTACCCTAAACGCGCTGCCGGTCGTTGAGCGCGGATGATTCCAGACACCTGGCTGCCCGAACCCTATATCCTCGTCCTGACGGGCATGGGGTTGCTGACGGCTTTGGTCGTCTGGCTGCCGCTTGCGCTCAAGAAACTGCCGTTGTCGCTGCCGATCGTCTGCATTGCGCTCGGCGCGGCATTGTTCTCGCTGCCGCAGATCACGCTTCGGCCGCTGCCGTTCCTGTATCCGGAGATTGCGGAGCGGTTCAGCGAATTCATCGTCATCATCGCGCTGATGGGGGCGGGGCTGAAGATCGACCGGATCTTCGACTGGCGGCGCTGGGCACTGACGTGGCGACTGTTGGCTATCACGATGCCGCTCGGGATTCTCGCGATCACCGCGTTACTGGCACTCACCCTCGGTATCCCGTGGGCGGTGGCATTGTTGCTCGCCGCCAGCCTCGCGCCGACCGACCCTGTGCTTGCGGCGGACGTGCAGGTGGGGCCACCCAAGACGGGCGACCAGGACGACGTGCGGTTCGGCCTGACGTCGGAGGCGGGGCTGAACGACGGTCTGGCTTTCCCGTTCGTCCATCTCGCCATCGCGCTGATCGCGGTCGCGGGCACATCCGATCCGTGGTTCGTCGAATGGCTGTCCTATCGCGTGCTCTGGGAAATCGGTGTCGGCGTCGGCTCGGGTTGGGCGATCGGCCGGCTGTTCGGATGGCTGACCTTTCACGTGTCGGCGCGCACCAAGCTGGTGAAGACGGGCGACGGGTTGATCGCCTTGTCGGCCACGCTCGTTTCCTATGGTTTTACCGAAATCGTGCATTCCTATGGGTTTCTCGCGGTCTTCATCACCGCGCTCAGCTTCCGCGGAACGCACCGCGATCACGATTTCCACCACGACATGCACGACGTGACCGAACAGATCGAGCGGCTCTCGATGATGGTGCTGTTGCTCTTGTTCGGCGGTGCGCTGGTCAGCGGGCTGCTGGCGAAAGTGACGTGGGTCGACGCGGTGGTGGCAGCGATCATCCTGCTGGTGATCCGGCCGATCACGGGGCTGATCGGGCTGATGGGGCATCGCGCGCATTTCGGGGAGAAATTGACGCTGGCGTTCTTCGGGATTCGCGGGGTCGGATCGATCTACTATCTGGCCTATGGGCTGAACCACGTGAAGGTCGGCGGGACGGATCGCCTGTGGGGGCTGGTCGGACTGGTCATCCTCTTCTCGATCCTGCTTCATGGCCTGACGGTGACACCGGTGATGCGCATGCTGGATCGCGAGCGGGGGGTGTCGCCGGACTCGGAAGGCGACGAAAGAACGGTCCCGGCCACGGCCTGAGCCTCGCCCCCCGGTTGAAAGCGGGCGCGTAACGGCGCATATGTTGCACTGCAGCATGTCGTCTGCGATTATTTCGACTGGAACACAGGATGCGTAGCATCAGCGATACGATCGCGCGATTGAACGCCGCGAACATGCGCTCCGGCGCGATGGGCGGTGCCTCGGGCGGGCCGCTGGCGCCGCTGACCGACTTCGGATCCAACCCCGGCGCGCTGACCGGCTGGACCTATGTCCCTAAAGATTCCGGCGAGATGCCGCTGGTCGTGGTTCTGCACGGCTGTACGCAGAATGCGGCGGGTTATGATCGGGGATCGGGATGGTCGGCGCTTGCCGGGCGGTTCGGCTTTGCCGTGCTGCTGCCGGAACAGAGCCGATCGAACAATCCGAATGGCTGCTTCAACTGGTTCTCCGCCGAAGACACGACGCGCGATAAGGGCGAGGTTGCATCGATCCGTCAGATGATCGCGAAGATGGTCTCGGATCACGCGATCGATCCGGCGCGCATCCATATCACCGGCCTGTCCGCCGGCGGGGCGATGACGTCGGCGATGCTTGCCACCTATCCGGAAGTCTTCGCCGGCGGCGCGATCGTCGCCGGCCTGCCTCATGGATCGGCCACATCCGTCCCGCAAGCGTTCGACCGCATGCGGGGACACGGCCATGTCGGCGACGATGCGGGCGCCGCGGCCGTGCGTGCGGCTTCGGGCCATGCGGGTCCCTGGCCCGTGGTGAGCGTGTGGCAGGGCAGCGCGGATGCCACCGTCAATGCGGTGAATGCGGACCGGATCGTCGGCCAGTGGCGAACCTTGCAGGGTTTACCGGAATTGCCCGATGTCGAGGACCGGGTGGACGGGCAGCGTCATCGGGTATGGACCGACGCGAATGGCGCGGTGCGGCTGGAAGTCTACGACATTGCCGGAATGGGCCATGGCACGCCGATCGCCACGACGGGCGACACTGCGAGCGGCACGGCAATGCCGTATATGCTGGACGTCGGCATCTCCTCGACCTGGCATATCGCAAAGCGGTGGGGATTGCTGGACGGCGAAGAGCGGGCGGTCTCCAGCGTCACGAGCGATGCGGCAGGCGCGCCGCAATGGGCCACTCCGGATGCGGCCGCCGACCAGTTTTCGAACGTACAGGCAACGATCGAGAACGCTTTGCGATCGGCGGGTCTGATGCGGTGATGCCCGTCACCGCGATCAAAGTCGCGATTTCAAGGGCACGATCGCGATCAGTCTGAACACGCGATTTACACAAACTTACAATCGCGAAATAAACCCGTGACCAATATATCACGCTGTTCGAAATTTACAAAAATCAAGTTCCTGAGAGCTTTACGACGCCCCGTATTCCTCCCCAAGAGGGCGCCGGACATTCGGCGCGGCTCCTGTTGGGGGGAGATGGAGCGTCGGCGCTGACGGTCGTGCCCGGTCGCCTACAGGCGGTCGGGATCGTCAAGCCAAGGAAGTTCGACATGACAGACAATCGACGCAATCGTCGCCAGACCCTGCTGCGCGGGGTTGCCCTGCCGATCCTTATCTTCGCCGGATCGGGCCTTGCCCTGCCGGCGATGGCGCAGGACACGCCCGCCGGCACCGATGCGCAGGCCGCGCCGCCGGCCGTGCCGCCCGCCCGCACCACGATACAGTCGCCACCTGCCGCCACGCCGCAGACCGCCGCGCCCGGCCCGGACGCCGCGGCGCCCGCGGATGAAGGCGATATCGTCGTCACGGGCACGCTGTTCCGCCGTACCGACACCGAAACGCCGTCGCCACTGACTGTTCTGACCGCCGACAATCTGGCCCGCGCGGGTATCACGACCGCAGCGGATGCGGTGCGGTCGATCGCGTCTGACAGTTCGGGATCAATCCCGACGGCCTTCTCCAACGGCTTCGGCGCGGGGTCTTCCGCCGTGTCGCTGCGCGGCCTGACGGTGAATTCGACGCTGACGCTGGTGGACGGCGTGCGTACCGCCAATTATCCGCTCGCCGATGACGGACAGCGCAGTTTCGTCGATCTGAACACGATTCCGAACGCGACGATCGACCGGATCGAAGTGCTGAAGGACGGCGCGTCGTCCAGCTACGGCGCGGATGCGATCGCGGGCGTGGTGAATATCATCACGAAAAAGGAAATCACGGGCCTGCAGGGAACTGCGGAAGCCGGCGTCACGCAGCGCGGCGACGGCGGAACGCAACGTGCGACGCTGACCGCCGGCTTCGGCAAGCTGAAGGAAGAAGGCTATAACTTCTACGTCAGCGGCGAATATCAGCATGATGGCGCAATCTATTCGCGCGACCGCGGATTCCCGTACAACACCAACGACCTGTCGGGCATCGGCGGCGACAATAACAATGCCGGTTCGGTCGTTCCCGGCACGACCAGCAGCGCGATCGTCGCGCCCAGCCAGCAGACGATCGCCGGCAACCCGTTATCGGGTTCGGGCCTGACGTCGGGTCTGTGGCAAATCCTGAATCCGAACGGTTGCGCCGCCGGTCAGAATCAGGTGACCGGACCGGACGGTGTCGGCTGCGAACAGAATACCGCGGCCGATTACGGCCAGATTCAGCCGGAACAGACGCGATTCGGCGGCACGGCGCACGCCACCGTCAATGTAGGTGACGATTCGCAGGCTTATGCCTCCGTCTCCTATTTCCAGAACAAGGTCGTCGCGTCGGGCACGCCGAATTCGATCCGGTCGGCCAACCCGGTAAACACGCTCAGCATCGTCCTGCCGGCGTTGCTTTCCAACGGGCAGCAGAACCCGAACAACCCGTTCGCAGCATCAGGGCAGGCGGCGGCGATCCGCTATCTGTTCGGCGATCTGCCGTCGCGGTCCGAATATAAGAACCGCGTGCTGCGCGGGCAGGCGGGGATTGCGGGCAAGTTCGGTGACGGCTGGACCTATTCGGTCGATGCCACCGCCGCGAAGTCGTGGCTCGACATCAGGCAGGACGGGTACGTCAACCTGCCCGCGCTGATCACCGCGATCAACACGGGCAGCTACAATTTCGTCGATCCGAGCCAGAATTCGGCGGCGGTGCGCGCGGCCCTGTCGCCGACGATCTCGACGCGGGCGACCAGCGACCTCGACATGATCCAGGGCGTCGTGACGAAGAACCTGTTCCGACTGCCCGGGGGCGACCTGCAACTGGGCGTGGGCGGCTCGTTCCGCTACGAAGCGGTCAACGATCCGAACCAGAATGCTGCAGGCCAGACGATCGGCCTCAACCAGTTCACTGCGGTCGGCCATCGTTATGTCACGTCGGGCTATTTCGAGGTGAACGCGCCGGTGCTGACGTCGCTGGAGATCAACGCGTCGGGCCGATACGATCACTATTCGGACGGGTTCAACAACTTCTCGCCGAAGATTGGCGCGAAGTTCCAGCCGATCCGCGAGCTGGCGATCCGCGGCACCTTCTCGAAGGGCTTCCGTGCGCCGAGCTTCGCCGAACTGGGCGGTTCGGTGGTAGGCTTCACCAGCGGTCGCCCGCCATGCTCGCTCCAGGTGCAGCACGGCGCGACGAGCAATTCCGACGGGACGTGCTCCGGCGGCAGTTCCTACAACCAGCCCTACGGATTCGGTTTCCAGACGATCGGCGACGAGAATCTGAAGCCGGAAAAGTCGACCAGCTTCACTGGCGGCTTCGTTGCCCAGCCGACGCGCTGGCTGAGCTTCACGGCGGATTATTACAACATCCGCAAGACCGACGTGATCTCGTCCGCGCCGCTGTCGGGTGATGCCTTGTCGGCTTATTATGCTGGCACCGCGCTTCCGGCAGGCTATTCGGTCACGCTCGACGCGATCGATCCGGCCTTCCCGAATGCACCGCGCCGCGTCCTGTTCGTCAACGGGCCGTTCGCCAATGCGGCGGCGCTGCGCACGCAGGGCATCGACCTGTCGGCACAGGTGAACTTCAAGCCGACCGATGACCTCCGCATCACCAGCCGGGCGGAAGCGACGTACATCATCAGCTACAAGTTCAAGCCGAGTGCCGACAGCGCGTATCAGGAGTTCGCCGGTACGCAGGCACCGTATGTCACGTCGTCGGGCGCAGGCACGCCGCGGTGGCGCGGCAACTGGCAGAATACGGCGCAATACGGGCCATATTCGCTGACGGCGACGGCCTATTATACGAAGGGGTTCAAGGCGGTTGCCGAGGACCAGTTCGGCGGTACGGATTGCACGACGAGCAGCACGTATCAGGGCAGCGATCCGAACTTCAACTGCAAGGTCAATTCGTTCATCGATGTCGACCTTGTCGGCAGCGTGGATGTCAACGATCGGTTCCAGTTGTACTTCAACGTCATCAACCTGACGGATGCGAAGGCACCGCTGAACGCGGGCAATTATGCGGGTACGAATTACAACCCGACCTATCATCAGATCGGTGCCGTTGGCCGGACCATCAAGGTCGGTGCCAACTTCAAGTTCTGATACTCGCGTGAGAGGCGGCCGGTGCAGACCGGCCGCCTTTTTCGTCTCAGCGGCAGTTCGTCAGGGTACACATCGCCCCCAAGCAGGGGCATCCGCTGCCCGTCGGCAGGCACGAGACGGTCTCCCCATCGTCAACCGAATCAGCAAGCTTATTGCCGTCTCCGGGGCGGCGCGCCCGTTTTTACCCTCGGCAATGCGAACCCGCATCTTGTCACGGAAGATCGTGTTGCCGTCCTGCACTTGCGCAGGGAGGACAAAGGATCCTGGCAGCCAGCACGTCGGATCAGAATGCGCGCTCGCCGACGTAATTGCCCGCGCTGCTGTACCGGCAAACCAGAACATCCTCGCGCGCGCCGGTGGCTGTTGCGCAGCCGACCTGGTGCGTATCGCGCCACATCAACTGGGTATAATGGCCGACGTCCGCGACGTCGCCCGTAACGCTGTTGTCGGGGAAGGTCCCGCGCTTGAAATTCTGCTTCTCGCGGATCCACGCATCGACCCGCGCCTCCAGCGGAAAATAGCCCTTCGTCCCGGCCCAGAGGTTCTCGCCCTCCGGCTGGTGCGGCGTTTCCGGAGCATGCTCGAAGCGCCCCGTCGTCGCCAGGTGATCCGCCCAGCGTTGCGCGGATTGCGCCAGCGCCGGGTCCCACCGCAGTGGGCCGATCCCCAGCGTCGCCCGTTCGCGATTATGCGCGACGAGCAATCTTTCGCCGAAGAACGCGTCGAGATCGACCGCGCCCGTCATGAACGGTGTCGCCAACAACAACGCCAATGATGCCGCCGATGATTTCAGCCGGTGACCAGCCATCTGCTTACCTCCCGTGAACTACGGGTGGTTTCGCATCGTCATCTATCGACGAGGTTTCCGGCTTTAGTTAGCAATGCCTTAGGCAGATTTTTGCCGCTTCGGCCACTCTTGCCGGCAGGATCATGCCGTTGGGGCGGGGCGCCGCTCGGTGGCCTGTCGATCCGGTTCCAGCGGCAGGATCACGACCTGATCGCCGCGCTTGACCTGACCGAACAATAATTCGGCGAACCGGTGGGGAATGCCGATGCAGCCGTGAGTCGCCGATCCCCGGCGCACGTTGCTGGCGTGGATCGCCACGCCGTCGCCGGTCAGCCGCAGCATGAAAGGCATCGGCGCGTCGTAAAGCGAGGACTGGTGTGTCGCGGCCTTCGCTATCACCGGGAACGTGCCGGCCGGGGTCGGCTTGCCGTCGGTACCGAACAGGATGATCGCGGTTCCGATCTCGTGCCCGTCGCGGAACACGGATAACGTCTGTTTCGCCAGGTCGACGCGCACCCAGACGGGGCCGGGCGGCACGTTTATCTCGTTCCAGACATAGTCGCCGAACCGCAACGGCCGCTTCACGTCGAGCAAGCTGTGCACGGAGTGCTTTACGCCGTCCGGTGTTTCCAGCGTCGGATACCGGTCCGCAGGATATCGGATACGGCCATCTACATGCGATACGAACGCCGGCGCGGCGGGGGCTTCCGCCTTGCTGTAGGTCGTACCGATCGCAATGCCGACACCGGCGACACACAGCGCCGCGATCGGAATCGCATAGCGCAACATATCAGGCGCGGGAAGCGGCTGCCGCCTGCATCGCCGCCGTCCCAACGGCGCCACGTCGACGTGACCGCAACGCATGACCGATGGCGAAGAAGCCTGCGATCATCATCAGCCAGGTCGTCGGTTCCGGAACGGGCGGCACCGGCGGTGTCACTGGCGGAGGCGTCACGGGTGGTGGCTCGCCGGTTCCACCGCCGCCACCGGGAACGACCGGACCGATGCCGCCGGGCGTGAAGATCGGAACGCCGCCATCTCCGGTCGGCACGACCGGGGTGATCGTGTCGATACCGGGAACGGCATCACCCGCGGGGCCGACGAACACTGCGTCGGGCAGGCCGGTCGGGGCGAACGCATCGGGC
Source organism: Sphingomonas aliaeris (assembly GCF_016743815.1). Taxonomy (NCBI): domain Bacteria; kingdom Pseudomonadati; phylum Pseudomonadota; class Alphaproteobacteria; order Sphingomonadales; family Sphingomonadaceae; genus Sphingomonas; species Sphingomonas aliaeris. The sequence continues at coordinate 3,209,014 of NZ_CP061035.1, read as the reverse complement.
TGGCGCGTGCGGACGTTAGACAGAACGCGCTCGCTCGGGAAAACCTCCGCCAATTTCACCGGGCGTTCAGTACCCTTGGCGCGCGACGGTTTGGTCTGGGTCAAAGCACCTGGAGCGCGGCCACCGGGCGACCGGGCGGCGAACACGGAAAGCGGATCGGCCAATGCGGCGGCGATCGCATTCCCACCCATCGGGCTGGACGAGAAGGCATAGGTGCCGCCCACGACAACGATCGCCGCAGGCCAGATGACCCAGGCGCTTCGAATAGCTTTGCGTGAACGCCTCTTTCTACGGACTGGTCTGTTCAACGAAATGTTCCCCATCGGCACAGAACCAACAATCCCCGAAATAGTTTCGCGCGACAGGCGAGCTTGAATGCCTGCGACTTCGAGCGAATGCCTAACCGGTCAGGTCGGACCCTTCCCGACATACGATACGGAAGGTAAAATAGTTTCAAATGCTCCGCGCCGGACGAAGAACCCCGCTACATCCGACAGTCGCGGCCCTATCACAGGTTGCCCTTGTCGTCTAATCCCCGCCCGACGTTTCCGGCGTATATGATGCCGATACGTCACGATATGTTAACGCCGCGCCGATCATCGACCGGACGTCTATCCGCGCCTTCAACCGGGCGGCCAGCAGGGCTGTTCCGCTGATCTTCCGCTGGACGAACAAAGTGTCGACGGGCGGCACATGCCACGTGTCCCGGTCCGCCGCCATGACCATGCCCTGTTCGCGCAGCACGCCGACGAACGCGCGATCGCCGAAGTCGAACGGGCCGGCGCGGTTCATCTCCGCCAGGACGATATCGATCATCCGATCGACCAGGACGCGGTGCTGTTCGACGGCCGCAAAACCCAGGAATCCGGCCGAAATCGCCGCATCACGGACCGCGTCGCGGTCGTTCGCCAACCCTGAGCCCAGCAAGGCGCGATACGCCTCCGCCGTCCCGTCGCTCACGGTGCGGGTCGCTCCGAAGTCGAGCAATACCAGCCGCCCGGTCGCCGGCTCGTATCGATAGTTCGCGAAGTTCGGGTCGGTCTGCATCAATCCGAAATCGAACAGTTCGCGCAGCACGAGCGCGATCAGCTTGCGCATCGCCGCGTCCCGCACGCCTTGCTCCGCCGTCTCGAGGGATTCGATCGGGACGGCATCGATGAAGCTCATCGCCAGCACGTTCGCGCTGGAAAATTCTGCGTCCAGAATAGGGACTCTGTAATCGGGGTCGTCCGCCAGCAACGTTCCGAATCGGGCAAGTTGCCGCCCCTCGCGGATATAATCCGCTTCTTCGTGCAACTGGCGCTTGGCCTCCACCAGCAGCGGCGCGATATCGATCGACTTGGGCAGCAGGCCGGACACGCGCAGCAACGTCGCGACGTTATCGACATCCGAATCGATGCTGTCTCGAACGCCGGGATACTGGACCTTGATCGCGAGATCCCGGCCGTCGTGGGTCCGGGCGCGATGGACCTGACCGATCGAGGCGGCGGCGAACGGCCCGGCCTCGAACCGGGCGAAGCGGCGTCGCCAGTCCTTGCCCCATTCGCGCGCCAGCACCTGCTGCAATTGGGCGGGCGGCATGTGATGCGCGCGATCGCGAAGCCGGCCGAGGATCTGCGTCAGTTCGGGCGGCAGGAAATCGCCGGCATCCATCGATATCATCTGGCCCAGCTTCATCGCCGCCCCGCGCAGGTGCGACAATTGGTCCGCGACGCGCCCGATATTGCCGGGGGTCAGCAACAGATCGCTCATCTTCGGCCGTTGCCCGTCGGCAATTCGCCGCGCACCCTCCGCGATCACGCCACCAGCGACACCGCCGGCGAGTTTCCCGAAGACGCCCATTCGCGACAGCCGCCCGCTTGGAACGGCCCGTCCGCGCGCATCGCGGGATGCCGGATCGAATTCATCGCTCATATCGGCACTCCGTTCACCAGAACCTGCTTCCGGGGATACCCTTGAACGGCCCGGCCACCGCGTCGGTGATCCAGCCGCCATAAAAACCGCCGGGCTGGGGCGTGACGGTGGCGCCGTTCACGCTGCACCGGTCGAACGCCGCGGCGTAGAAAGCGACGTGATCCTTCAGCGCGGCGAACGGACGGGTGGGGGTCGGATAACTCCACCCGACGCTGGCGAGAACGAGGCCGTCGACGACGACATCCCAATAGACGGCGGCGCCCTTCCATTCGCAGAACGACGTGCCTTCGCCGCGACGCAGGACACCCTCCCGGATATCGGCGCGGGGGATGTAATAGCTTGGTGGGTGGCTCGTCTCGAGCGTCCTGACGCTCGCGCGCGTATCCGCCAGCACGACGCCGCGATGTTCGATCATGATACGGGCGCCGGTCGGCTCCGCAATGGCGGGCCGGGGATAGGACCAGACGCTTTCCTGCCCGGGACGGACGGGGTCGGGTGTCGGAGTCATCATCGCTCCCACTTTCGCGCAAGACGCTGCATGCCGGGACGAACGCGCAGGAAGCGGGCATACACCTTGTCCAGAACCGCTAGTACGACCGGGTTCCGCGCGGCCAGACCGATCGGCCGCAACATCGGAATGGCGCGCCACATCGCCGCAAAGGCCGCAGCGCCGGACAGCAACCGCCCGTCCTCGCGCGCATGGAAGCGTGCCAGCATGGCGTCCCGGTCGATCGGACATGCGACCGGTTCGTCGCCGGATACGTCGACAAAGGTGATGTGCCCCGCCCGGTCGAGCCGGCGGAACAGCGCGATTTCGCGGCGGCACAGCGGGCATGCGCCATCGTGCCAGACGGTCAGTTCGGTCATGTGGGGCACGGTCGGGACATTCGGGAGGCATAACGCGGCAGGACGCAGATCGGGCATCCCGCTTTGCACCCGGCCTCACGATTTATCCGGTCCGGGCGATCCCGGACGGAACGATCCGCCCGTGCGAAGGCTTCAGCATCCTGAAAACAGGAGATAATCATGGACGACGATCGCGTTTGGGCTTTCGAGGAAAGCTTGTGGACCGGCGATGCCGAACATTATCGCGAACTGATCGACGAGGCCTGCACCATGGTGTTGCTCGTTCCGCCATTCGTGTTCAGCGGGCAGCACGCGGTCGAGGCCGTCGCCGCGACGCCGCGCTGGACGAAGGCGAGTTTCTCCGACCAGCGCATCGCTAGGCCGGAAGAAGGGCTTATCGTTGTCGCCTATCATATCGCCGTCGAACGCGACGAAGAGAAGTTCGCCGCTTATTGCACCTCGACCTATCGCCGCCGTGCGCATGACGACTGGCAGGTCGTGCAACACCAGCAGACGGTGCCGCTGACCGAAACCTGATCGGGACCGCCGCGGAGACCAGCGGTCAGGCCGCGATCAATGCGTCGATCTCCCGACCGACCATGTCGGTCAGGGCGGCGGTCACGACCGGGTCGATCACGCCATTCTGCGCCAGTCGACGATGAAAACTGCCGGCGGAGATCGTCAGGATCATCTCGGTCAGCAAAAGGCGCTGACGATCTTTTCTCGCGTCCGGAACGATTGCGGCAAGTGCGGTTGCGATCGTTCCGCGCAGTCTCTCGTGCAGGTCGGAAACGATCGTCGCGATACGATCGTTGCGCTGCGCCTCGGCCATGATGTCGGCGATCAGCCGCATGTCCTTGTCGTCCGGCGGGCAGGCGATGAAGTCGGCGACCCAGTCGCGCACCGCGTGGAGATCATGCGCGATGGTCGCCTCACGTAATTCGGATTCCGCGAGAAACAGTTCCAGGTCGCGCGACACGATCGCCGCGACGATGTCCTCCTTCTTGGCGAAATCGCGGTAGAGTTGTCCGACTAGCACGCCGGAGTGCTTCGCGATCTGCGCTATGCCGGTATTGTGGAACCCTTGTTCGGCAAACAGAGTTCTTGCCGTGGCAATCACCTTCTCGCGCCGGACTTCCGCGCGCCCGAGCTTGATGCATGATGCGTCCTGCCCGACTGCTCCCGGTGTTTTCGGATCGGTCGGAATGATAGACACGAGTGCTTGACCTCCAATTCTCTTCGCAGTAGCAGCAAAATGTAAGTGAGCGTTCACTCACATATCACATTTTCACGAGATGGCCATGACTTTGATCCGATTCGCGACGGCTGGCGCAGTCCTTATGGCCCTTTCGGCCTGTGGCGGAGAACCGAAACAGGCGCCCCCACCGACCCCGCAGGTAGGTGTGATCACCGTGCAACCACAATCGGTTACGCTGACCAGCGAACTGCCGGGACGGACCTCCGCCTTTGAGACTTCGGAGGTTCGCCCCCAGGTGAACGGCCTGATTACGGCGCGTCTGTTCGCCGAAGGCGACCAGGTCCGCGAGGGGCAGGCGCTCTACCGAATCGATCCGCAGCCTTATGTCGCGCAGGTCGCGAATGCTCGCGCGGCACTGGCGAGGGCACGGGCTGCGATTGCATCCAGCTCCGCGCTGGCCCGCCGGTATGGCGAGCTGGTCAAGATCAACGCAATCGCGCGTCAGGATTACGAAAACGCCATCACGACGTCGCAACAGGCGCAGGCAGATGTTGCGGCGCAGCAAGCCGCGTTGCGTACGGCGCAGATCGATCTGGCCCGTACGACCGTACGCGCGCCCATCTCGGGACGGATCGGAACGTCGGTCGTGACGACCGGTGGTCTGGTGACCGCGGGGCAGACCACGGCGCTGACGACGATCCAGCGGCTCGACCCGATCTATGTCGACGTGGCGCAGGCGAGTGCGGACCTGCTGAAACTGCGTCAGCAGATTTCGAGCGGGAAATTGTCGCGCGACGGCCAAGCGGCGCGTGTTCGCCTGAAGCTTGAGGATGGCAGCGTCTATCCGGAAGAGGGGATCCTGCAATTCACCAACGTCTCGGTTGATCCCACGACGGGCACGCAGACGATCCGGGCTAAATTCTCGAACCGCAACGGTCTGCTGCTGCCGGGCATGTATGTGAAGGCGGAACTGGTCGAAGGCACGCAGCAGCAGGCCCTGCTCGTGCCGCAACGCGCGGTGACGCGTAACGAGAAGGGCCAGCCTACGGCACTGGTCGTCGGTGCGGGTGACAAGATCGAGCTGCGCCTGTTGCAAGCGCCGCGCACGATCGGTGACAACTGGCTGGTGACTTCCGGTCTGAAGGCTGGTGACCGCGTGATCATGGAGGGGGCTTCGATGCTCCAGCCTGGCGCGGTCGTGAAACCGGCGCCGTGGAATCCGAATGCAAAGCCTGCGGGCGGTGCGCCGGGGCAGTCCGCGGGCCAATCCTCCGGTCAGGCGAAATAAGCCCATGTCACGCTATTTCATCGACCGTCCCATTTTCGCATGGGTCATCGCCATCGTGCTCATGCTGGCGGGTGGTATCGCCATCCGCGGCCTGGCGATTGCCCAGTTCCCGGAAATCGCGCCGCCAGCGGTGACGATCAGCGCGACCTATCCGGGCGCGGATGCGACCACGCTGGAGAATACGACGACGCAGATCATCGAGCAGCAGATGAAGGGTATCGACAACCTTCGCTACTTCTCGTCCTCCTCCTCCTCCGCGGGCACCGTCACGATTACGCTGACGTTCGAACAGGGCACTGATCCGGACATCGCGCAGGTGCAGGTGCAGAACAAGCTGCAGGCGGCGACGCCACTCCTGCCGCAGGAAGTGCAGCAGCAGGGTATCCGCGTCGCGAAATCCAGCGCCAGTTTCCTGTTGATCGTCGCTTTGTATTCATCGGACGGCAGCCATAGCGCGAACGATCTGTCCGACTATGTCGCCGCGCGTTTGCAGGATCCGCTCAGTCGCGTAGCCGGCGTCGGCGACACGCAGGTGTTTGGCGCGCAATATGCGATGCGCATCTGGGTCGATCCGCTGAAGCTCAATGCCTATCAGCTGACAATCGCGGACGTCACCGCTGCGGTCTCCGCGCAGAACGCCCAGGTTTCCGCCGGTCAGATCGGTGCGCAGCCCGCCCCGAAGGAGCAGATGCTCAACGCGACCGTCTCGGTCCAGTCGCGGCTTCAGACGCCCGAGCAGTTCGGCAATATCAGCCTGAAAACGACTGAGGGCGGCGCGGTCGTTCGCCTGTCCGACGTCGCGCGCGTCGAACTGGGTGCGGAGCAATATGGCTTCGACCCACGCTATAACGGCCAACCGGCGTCCGGTTTCGGTGTGAAACTGGCGCCGGGTGCCAATGCTCTGGCTACGGTCGATGCCGTCAAGGCGGAAGTCGAGCGGATCGCCAAGACGTTCCCGCAGGACGTCAAGGTCGTCTATCCGTACGATTCCACGCCGTTCGTCCGCCTGTCGGTCAAGCAGGTGATCGAGACGCTGATTGAGGCGGTCGTTCTCGTGTTCCTCGTCATGTTTCTGTTCCTGCAGAATTGGCGCGCGACGATCATCCCGACGATCGCGGTGCCGGTCGTGCTGCTCGGCACGTTCGCGGTGATGGCGCTGGCCGGTTTCTCGATCAACACGCTGACCTTGTTCGGAATGGTGCTGGCGATCGGCCTGTTGGTCGATGACGCGATCGTCGTGGTGGAAAACGTGGAGCGCCTGATTCAGGACGAACATCTTTCGCCCAAGGAAGCGGCGCGAAAATCGATGGACGAGATCAGCGGCGCGCTGGTCGGCATCGGCCTCGTCCTGTCCGCGGTGTTCCTGCCGATGGCGTTCTTCGGCGGATCGACCGGCGTCATCTATCGCCAGTTCTCGATCACGATCGTCTCGGCGATGGTGCTGTCGGTGATGGTCGCGTTGATCCTGACGCCGGCCTTATGCGCCGCGATCCTGAAGCCGCACGATCCGGACAAGGCGGAAGGCAAGGGGCCGCTCGCGCGCTTCTTCCGCTGGTTCAACGACAAGTTCGAACGTGGCCAGGTGAAGTACGAGAAGGGCGTGAAGAGCACGGCGCGGCATTGGGGTCGCTCGCTGATCATCTATGCCGTCATCGTGCTTGGCATGTGCCTGTTGTTCTTCCGCTTGCCGGGAGGCTTCTTGCCGGACGAAGATCAGGGGACGCTGATCGCGCTCGTCCAGGGTCCGTCGGGGGCGACGACCGCCCGCACCGACAAGGGGCTGGACCTCGTCCGCAGTCATTTCCTGAATAATGAAAAGGCGAACGTGGATGCCGTGTTCACGATCAACGGATTCAGTTTCGCAGGACAGGGGCAGAATGCCGGCCTGGCCTTCATCAAGCTGAAGTCCTGGGAGGATCGACCAGGTGCCGACAACCGCGCTCCCGCGATCGTCGGCCGCGCGATGGGGGCGTTCTCGCAATATAAGGACGGCACGATCTTCGCCCTGGCCCCGCCGGCCGTGCAGGAGCTGGGCAACGCCACCGGCTTCGACGCGCAGTTGGTCGATACCGGCGGGATCGGGCACGACAAGCTGCTCGCCGCGCGGAACATGATGCTCAGCATGGCGGCACAGGACAAAAGGCTGGCCCAGGTCCGTCCTGTCAGTCTTGACGATGCGCCGCAGTTGAAGGTGGAAATCGACCAGGACAAGGCGCGCGCGCTGGGTCTCGACCTGTCGGCGATCAATTCTACGATCGCGACGGCGTGGGGTGGATCGTACGTCAACGACTTTATCGATCGCGGCCGCGTGAAGCGCGTCTATATCCAGGCGGATGCGCCGTTCCGGCTCGCGCCGGAGGATATTGGCGACTTCTACGTTCGCGGTGCGGCCGGTCAGATGTCGCCTTATCCTGCCTTTTCCACGCTGAGTTGGGCGCAGGCGCCGGTGCAGCTGACCCGCTATAACGGACAGTCCGCAATGCAGATCCAGGGTTCGCCGGGTCAGGGCCTCAGCAGCGGTGACGCGATGAATGCGATGGAGGAAATCCATGCCAAGCTGCCGCCGGGCACCACGCTGGAATGGACCGGCCTTTCCTATGAGGAGCGGCTGTCGGGTGGTCAGGCGCCAGCCTTGTACGGCCTGTCGATGATCATCGTGTTCCTCTGCCTCGCCGCGCTGTACGAAAGCTGGACGGTGCCGATCTCGGTGCTGCTCGTCGTGCCGCTCGGCATTCTGGGTGCGGTGCTCGCCGCCGTGCTGACGGGGCTGAACAACGACATCTACCTGCAGGTCGGCCTGATCACCACGATCGGCGTGTCGGCGAAGAACGCGATCCTGATCGTGGAGTTTGCCGAAGAACGGATCGCGGAGGGCATGGCGCCGTTCGAAGCCGCGGTCGCCGCCGCCAGACTACGTCTGCGCCCGATCCTGATGACCAGTCTCGCGTTCATCTTCGGCGTGCTGCCGCTGGCGATCTCTACCGGAGCGGGTGCAGGCGGCCAGAACGCGATCGGCCGCGCGGTCGTCGGCGGCATGTTGTCAGCGACGATCCTCGCTATCTTCTTCGTGCCCATGTTCTTCGTCGTCGTCCTGCGCCTGTTCGGCCAGGGCGGCCCCAAAGCCGCGGAACGGCACGATCATTCGGACGGCGAACCCGCCGTCCAGGGAGCATGACCCCGTGAACCGCTTTGCCATCACTGCCGTACTTGCGCTATCGACCGCCTTGTCGGGCTGTAATCTCGCGCCGAACTATACGCGGCCGGGGGCGGTCGTTCCCCCGTCCTTCCCGCAGGGTGGTCCGTATCCCCGCGCCAAGACCGATGCCCCGGACGTGACGAAGATCGGCTGGAGAGCGTTCTTCACCGATCCGCGCCTTCAGGCGGTGATCGATGCAGGTCTCGCCAACAATCGCGACCTGCGCATCGCCGCTGGCAACGTTTTGCAGGCGCGCGCGCAATATCGCGTACAGCGGGCGGACCTGTTGCCAACGGTGAATGCGACCGGTGGCGCGACCTTCACCAACAATGCGCTCGGCGCGGGTGGCGGGGCCGGGGCGGTTGGGGCTGGCGCCGGCGCTGGGGCCGGAACCGGGGCGACCGGTGGTGGATCGACCGATTTTCAGATCTATCAGGGACAGATCGGCATATCGGCATTCGAACTCGATCTGTTCGGCCGGATACGGAACCTTAGCCGCGCCGCGCAGGAGCAGTATTTCGCGAGCGAGGAGGCGCAGCGTGCTGCGCGCATCAGCCTGATCGCGGAAATCGCCACCGCTTGGCTGACGATGGCGTCCGACCAGGAACAGCTCAGGCTCTCGCGCGAGACGTTGAAGGCGTTCGCCGAAACGTCCCGCCTCACGCGCGCGCAGTTCGAGATCGGCGTCGCGTCTGAGCTCGAGGCGCGGCAGGCGGATACCAATTACCAGGGCACCCGCAACGACATCGCCGCGCTGACCGCGAAGATCGCGCAGGACAAGAATGCGCTCGACCTGCTGGTCGGTGCGCCGGTCGCTACCGAGCAATTGCCGAACGGCCTGGCTGCCAATCGCCTGACGCGGGAGGCTCTGCCGGGGAATCTGGATTCGTCGATCCTGCTGAGCCGGCCGGACGTGCTGCAGGCCGAACATCAGTTGATCGCGCAGAATGCCAATATCGGCGCGGCGCGCGCTGCGTTCTTCCCGCAGATATCGTTGACCGCGGCGCTCGGCACGATCTCGACCGCTTTGTCCGGGCTGTTTTCCGGGGGCAGCTATACCTACAGCGTCGGCCCGACGATCGGTCTGCCGCTGTTCGACGCCGGACGCAACAAGGGTAATCTAGACTATGCCCGTGCGTCGCAGGTCGTTGCCCAGGCGACCTATGAGCGGGCAGTACAGACGGCGTTTCGCGAGGTCGCCGATGCGCTGGCGCAGCGCGGGACAATCGAGGAACAGGTGTCCGCACAGTCGGCGCGGGTCAACTCCGCCGAGGTGGCGGGGCGGCTATCGGATGCGCGGTACCGGGCGGGCGTGGACTCGTTCCTGGTCGCATTGGACGCGCAACGCACGGCCTATGCCGCCCGGCTGCAACTGGTGACGACGCGGTTGACGCAGGAAAGCAACATGGTCGAATTGTACCGCGCGCTGGGCGGCGGGCTGGCCGAGCCTACGCCCCGGTAAGAGCGGGGCGATACGGCCTGGGGGCTTTCAATCTGCGGAAATCGGCGTAGCATCCTCGAAAGATAAGAGGAGAAGATGCCGTGGATATCAACGAATCCGTCCTTCGTCCCGCTCAGCAAGGCGCCACGATGGAGCCCCGCGCTACGGATGAGAGCCTTATCATCCTGCAAAGCCTGCTGTGCCTGATGCGGGAGAAAAACCTGCTAAGTCGCGCCGATATCGAGGATCTGTGCGACCGCGTCGCGATGCGCGCGGCGCAGGCCGAACGCGATCCGCTACCCTGTTGCTCGGAAGCCAGCGGTGCCGCTGCGCGCGAGATGGCGCGAATCGGCGGCTATATCGGCAAGCACTACGGCGGCAAGCACCGGCGCTAATTGCCGCTCGTTTCACGAGTTGAAGGACCGCCGACCCGAGGGGCCGGCGGCTTCGGATCGCCGCTTGGCGATCCCTTATGCGCTAGACCCTTACCAGCTCACGCCCACACGGGCGTAGAGATAGCGTCCGTTGAACCCGAACGGCGAATAGTATGGGAAGCCGACGAGACCCGTGCTGTTGAGCACGGTGCCCCGTGACGAGGTGAGGGCGACGGCGTCGGGATAGGTGTCGAACAGGTTGTTGGCGCCGATCGCGACGTTCAAGTTGCGGACGACCTGATAGCGCCTCGCGATCGAAGATCGTATGCTTGCCGGCGTGGATGTCATCTTGCGCGAAGCCGTTGCTGCTCGGCTGGGTCACGTCGCCATAATAGGAGGCGCGCGCGGTGACGCCAAGATCCTGCAGCGACCAGTCGATCGTGCCGACCACCTTCGTCCGCGGCGTGCCCTGTTCGAACGAGATTATGCGCTGGCGGCTGAAGATCGGCAGCGTTGCGGTCCCACCTGACCCCGTGATCGTCGCCGTGCCCGGGGCGCGCGTTATCTTGATATCGTTGAAGTTGGCGGCCGCAGTGAGATCGAACGTCCCGATGGCATCGGTCCGGGTGCGGTAATGCGCGACCACGTCTATGCCCTTCGTCGTGGATCGGATGCCGTTCAGGAAATACCGGCCAGCCGTCACGCTGGTAATGCCCTCGTCGCGCAATCGTCCGATCACGGCGGCGCCGCTGAGGTTTTCGGACAAGGCGATCTGGTCGCGCACCTTGATCTGATAGGCGTCGACCGACAGATCGAACCCGCCGAACCGGATCACGGTACCGACCGACAGGTTGCGTGCCTTTTCGGCCTTGAGCGGAACCCCGCCCAGCGCGCGGCCGACGGGGCTTGTCGACGGGAAAAGACCGGTTTCGACGATATTGCCGTCGGTCAGCACCGACGCGGTGGAGGTGAAATATTGCTGCTGGAGCGACGGCGCGCGGAAGCCGGTCGAAGCGGTGCCTCGGATCGCGAACCAAGGTGCGAATTCGTAGCGGGCGGACAGCTTGCCCGTCGCGGTTTCGCCGAAGTCGGAATAGCTCTCGGCGCGTCCGGCGATGCCCAGCGTCAGCGCTTCGGTCGGCTTGGCTTCGATGTCGAGATAGCCGGACACGTTATCGCGGTGCGCGTTGACGACGTTCGAGGGCTGGAAGCCCGGAAAGCCCTGTGCGCCCGAACCAAGGGTGGAAGCAGCGCCCGGTGCCCGGTTGTAGGACGCCGGTTCACCCGCGCCGATCTTGAAGCCCTCGCGGCGATATTCTTCGCCGAACGCGATGTTGATCGTACCGTGGCCGAGCGGCAGTTCCTTCGACACGTCGATGCCGCCGACGATCTGGTCGTAGGTCAGCGTGCCGCTGTAGAAATCGCGCTGCGATGCCGCGCCGTACGTGGCGTTGCCGGAATTGCGCGTGTTGAAGGTAAGCTTGTTGCGGCCATACGACACGTTCAGATCGACGTTCCAGCCGGACAATTCGCCGCGTGCGCCACCCGTTGCGGTCAGATCGACCGACTTCACGGCGATCAAAGGGGTGAAGCCGTCCGGATACAGGCTGGCGAGCGCATCGGCGCTGACGTTCGCATTGCCCCCAGTTCCGCCGACGATGCGCGGGGTCGCGGCGCTGACACTGTCGCGGTGCTGGTATCCGCCGAAGCCGTACAGCGTCCAGCCGCTGTCGCCGAGCGGCTTACCGGCGTTGATATAGCCGGTATATTGTTCGACCTCGGGGTCGCCGAAGCGCGACCGGACGCGGATCGGCGTCTTGCGTGGATCGAAGTCGCCGCGGCTGGTCGGGTTGCGGTTCAGATACTCGCCCGAAATCGCCAGGAACCCGTCCGATCCCAGCCCGATGCCCTGCCATGCCGATACGGTCGCGGTCTCGCCATCGCGTTCCTTGCGCGATCCGCGCGCGGTATCGACGTCGGTGATGTACTTGCCGTAGCTGACCGTCGCGCCGCCGCCGCTACGCGCCTCGCGAAGGCGAAGGTTGACGACGCCGGCGATCGCATCGGACCCGTATTGCGCCGCCGCCGTCGCGCAGCACCTCGATCCGGTCCAGCGCCACGGACGGGATCGTATTAAGATCGACCGCCGCCGAACCGCGGCCGACCGAACCGTTGGTGTTAAGCAATGCCGAGGTGTGCGCGCGGACGCCGTTGATCAGCACCAAAGTCTGATCGGGCGACAGGCCGCGCTGCGTGGCCGGGCGGATCGAACTCTGAGTGCCTAATCGTCTTTTATTCGCAACATTGATGCGAAGAAAATTTATCGTCCGGAACAGAAAATCGCCGAGCGGACGCCAAACGCTCCGGCAGGCAGGTTTGAAGGTCGGTCTGTATATGGCAGGGTTTGCCAATTACCGCGGGACGTCGAGCCCGCGGGGAGGATGCGTAGATGCTCAGCCGACAGGAACAAGCCGCGACCAGTGTCGAGGAAGGCCGCGCATTGCGTGCCGCGGGCCTGTCCTATCGTCAGATCGGGCGCAAGCTTGGGCTGACATCGGGCCAACTCGGGCATGTCCGCCGGTCGTTGAAGCGGGAAAAGGCGGCGGGCACGCGGCTGCGGTCGAAGCGGCCGGGAGCGACGGAGCGCGATCTTCCCGTCGGGCAATCGGTGTTGCCGCCCGGCCTGCGCCGGACGCTGACCGCCGCGGGGTATCGCACGCTTGGCGACCTGGCCGATCGGCTTGCCGATCGCGATCTGCCGGGATTTGAGGCGATGGCCGGGATCGGCCCGCACAAGGCGGCCTTGGTCAAGCGGATGCTCGACCATTACGGGCTGCTGCCCGGCGCGTCCGACCTGCAAGCAGAAATCGAAAAACTATTTCCCGAGCTCGGCGGGGCCTGACGAAAGCAGGAGCGGGCTGTTCGCTGCGGGATAAGTCTGTAGGCGGGGCGTGCGCCAACGATGATATGGAACGGAAAAATGCAGTTCGACGACGTGATCCTCGGCCGCCGCAGCATCCGCGGCTACAAGCCCGACCCGGTACCCCGCGCGCTGATCGAGGAGATATTGACGCTGGCGATGCGGGCGCCGTCGTCGATGAACACGCAGCCCTATCATTTCCACGTCGTCGCGGGCGCCGCGCTGGATGCGATCCGCGCGGGCAATACCGAACGGATGGTCGCGGGCGTCCCGCAGTCGCGCGAATTCCGCACCGGTGAAGCCTTTGCCGGGCCGCACCGCGATCGCCAGATCGGTGTCGCCAAGCAATTGTTCGCCGCGATGGGCATCGCGCGCGACGACAAGGATGCGCGGCAGGACTGGGTGCTTCGCGGCTTTCGGCAGTTCGATGCGCCGGTCTGCGTCATCATCACCTACGACCGCCATCTGGCCGGCAGCGACGATACCGCGTTCGATTGCGGCGCGGCGGCGACCGCATTGGTCAATGCCGCCTGGTCGCGGGGGCTGGGGGCGGTGATCAACAGCCAAGGGATCATGCAGTCGCCGGTCGTGCGCGAACATGCGCGCATCCCGGACGATCAGGTGATCATGAAGAGCATCGCGCTCGGCTGGCCTGACGACAGCTTCGCGGCCAACGCCGTCGTGTCGGAACGCCGCCCGGTGTCCGAGGCCGCGGTGTTCGTCGGCTTCGAGGATTGACGCGAGACGCGGCCGTCATGTCCGCGTCCACCGTTCGCCCTAAGCTTGTCGAAGGGCGTGCGCCGAGGACAGGTGCTTCGACAGGCTCAGCACGAACGGTTGGATTAAGATAACGATGCAGGAAGAGGACGGTCGGTAGCCTACTCCAGGCCGAGCGCTTTCTTGATGTCCGCCCAGGCGACCAGCTTGAAGTTCTGCGCCGTCGGGTCGTTGTGCCCGTCCTGCGCAACGAACAATCCGCCAGTATAGCCTGGCCCGAAATCACCCACAGCCGCGTCGATGCCATCGGTCTCCTCGGTCGCGCCGAAACTGCCCTTGGCGATACGGAACCGCCCCACATAGCCGTCGTCGGACAGACGATAGACGGCATAGGCGTTGTCACCCTGGCTCGACACAAGAAGATAACCGCCATTGCCGGTGCCCTCCGCTGCGATCGTCACGCCTTCGGTATCCGCGACGATGTGCTTGCCGTCTGCCGCGCCGATCCGGATCGGGTCCGGATTGCCGGACGCGCTGGCATCGAACCGCCACAGACCGACATCCTCTTCCGCGACATACAGGCGGTGCGTGCGCTCATCGGTCGCGCAGCCTTCGGATTGCGTGCCGAGCTTCATCGTCCGCACGATCCTGCCGCTTGGCGCGCCCTGGATATTCAGCATGACCTGGCGGATCGTGCCGTCCTTGATGACGTTGAACGCGGACAAGGTATCGCCCTCGCGGTACAGGCAGATGCCGTACGCTTCTCCGGCACCGGCCGAGACCTTGCCGATCGCCGTCAGCGTTGCGGTTGCTGGGTCAAGCCGGAACAACGCGATCTTGGCATTCGCCTTGTCGCTACGATCGCTGGCGGCGACGATGATGCCCGCGTCGCCCATGTCGCGCAGGTCGACATTGTTGACGCGCCCGGCATCGATGAACGAGCGTTGCCGGCCGGACAGGTCGTACACGTACAGCCCGGCCTTCTTGTCCGTCCCCACGATCAGGCCGGCGGCGGGATCGGACGGGTTGCGCCAGATTGCGGGATCGTCCGCGGCATCGGCATTTGCCGTCCCCACCGCCTGCGTCTCGCCGCGGGCCTGTACGGAAGCGGTCGCGACCGGGCTCGCCGCAGGGGCGGTATCGGTCGCCGAACAGCCCGACAGCACGAACGGGACCAGTGCCAGACCCGCGCGGACGATCGTCTTGCGCATCAGAAGTTGACCCGGATGCCGCCCGAATAGCGGCGGCCGAACCGCTCCCATTCGATCGTCTGGTTGTCGCTGCGCGGGGTCGGGATGCCACCCGCCGTCAACAGATTGCCCGGTTCGGAATAGCGGCGGCCGGGATTGTTGAGCACGTTCGACGCATCGAAATAGATTTCGACGTTGCGGGTGATCGCATAGCGCGCCGATACATCCATCTCGTCATCCGCCGCCCAATAGGTGTCGCCGCCATCCGTCAGATCGTCCGCAATCCCGTCCAGCCAGGTGCTGCGGCGCTGATATTGAACGCGAAGCGACAGGCCGTATTTCTCGTAATATCCACCCAGATTGTAGACGCTGTCCGACGTGCCGGGCAACCGTACCTTGCGCGCCGGGACGATACCGATTGCAGGCTTGGTCACCTGGCTGTCGTTGAGCGTCAGGTTGGCGGAGACGCCGAACCCGCCCATCCAGTCGGGCAGGCCGAGATTGCCCGTCCAGGGTTCGAGCTGCAACTGTGCCGCCGCTTCCATGCCGAAGACTCGACCGTCGCCGCCATTGGTGATCTGCGAGAAATCGTAAGTCGATCGTTGGTTGGTTGTGGTGTCGAGTTCCGTGGAGCCGTATTTACGCGTTTGGCGATACAGAACGTCCTGCACTTTCTTGTAAAACAGCCCGACCATCAGATAGCCCTGCGGACGCATGTACCATTCGAAATATGCGTCGATGCCATGCGCGCGTTCCGGTTTGACATACGGATTACCGCTCGAGATCGTCTGGTTGGGATCGCTGATGACGATGTTCGGCCGCAATTGGTCATAGTCCGCACGTGCTGCCCCGGAGTTGAACGACAGGCGCAGCTTCTTGGTATCGTCCAGATTGTAATTCACGTGAAGGCTGGGCAGAAACAGGGTCTGGCTGGATTCGGCGGTGACCAACGCGCCCGGCGTCGAGCCGACCAGCGTGATGGCGGAACCCCGGTTCTTCAGATGCTCGACGCGAACGCCGCCGAGGATCGAACCCCAGTCATACTTGACCGTGCCCATCAGGAAGCCGGCATAGACCTGCTCCTGCACGTTATAGTTGTTGCCGACGTTCGGCGTGAACGCGAAGTTCGCGCGAGCGGCGTCGGAGACGGTCCGCATCTTGTCCGTATCGAAATAGCGGAAGGTGTATCCCATCGGCAGCGCACCGGCGAATGGCTCGTTCGTCGAGAACTGATTGTAATCGCTGGGCAGGCCGATCGTGGTGAACTGCGCCGCGGTGTTGAGCGAGATTTGCCGCTCATCCGCAATCTTGGTGCGTTGATCGAACTGGAAACCGGCCTTGAACACCGCATCGCCGCCCATGAAGCCCGTCTCGCGCGACAGGACCAGCTTGCCGGTATAGGCCTTGGTCGTATCGATCGCGTCCAGCACGGTGAAGGACGAAGCCGGCTTGGTGAACGTGTCGATCGCGGTGACCGGCGTGCCTGCCTGATAGCGCGTCGGACCGGCGAGTTGGGTCGTCGTGAACAGGTTCAGGCTAGACCGGTTTGGATCGCTGAAGTCGTATGCAACGGTTGGACGCAAGGTCCGCGTTGAGGGGCTGTCCCATGACGCTTCACCGACGACGGAGCGATCATCCTTGGACTCCGTATAGTTGCCCACCCAGTTCAGGTGCCAGCCCGTGCCGAAGTCGTGATTGCCCTCCAGCGTGTTGGTGAAGATTGACTGGCGGAACGCGCGCAGCGTCGAGCGCTGGCGGATGTCGATGCCGTAGATCGTACCCTTTTGCGGCGTGTTGCCGATGCAGACGTCGGCATAGCCGGTCGTCGTCGGCGTGGGATTGATTGCCGTGTTGCAAGCGGCGGTGTCCGTTGAGAGGTCACTCTGACGATCATCGAGATCGAAGCGGTAATTGTCGCGCGCCTCGTCATCGGTGAAGATCGTGTAGATCGACCGCAGCGAGATCGTGTTGTCGCTGTCCGGCTTGTAATCCACGCGACCCGATACCGACCAGTTCTTGCGCGTCAGACGATACAGCTTGTTCTCGGCCTCCTGCGCCCAGAAACGCGTCTCATTGCCGGGGCGCCGATCCTGCGAGACACGTTCGTAATCGGTCTCGAAATTGTCGGTGATCATCGCGCGCTGGTAGTAGCTGCCCGACAGCAAGACGCCGATCTCGCCGCCGCCGACGTTGAAACGGTCCGACACGACCGCCGACCCTTCATACTGCTTGCGGCTGCCGAGTTCCGCGATGCCGAACCCGGCCTTGCCGGCAAAGTGCGGCCCTTTGTAATCGAACGCCGAGCGGGTGATGACGTTGACGTTGCCGGATACGGTTTCGCCCGGCATTTCCGGGGTCACCGCCTTGGACACGATGATCTGCGACGCGATCGCGGAGGGGATGGAGTCGAACCGGGCGTCGCGGCCTTCCGGGCTGACGACGTTGATCCCGTCGAACGACAGCGTCGTCCAGTAATTGGGGGCACCACGCAGCGAGATGTAGCGTGCCTGGCCCTGATCGCGCTCGACGGCGACACCGGGAAGGCGGCTGGTCGCCTGCGCGATATTCTGGTCGGGCAGGCGACCCACGCCGTCCGCGGCAACGACGGTGACGAGCGAGTCCGAATTCTTCTGGATCGTCAGCGCGGTCGATTCCGATTCCGCGATCGGGCGCGCGCCCGTCACGATGATCGCCTGATCCTCTTCCGGTTCGGGCGGCAGCAGCGTCTGGGCGAAGGCCTGTGCCGAAACCAGAAGGGCAAACGCGCTGATGCCCGATGCCAGGATATATTTACGATGTGTCATAACGCCCTCGAAACCAGTCCCCGTTGGGACTGGCCTCTAGGTGCGCTTCCGGTCAGTTTGGTTGGGCTTTTGTGATGGTTCGATGACGGCAAAATTACACTTTTGCGGTGCAGCAAAATGTGTGGTTTTTGTCACAGTGCGGTCTGTGCGGGGAGGGAATTACCCTTGCCCTCGCACCTCGGGCTTGTTTCGGGGTGCGAGAGGTAAGCGGGAACTCTACTTCGCGGCCACCACCAACGACAGATCGTCCAGGTTCAGCGCATCCGCACGGATCAACTCCACATCCGGACGGATCGCGCGCAGCCGGTCGATGAACAGCTTGGAATCTCCCACCACGACGATGCTCGCGCCCGCGCCCGATACGTTTTCCCTGGCGACCGCACTTGCGCCTGCAGGCGTGACCGCATCGATCTCCGCGGGCAGTTGCGCCGCCTTGGCGGCGGGGACGCCTTGCAGGATCAGCGACGCGATCGTCACGCCGAATCCGCGACTGGTCGCCGCCTGCCGTGTCAATCCGCCGGACAGGAACACCTTGCGCTTGGCCACCGCATCCGCCGCGAGCGGTTCACGGCCCAGCCGGTCGAACTCGGTAAGGAAGATCTGGACGACCTCGGGGGCGCTTTCGTTCTTCGTCTGCGTGGTCGCGGTCAGCAAGCCGGCATCGGCGCGCGCCGCCACGTTGCTGTAGGCGCCGTATGACAAGGCGCGCTTGACGCGGATTTCCTGGAAAAGGCGTCCGTTCGACCCGGCACCCAGCGCCGCATTGGCGACCTGAAGGTCGAACCAGCGTGGATCGGCGCGATCGATACTACGCACCGCGGCGGCGACCGCGGCTTGCCCGGCGCCGGGCATGTCGATCACCACTAGCCGCGGCTTGGAGGGCGTACCGGCCTGTGCGCCTGGCAGGACCGGCGCGGTGCCTGCCGGACGCCAGGCGGCGAACAGTTGCTCGCCGATGCGCCGTGCTTCTGCCGGATCGATCCCGCCGGTCACGACCAACGTCGCAAGTTCGGGCCGCCACCAGCGCGCATGGGCCGCAGCGATATCGGCAGGGGTAATCGCGGCGACGCTGACCGGTGTCGGCACCATGCCGTACGGCGCTGCGCCATAGCTGACCGGCTGGAGCGCGATGCTGGCCAGGGCACCGGGGTTCTTTAGCGTAACGGATAGGCGATCCAGCGTCTGGCGGCGGCGACGCTCCACCTCGGCCGGGGCGAATGCGGGATTCTGTACGATATCGGCGAGCACCGCGCCGGCCTTTGCCAGTGTGGTAACCGGGCCGGTGATCGTCAGGATCGTCCCGTCCGGACCCGCCTGCGTATCGATCTGTGCGCCCAATGCCTCGATCTCCGCCGCAATCTGTTCGGCGCTGCGCGACTTGGTCCCTTGCGTCGCGATATCGGCGACCATCGAGGCAAGTCCGGCGCGGCCGCGCGGATCGGTCGATGCGCCGCCCTTGATGACCAGTGCCAGCGTTGCCACCGGAACCTGCCCGGTGCGCGCGGCGACGAACGCCATGCCGTTCGACAATGTGCTCTCGACGATCGTCGGCGCGATCACCGGTACTGCCGTGCCCGGTGCTGGCGGGGCCTGGCGCTGGCCTTCGGCTGCGAGCGCAAGCGGTGGCTGGGTCGCAGGCGGCACGGACGCCCAGACCGGCATCGGCACGGGGTTCGCCCACGCATCCTTCGCGCCCGCCGGACGCTGACCCTCATCCAGATACCGGATATCGACGCGCTTCTCGGGCATCAGATAGGTGCGCGCGACACGCTGCACGTCGGCAACCGTGACCTTGCCGACCAGCGCCAGCCGCCGGTCGAGCGCCAGCGGATCGCCAGTGCGGACCAGCGCCTCACCAATTGCGAAGGCGCGGCCGTCGAATGTCTCCCGCTCCTGCAATGCGTTCGCGAGGATTTCGTTCTTCGCCTCGGCCAGTTCGGCGGCGGTCACCGGCTCGTCGCGCACCCGCGCGATCTCTGCCGCGAGCGCGGGCTCCGCCTCGGCAACGGTCCGTCCGCTCGCCAGCGTAACGCTGGGCGCGAAGAAGCCGCCATTCTCGACGTCCTGCAACTGGACGCCCGCGCTGGACGCGATCTGCTTGTCGCGCACCAGCGCGCGGTACAGGCGCGAATTCTCGCCACCCGCCAGCACACCGTCCAGCACTTCCAGCGCGGCAAGATCGGCGCTGCTCGATCCCGGAATGCGCCATGTCGATACGATCATCGGCAGCGGCACGTTGGGGGCATAGGCAGTCACGGTCCGCGCCTGCGTCCGCGCCTTTTCCGTCGCCTTGACCGCGAGCGGGATAGGGTTGGGCCGCCGGGCGATCGATCCGAAATATTTGTCGATCAGCGTGTCGAGCCGCTTCGGATCGAAATTGCCGGACACGATCAGTGTTGCGGTGTCGGGGCCGTAGAATGCCTCGTGGAAGGCGCGGGCATCCTCCAGCGTCGCGGCGTTCAGCTGGTCCAGGCTGCCAATGCCCGGCCGCCGCATCGGCAGCGTGTCGTAGCTGTTCTCGTCCAGCACCAGCCGCATCCGCCCATATGGCGGGGCGAGCACGCGCTGGCGTAGCTCCTCCTTCACGACGTTGCGTTCGGTTTCGAACACCTGCTGGTCCACCACAGGGCGCGCCATCCGCTCGGCGTGAGTCCACAACATCGTCTCGAGATATTGCGCGGGGACGATCTCGTAATAGTTGGTGCGATCGAACCAGGTCGATGCGTTGCGCTGACCGCCGACATCCTCGGTCAACTGGTTGATCGCATTGTACGGCATGTTCACCGTCTTGCGCGACAATATATGCTCGAACAGATGCGCGAAGCCCGACCGGCCCTCCGGATCGTGCTTGGATCCGACATCGTACCATACCTGCGTCGTGACGTTCGGCGTCGTCGTGTCGCGGATCGCGATAACCTTCAGCCCGTTGGCCAGCGTACGTTCGGTGAAGGCGATCGGCGGGACGACGATTGCGGCCGGCGCGGCGGGTGCGGGTTTCACGCGCTTCTGCGCGGCGGCGGGCGCCAGGATCGTGCCGGCGAGAAGCGCCGCGACGCCCAGGCGTCCGAGAAGGGATGACATTGCCGATTTTCCTGAACTGGGGATCATCCGGCATAGCAAGCGGTTGGCGAGGCTACGGTCAAGCCCCTGGTTTGGCGCGCGTCCTTGGCGCTTTGTTGACGGGCACCGGCGGCAGATGGATCGGGTCGCGCGCACCGGGACCGGGCAGGATCGCCACCGAGCGCGGCAGGACTTCGCCCGCGCATTCCGAACAGGTCAGCACCGGATCGAACTGATGGCCACAATCAGTGTGCCGATGCAGTACCGGGCGACCCTTGCGATCGGCCATGTGCACATCGCCCCAATGCACGATCGACATGATGACAGGATACAGATCGAGGCCCTTCTGCGTCAGGCGATATTCGTATCGTACCGGATTCTGCTGATACGCCACTTTCGTCAGCACGAAATGATCCACCAGTTTCTTCAGCCGATCGGTCAGAATCGGGCGACCGATGCCGAGACGATCGTGGAAGTCGTCGAACCGGCGCACTTTCATGAAGCAATCGCGCAGGATCATCAGCGACCAACGGTCGCCGATCACCGACATCGTCCGCGAAAAGGAACAGGGCTGATCGCCCAACTCGCTCCACTGCATCGTTCCGCTCCTGCCCGGTCGTCAGCGTGTCGAAATAGAACCGGGCGCCCCGCACATCAAGCGCGCTCGCGGACGAACTCGTTCTCAACCTCGCGCAACCGGTCCTTGCCGAAGAACATCTCGTCCCCGACGAAGAAAGTGGGAATACCGAACCCGCCGCGATCGATCAGCTCCTGCGTCGCATCGATCAGCGCCTGCTTGACCTCGGGCGTCTGCGCCTCGCGGAACAGGTCCTCGGTCGGCAACCCGGCCTCGGTCAGTATCGTCGCGAGAACCTGCGGGTCGCCGGCGTTCAACTCCCGCTCCCACATCGCGCTTGCCACCGCCTCGATATAGCGGTCGAGCACGCCCAGCTTCGCCGCCGCGTGCGCGCCGCGCATCAGGATCAGCGTGTTAATCGGGAAGAACGGGTTGAACTTGAATGCGGTGATGCCGTGGCGCTTGCAGAACCGTTCGATCTCCATCCGGTCATAAGCGAGCTTGGCGGGGATGCCGGCGAACGCCTCGACCGGGGAACGGTTGTTCGTCGCCTTGAACACGCCGCCCAGCAGTACCGGCTTGATCGTGAAGACCTTGCCGATGCGCGCCTCGATCCCCGGCAGCGCGCGCAGGCAGAGATAGGCGTTCGGGCTTCCGAAATCGAAATAGAAGTCGATCGTTGCGGACATCACATCTCTCCACAGGGGAATACGGGGATAATTTCGTCGGAAGGTTCGGCGGCGTAGAGGTCTTCGATCAGACCAGCGCGGCCAGCTTCGTCACTGACTATCCTGCGTTCATTTTCGTGGGATGATACCGACCATGCAGGAAGCAGCAAGATCTATTTCAGAACTCGCTGATGCCGTGTTTGCCGAAACATGCGATTTCGCCCTTGGGGATCGAATAAGGTGAGTGCAGAATTAGCACCAAGATCAGATACTGGTTCTGCGGGGCGATGCTATCGCTTGCATCCCGCCCCCTGCCTGGCGCAGGCATCCGGTGTCAGCAAACGACCGCGCGCAGGCGCGGCGCAAGGAGAGTTATGGACCTCGCCTATACCCCCGAAGAGGAAGCGTTCCGCGCCGAAGTGCGCACCTTCCTCGCCGAAGAACTGCCCGCCCGCCTGTCCGACAAGGTTCGCGGCGGTCGAAATCTCAGCAAGGCCGACATCCAGGAATGGCAATCGATCCTGTCGCGCAAGGGCTGGCTCGCGCCGCATTGGCCGGCGGAATATGGCGGCGCCGGCTGGTCGGTGACGCAGAAATTCATCTACGAACAGGAATCCGCGCTGGCGCACACGCCGCCGGTCATTCCGTTCGGACTCAACATGCTGGCCCCGGTGCTGATCAAATATGGTAGCGAAGAGCAAAAGGCGCACTGGCTGCCCCGCATGCTGCGCGGCGACGACTGGTGGTGCCAGGGCTATTCGGAACCCGGCGCGGGTTCGGATCTCGCCAGCGTCCGTACGGTCGCGGTGCGCGACGGCGATCATTACATCGTCAACGGCCAGAAGACCTGGACCACGATGGGCCAGCACGCCAACATGATCTTCTGCCTCGTCCGCACCGACAATAGCGGGTCGCGGCAACAGGGAATCTCCTTCCTGCTCGTCGATATGACGGCGCCGGGCGTCGAGGTCCGGCCGATCATCACGCTGGACGGCGATCATGAGGTGAACGAGATCTTCTTCACCGACGTGCGCGTCCCGGCCGAAAATCTGTTGGGCGAGGAAGGCCGCGGCTGGACCTACGCCAAGTATCTGCTGACCTACGAACGGACGTCGATGGCGGGGCTGGGCCAGTCGCGTGCGGCGCTCGGCTGGCTGAAGCAGATCGCGCAGAAGGAGAAGGCGAACGGCGTGCCGCTGGCGCGCGATCCCCTGTTCGCGGCGCGGCTCGCGCGGGTGGAGATCGCGCTCGCCAATCTCCAGACGACGACGATGCGCGTCGTCGCGGCGGCGGCGGCGGGCGGCGCACCGGGGGCGGAAAGCTCGATGCTCAAGATCCGCGGTACCGAGATCCGGCAGGAGATCAGCTCGCTCACCCGCCGCGCGATCGGGCCCTATGCGCAGCCGTTCCTGCCCGAAGCGCTCGAGGACGGACATAATGAGGAACCCGTGGGGCCGGACTATGCCGCGCCGATCACGCCGACCTACCTCAACCTTCGCAAGCTGACGATCTTCGGCGGATCCAACGAGATCCAGAAGAACATCATCACCAAAGCCATTCTCGACCTGTAAGGACTGCACACTCATGGATTTCACACTTGGTGAAGACCGGCAGGCGCTGGTCGACGTTCTCTCGCGTTCGCTTCGCGAGCGCTACAGCATCGCACGCCGCCGTGCCGCGGCGAAGGAAACCCCCGGTCACGACCGGGAAACCTGGGGTCAATTGGCGGAGATCGGTGCGATCGGCGCGCTGTTCGACGAAGCGCGGGGCGGCTTCGGCGGATCCCCGTTCGATGTCGTCGCGGTGTTCGAGACGCTCGGCAACGCTTTGGTCGGGGAACCTGTTCTGGCGACGTTGATGGCCGGCAGCGTGCTTCCGACCAACGTGCTCGAAGCCGTCATCGCCGGCGAAACGATCCCGACGATCGCTTTGTACGAACCGCAATCGCGCTACGACTGGACCGACGTGCAGACCCGCGCGACGACCGATGGCGATGGCTGGCGGTTGAACGGGGCCAAGGCGGTCGTGTCCTTCGGCGAGGCGGCCGATCTGCTGGTGGTTTCGGCCCGGACGGAAGACGGCACCTTCGGTCTGTTCGTCGTTCCCGCCAAGACCGAAGGGGTCGAGATCCGCGGCTATGCGACCAACGACGGTCAACGCGCCGCCGATATACGCCTGATCGACGTGGCGGCGCCCGGCGATGCGCGGATCGGCGGGGAGCAGGAAGCCGCCCGCGCCGTCGCGCTCGGCACGCTCGCGGTCTGCGCGGAAAGCGTCGGCATCATGACGTGGCTGAAGGATACGACGCTCGAATATCTGCGCACCCGCGTTCAGTTCGGTGCGCCGATCGGCCGCAACCAGGCGCTGCAGCATCGCATGGCCGAAGTGCTGATCGAGATCGAGCAGTCGCGCTCCGCCGTCATCAACGCTGCCGCCGCTTTTGACGGCGATACCCTCGCGCGCGACACGGCTCTGGCCGCGGCGAAATATTCAATCGGCACCAATGCGACGCGGGTCGCGGAGGAATCGATCCAGTTGCACGGCGGCATCGGCATGACCGCTGAACTGGAACTGTCGCACTATGCGAAGCGCGCGATCATGATTGATCACGACCTTGGCGACGCGGACCACCATCTCAGCCGCTACATCGCGCTGACCGCCGCCGCCTGACCTGTCCACCCTGGGAGACCCGACATGAGTGATGATACGCCAATCGCCAAGGCGCCGCGCAATGCCAGCGTCGTGGTCGTCGGGGCCGGGGATTATATTGGCGGCGCGATCGCGCGGAAGTTCGCTAGCGAAGGCTATATCGTCTTCATGGGGCGCCGCGACGGCGACAAGTTGTTGCCGTTGAAGGCCGAGATCGAGGCGGCCGGTGGCCGGGCCGAGGCGCGCACGCTCGACGCGCGTGAGGAGGAACAAGTCATCGCCTTTATCAACGAGGCAGAGGCAGCGGCGCCGGTCGAGGTCGTCGTGTTCAACATCGGCGCGAACGTGAACTTCCCGCTGCTGGAAACGACCGCGCGCGTGTTCCGCAAGGTCTGGGAGCTGGCCTGCTTCGCCGGTTTCCTGACCGGGCGGGAAGGCGCGCGGGTGATGCTGCCGCGCGGACGGGGGTCGCTGTTCTTTACCGGAGCGACCGCTGGCCTGCGCGGCGGAACCGGCTATGCCGCGTTCGCCAGCGCGAAATTCGGTATCCGGGCGGTCGCGCAGGCGGCGGCGCGCGAATTGGGACCGCAGGGGATCCACGTCGCGCACCTGATCATCGATGCCGGCGTCGATACCGCCTGGGTACGCGAACGGATGCGGGCCGCGGGTGCGCCGCAGGATCGCGAGCTGCTGCAACCCGCGTCCGTCGCAAACGCCTATTGGGCGCTGCATCAGCAGACCAGCGACGCCTGGACCTTCGAAACCGAGATCAGGCCCTCGGGCGAGCCCTGGTAACGGGGACGCTCACTTTTTCCGACGTACGGCGACTGTGTCCGGCGCCTTATTTCTTCGCGGGCGGTATCGGGTTGGACTTCTGCAATTCCTGCCCGATGCCCTGCATCATGCGCTGATCCTGCTGAAATCTCTTGGCGCACGCCGTCATGATCGGGCCGCCGTTATTCTTGTCGACCGATTTGGATTGCGCGAGGATCTGCGCCTTGATCTGCGGCGCCGAAAGCCGCGCCGTCACGCGTCCGGTAAAGTACATGGCTGATGCCTGGGCCAGTTGCTTTCGCGTCGCATCGGTTTCGATCCGGGCGAATACGTTCGATACCAGGATGCAGCGGATATCGGATCCTGCGTCCTGTGCGTTAGCGGGCGCGGCGATTGCGCCGATGGCGCAGAGCGCGACGGAGGATATGATGGTACGCCGCATGTCACTTCTCCCAAAGCCGTTGCCTAGAGGATGGCGGCGCCATGGCAAAGCCATATCGGTCGAATCGGCGATGGCGAGGGTGCCCCGGCACCGACGAGGGTCTGAGATGTTGGCACCGGGACAGCGGCGCGGTGGCACTGTGAGCGGCGGCAATCAAGGGGCTCGCGCTAAGTGGAGCGAAATCAATTTGATAATCTTGAATGCTACGAAGGAATCAGGCTCGATCCAGGGCAGAAGTGTGTGCCGCGAATCGAGAAGCTCGCGAATTGGTCGGAAATAGCCTAAGATAAGTTTGTCGCGACCGGCGGCGGGGCATTCTTATACGGGCGTTTTCGCGTGAACATCGAAATCAGCATGGATGTCCGTGAAGCTCGACGCGTCGCCGCGCTTCACGACTACGACATCCTCGATACGCCGCGCGAAGCCGCGTTCGACGAAGTCGCCAACCTCGCGGCCCGGCTGTGCGGCACTTCGATTGCGGTCGTCAATCTGATCGACGCCGACAGGCAGTTCTTCAAGGCGGAAGTCGGACTGGACGTGCGCGAAACGCCGCTCGAAACGTCTTTCTGCGCCAAGGCGATCCTTGAGGACGACTTCCTGCTCGTTCCCGATGCGCGGCTCGATCCGCGGTTCGGCTGCAATCCGCTGGTCACGGGTGACCCGCATTTGCGCTTCTATGCCGGCGCGCTGCTCAAGACCGATGACGGCCTGCCGATCGGAACATTGTGCGTTTTGGATACCGAACCGCGCACTCTGACGGAGCTTCAGCAACAGGCGCTGAAAGTGCTCGCCAATCAGGTATGGGCCAGTTGAAGCTGCGTCTGACGCTGCGTCACCGGGAAGAGAGCGAAGCGCGTCAGCGTGCGATGGTCGAAAGTGCCACCGACTATGCGATCATCGCGACGGATCTGACCGGTAACGTCATCGAGTGGAATACCGGCGCCGAATATATTTTCGGTTGGAGCGAGAAGGAGATGCTCGGTCAGTCGGCCGACCGCATGTTCACGGCCGAGGATCGCGCCAGCGGCTGCATCGAGAAGGAGATGAAGGCCGCACGCGAAACCGGGCGGGGCGGCGACGAACGCTGGCGGCTGCGCAAGGACGGTACGCGCTTGTGGGCGTCCGGTGCGATCATGCCGCTGAAGACGCAGGACGGCGATCTGGTCGGGTATCTCAAAGTTCTTCGGGACCGCACCGACGAGCGGTGCCGCGAGGAGCGGCTGGCGCTGATGTCGCGCATTTCTGCCGCGTTGCTGGATGCGCGCGATCCCGACGCGGTGCTGCGCCCGCTGCTCGAACAAAGCCGCCAATTGCTCGGCTTCGACGAATGCTACAGCTACGCGCTGACCCCGGACCGCGAGCATCTGACGCTGACCTTCTCGATCGAATCGAGCCAGGACATGCGCGACATGCTCGTCAATATCGGCCTCGACGTACCGATTTCGGGCATCGTCGCGCAAACGCGCCAGCCGCTGGTGATCGATAACCTGCAGGAGACGACGGCGCAGCGGTACGAGATCGGCCGGGCCAGCGGGTATCGCGCGTTCGCTGCCTTCCCGATCGTCGCGGGCGATACGCTGCACGGGGTGATGTCGTTCCTGTCGCGCGACCGGACATCGTTCGATGACGAGGCGCTCGATTTCTTCGCGACGATCGCGCGCTATGTCGCGGTCGTGCGGTCGCGGTTGCAGAACGAGCGCGCGATCGGCGAGGGCGAGGAGAAACTGCGTTTCGCGATGGAGGCCGCGGGGCAGGGGGATTGGGAACTCGACATACCGAGCCTGACTTTCCTCCCGTCCGACCAGTGCAAGGTCAATTTCGGACGATCGCCGGACGAACCCTTCACCTACGACCAACTGGTCGAAAGCGTCCACCCGGACGACCGGCCACGGATGTGGAACACCGTCACCGCCACGGTGGAGATGCGCGGCCTGTACGACATCGAATATCGCTGCATCCGCACCGACGGCAGTGTCGGCTGGGTCCATATCACCGGACGTCCGACCTATGCCGAGGATGGGACGCCACTGTCCTTGCTGGGCGTGTCCAGCGACATCAGCGAACGCAAGGCCGCGGAGATCGCGCTGACGGCGCTGAACGACACGCTGGAGCAGCGCGTCGAGGACACCATCGCCGAACGCGAACTCGCCCAGTCCGCGCTGCGCCAGAGCCAGAAGATGGAGGCGATGGGCCAGTTGACCGGCGGCGTCGCGCACGATTTCAACAATCTGCTGACCCCGATCATCGGCAGCCTCGATCTGCTCAACCGCCGATCGACGAATACGGAGCGCGAGGCCCGGCTGATCGACGGGGCGCTGCAATCGGCGGAGCGCGCTAAGGTCCTCGTCCAGCGCCTGCTTGCCTTCGCCCGGCGCCAGCCACTGCAATCGGGCGCCGTCGATGTCGCCGCGCTCGTCAACGGCATGGTCGACCTGATCGAAAGCACATCGGGCGCGCAATTTGCCGTCCGCACGGACCTCGCGCCGGAACTGCCCCCCGCCCTGGCCGATGCCAATCAGCTGGAAATGGCGATCCTGAACCTGGCGGTGAATGCGCGCGACGCGATGCCCGATGGGGGCATGCTGACCGTGTCGGCCCGGCTGGAAGACGAAGACGCGGCGATCGCCAGCGGGCTTGCCGGGGGGCGCTGGATCCGTCTGTCGGTCGCCGACAACGGTATCGGGATGGACGCGGAAACGGCACGTCGAGCGATCGAGCCCTTCTATTCCACCAAGGGGATCGGCAAGGGAACCGGGCTCGGCCTCTCGATGGTCCACGGGCTTGCACTGCAACTTGGCGGCACGATGACGATCACCAGCGCCCTGGGCCTGGGTACCCGCGTCGATTTGTGGCTGCCGATCAGCACGGCAGCGGTCGAGGCCGGGCCGGCGTCGATACCGGCCGCGCCCGATATGCCGCGCAGCGGGCGCGTCCTCGTCGTGGACGACGAACCCCTGGTGCGGATGACGACCGCCGACATGTTACAGAATCTCGGGTACGAAGCGGTGGAAGTGCCGAGCGCGGCGAGCGCCGAGACTCTGTTGAGAGCGGGTGAGCAGTTCGAAATGGTCGTGACGGACCATCTGATGCCCGAGATCACGGGCGCCGAACTCGCCGCGAACATCAAGGCGAACTGGCCTGCGTTGAAGGTTCTGATCGTATCGGGGTATGCGGATGTCGATGGCATAGCGCCGGACTTTGCGCGCCTGACCAAACCGTTCCGCGAGGCCGAACTTTCAGCGGCGATCAGCGCGTTGTGATATAGGCGAACGCCGGCCCGCCATGCGCCGTGGCACGGCCGGGCCGGACGTTCTGCCGGATCAATGGTCCGGCAAATCCTTCGGATAATCTTCCGGCGTCACCGTGCCGACATTCGGGCGATCTTCGACGGCTTCCTGATCCTGACCGCCTTCGGTCATGTCCTGCCCACGATCGAGCGTGTCGCTCGGGCTCCGCGCGTCGCCCTGTTTCTGATGTTCGGTCGATAAATTCGGGCTTGGCTGTGTCGACGTGTTCGAGTTTTCTGCATCGACCTTGGTGCCGGGTTCGGTCGATATGTTGGGACGGGGCTGGGTGTCCGTATGCCGATCGTCGGTCATTGAATGGTCCTTTCACTGGGCGGGCGGCACGCGCGGCGCCACTGCCACTCAACCCGTTGATTGCGGCGAAGTTTCCGCAACGGTGTCGGGAAACCGACTGAAGTATTGCTTTCTGGAAACCTTGACGGAGGGAGGATGAAGCGACCGTTCCACCTCTGAAATTGTACGCTTCGCACCCGAACCCCACGGGCTGCGCCTATAAGAGGACCACCTGCCATCCTCTTTCTGGTCGCCCGTACCTATGCTGTTTCAACCCTTGCATGTCGCCGACGGAGAGCTGGCACGCGGCGCGTCGGTCGCACGGGCATTGGGGTCCGATTTCGTTGCGGACATTCTGGAGGCCGCGCAAAGACAACTCGGAAAGGCACCCGAACTCCTCCGGATGATTGAAGAATGGCCCGGCGACCCGGCCCGCGCTGCGGTCGCAATGCGTTTCAACGGGGCGCTGCACGCTCTGGCACGACGCGGTGACATGCAGGCACTGGCCACCCTGTATAAGACGCGCAGCGGAGATTTCGATGGACCGATCGGCGACGCCTTGTCGCGCGAAAGTGCTGCCATCGCATCCTGGATGCAGCGTCCGCCGCAGACAAACGAAGTCGGGCGCGCCGCCGCAATCGTGGCGGCGCTGACCGTCGCGCAGGACATTGATGCTCTACCGATCGAGTTGCTGGAGATCGGGTCCAGCGCCGGGCTCAATCTCAATCTTGGTCTGTATGGATATGATCTCGGCGGCGTGATGCTGGGCGATCCGCTATCCAGCGTCCAGATGGCGCCAAGGTGGAACGGTCCAGCCATCCATCCCGGCCCGATCGGAATCGTCGCGGCACGCGGTGTCGATCTTGATCCGCTCGATCCCGCCGATGAGGCGACGCGCGACCGTTTACTGGCCTATGTCTGGGCGGATCAGCCGGCCCGCGCGGATCGGCTGACACAAGCCCTCGCCATCGCGCGGCGGCACCCACCACGCGTCGATCGTCAGGACGCCGCAAGCTGGCTGGCCGAACGACTTGCCGAGCCGCAGGACGAGGGCATTTGCCGGGTCGTATTCCATTCGATGGTTCTGCAATATCTCACCGCCCCGGATCGCGCATTGATCCGTCAGATGATCGAGGCGGCCGGCGCGCGCGCCACCGCCCTGCGGCCGCTGGTCTGGATCGGCTATGAATGGAACCCGGCGCGCACGTCCGTCCGGCTGACGATGACGCGCTGGCCCGGGGGCGAAACGCGCGATCTGGCCCGATGTCATGCCTATGGCGCATGGATCGACTGGTCCGGATCATGATGGCCCGACGTAGCCGCCCCGAGAATTCCCCACAGATCAAGCGAGTATAGCATCGTGCCAATAGCTATCAGCATCCCGCGTAAACTAGCCTTGTCCTTCGTCGCGCTCAGTGCGGCTGCGGCGGTCATGATGTTCGTCTTCTACACCAACATGGTACAGATCCGGACGTCGACCGATGGCAACGATCTGAGCCAGTCGATCTACGCCAAGGCGCTGTCGCTGGAAACGTCGATCCTGCGGCAGAACAGCCAGTTTCGCGGCTTCCTCGTCACGGCGGATCCGACGTACCTGAAATCCTATCGGGAGGCGCATGACGATTATGACGCGACCTCCGCCGAATTGCAGAAACTGCTCGACGATCCTGCAAAGCGCGCATTGGTCGCGCAGGCCGCCGAAGCAACCCAGGCCTGGCGCCGGGACTGGGGCGACCGTCTAATCGCCCGTGTCAGCCGCGGTGATCGGGATGCGGCACAGGCGGAGGTGCGCGGTGCGGGCGCCGGCGTGCTGGTCAGCAAGGTCGCGCTCCCCTTGCGCGAACTGCGCGACAAGGAAACGCAGACGATGAAGCAGAATTCGGAAATGCAGACGTCTGCGATGCATACCGCGATGATCGCGCTGGCCATGGGCGGATTTGCTTTGATCGGCTTGGCGACGGCGCTTGCCGTGACGCTCAGCCGCGTGATCGCCAGCCCGATCACGCGGCTGACGCGTGCGATGGGGCAGCTCGCCGCCGGGGATAACGGCTTGGTGGTCCCCGACACCACGCGCAACGACGAATTGGGCGACATGGCGCGCGCCGTATTGGTCTTTCAGGAAACCGCGCGCGACAAGCAGCAGGCCGATCAGGCCCGGGCGAAATCCGAAGTCGAGCAAAAACGCGTCGTGGATACCGTCAGCGCGCAACTGGCCAGCCTGTCGGCGGGAGATTTGACTGCGCGCATCACGATCGACTTTCCCGGCGAATATGCCTCCATCAAGAGTAACTTCAACGCGGCGTTGTCCAGTTTGAGCGACCTGATCGGTGCGGTCGGAACCAGCGCGGCGACGATCCATACCGGATCGAACGAGATCGCCCAGGCGTCCGAAGACCTCGCCCGCCGGACCGAAAGCAATGCGGCCAGCCTGGAACAGAGCGCTGCATCGGTCACGCAGATGGACAGTCGGCTGCGCACCAGCGCGGCGGCGGCGCAGCAGACCGCGGCACGGACGAGCCAGGCACTGGGCATCGTTGGCGGCGGACGGACGGTGGCGGAAGAAGCGGTGCTTGCGATGGGGCGCGTATCCGGCAGCGCGAAGGGCATCGACGAAGTCATCGAGGGGCTTGACAAGATCGCCTTCCAGACGCGCGTGCTGGCGATGAATGCCGCGGTCGAGGCGGGACGCGCAGGCGAAGCGGGTCGCGGCTTCGCGGTCGTTGCCGATCTCGTCTCCGCTTTGGCGATGCGCGCCGAGGAAGAGGCGAAGGCCGCGCGCGACCGGCTGACCATGACACAGAACGACATCGTCACGGCGGTGGAAGCGGTGCACAAGGTCGATGGCGTCCTCGTTGCGATATCCGACGATGTCGGCGAGGTGCATCAACTGGTCGAGCGGATGGCAAGCGACAATCAGGCGCAATCCGCCGCGATCACCGAAATCTCGGCCGCGATCGGCACGATGGACCGGGCGACGCAGCAGAATGCGGCGATGGTCGAGGAAACGTCCGCCGCCGCGCGCAACCTCGTGTCCGAAGTAGCCAGCCTCGCCGCCCAGTCCCGGAAGTTCGTCGTGAACGGGACGAGCCGGAATTTTGCGGAACGCTCCACCCCGGACCGGAAGCGCGAGAGCCGGCTGGTTTCCGAACCGGCCTGAAGACGCCGTCCAGTATCATCGGCCGGGCGGCGGGACATTCCCGCGGCCCGGCCACGCCCGTCATTCGGGTTTCGGCGGCGTGCTCCCCAATTGCGACAGGAGCTGCCCGACCGCGGCGGCAAGCTGCGCGTCCCTGCCGGTGTCGGTTTCCCCCAGCGGGCGTTCGACCGCGATGTCCACGGGGCGGGGGTTCATCTCCATATCCTGCCCCCGACCGTCGCGAATGCGGGTCGATGGCACGCGGACCGTCGATCCGTCGATCAGCGGTTCGCCGCCGGTGAAGACGATCCACCCCGCGGTCGGCTGGCCGACCACCTTGCCCAGCCCCAGCGCGCGATAGCCTTCGGTGAAATCCTCCGCATCGGACAGCGAGGATTCGTTGATCACCAGCACGGTCGGAACGCCCAGCGCACGCTGGCCCAGCGCTTGCCGGCTCGGCACCGGGAACAGGTCGCGCGGCGTCATCGTCAGGAAGTTGCGACGCGAGAACACATCCAGCGCGAAGCCGTTGACGAAGCCGCCATTGTTGTTGCGGATGTCCACCACCACGCCCTGCCGCGACTGGTTCTCCGCATCTAGGTCGAGATACAGTTGGTTGAGCGATTCCGACGACATATCGGCGATATGGACATAACCGAGCCGCCCGCCAGACAGGCGGTCGACCAAGGCGCGGCGATCGTCGACCCACTGGCGATAGCGTAGTCCGGCGGCGACCGAGACGGAACCGGGCCGCACCACCACATCGCGCCGCCCGGTTGCGCCCTGCACCCCCAAGGTCACGCGGCGATCGACGGTATTTTCGAGCAGCGCATCCAGATTGTCGCGCGGGCCGATCGTCCGACCGTTGATCGCGACGATGCGGTCTCCGGGCGTGATCTTCTCGATCGATGCCGGACCCAAAGTCACCACCTCGCTAACGACTAGCCCGCGTCCCGCTTCATATGTCGCGCGGTCGAAACGCAGGCCAAGATCGCCGACGCGGTCGCTCGGCAGCGATCCGGGGCCGCGCTGCGGACGGTTGATGCCGGAATGCGATGCGTTTAATTCACCGATCATCAGGTTGATGATGCGCCGCAATTCGTCCGACGTCCGCGCGCCCTCGACATAAGGCAGGTATTTCGCGCGCAAGGCGGGCCAGTCCTGTCCGTTGAACTTCGCGTCGTAGAACTGGCGATTCAGGATGCCCCACGCCTGATCGAACACGACGGTCTTCTCGGCGGCGAAGTCCACGTCCATGTCGGCCGCAATCGACACGGGCTTGGGCTTGGGCGTGTCCAACGCAGTCGTCATCACCGTACCGCCCTCGAGGTAGAACAGCGCCTTGCCGTCTTTCGTCAGTGCGAAATCACCCTTCGACTTGGTGCTCTGGCTGATCTGCTTGGCGATCGGCGGATCGGTCGCCAGTTCGTCCAGGTCATAGCTGTACAGATTGTCCTGGCCGCGTTCGCTGGCATGGAAGACCAACGTCTTGCCGTCGCTGCTGATCACCGGTGTGTCCGCACTCATGCCCAGCGGCAGGATCGTCGCGCGGCCCCGCAACCCTTCCCACACGATCGTCACCGGCGGGATCTTCGGCGCAGCGGGGGCAGGGGCCTTCGCGCCCGGCTTGCCACCCGCCGGCAACGGCTTTTGCGGCGCCGGGCCATCGGGGGACGTATTGGTCGGAGCGTCCGGCGTGCCGGGCTGCTTGCCGGGCTTGAACAGGTCGCGGAAGCCGTCCTCGCGATATTTGGGCACGTGCGGCAACAGGTCGATCCGCACGATGCGCGAATCCTCGGTCCGTTGCGACGTGTCGAACAGGACGTACTTGCCGTCCGGCGACCAGGCGATCGCGCCCATCTGGCCATTGCCGAGGAAGCTGATCGGGCGCGCCGCGCCGCCCGCCGCTGCCGCCACATGGACGTTGGTGAACGAGCGCGCATCGGTGACCGGGAAGGCGACGTACCTGCTGTCCGGCGACCAGGTCGGCCGCGGCCCATAGCGTTCGTTGGTCGCGACCGCCCCGGTGAAGACGACGCGATCGCTGGGCGCAACGCTTGGCCGCGGGAGCGTCGCGATATGCAGTTCGCGATCGCCCACGACATAGGCGAACGACTTTCCGTCGGGCGCATAGACCGGGACGGATGCGATGCCGCCTTTGGTGAGCACCGTTTCGCGCCCACTCGCCACGTCGAATTCGGCGATGAGGTGATCCAGTCCGCGCTCGGTGACGTAGAGCAGGCGGCGGGAATCGGGCGACCAGCTGACATCGCGTTCCGCCGCGACCGAATTGCTGATCCGCTGTGCCGGCCCTCCGTCCTTCGCGGCGACCGCGAAAAGCTCGCCATGCCCGATCACCGCGATCTTCTGGCCGTCCGGCGACAATGCCATCCGGTTAAAATTGTTGATCGTGTCATGCCGCTTCGGCGTCACCGCCGCCGTTCCGCGCAAGGTGATCGGCACAGGCGCGGCCTGGCCCGTCGCCGGATCGTAGCGCCACACGCCCATGTCGCGTTCGAACACGATAGTGCCGTTCGGCCCCTGCGACGGGAACAGCAGGCGGCCATCCGTGAAGCGCGTAAGCTGCTCCGGTACTGCCTCCGGCGTGGCTGCCATGCGCCACAGATTCTCTGTCCCGCTCTTCGTGCTCATGAACGTCAGCGTGCGGCCGTCCGCGCTCCACATCGGCCATGCATGCTTCTGGTCGTCGGCGAGCAATTTGGTGAAGCTCCCGCCGGCGATCGGCTTCAGCCACAATTCGGTTTCGTCGATGTGCGAATGGCCGTTTCGCCACCACTGGTTCGCGCTGATCCCGCGCGCGTTGACGACGATCGCATTGCCATCGGGCGAGGGCGCGGCTTGGAATTCCGCCAGATACCGTTCGCGGTTGACCTCCATCGGCGTGCCGCCGGATGCCGAAACGCGGAACACGTCCGGACTGCGGCCGAGATCGTTGACCCCGGATGCGAAGTAGATCCACTTCCCATCGGGCGACCATGCGTCCAGTTCCTCGCCGGATTCGGCATAGGTCAGCCGGGTGACCGCCCCGCTGGCGAGATCGAGGACATAGATGTTCGGGCTGCCGCCACGCGTCGAGGTGAAGGCGAGTTGCTTCCCATCGGGCGAGTAGAGCGGCCGTCCTTCGGTCGCGACGTCGCTGACCAACGCGCGTGCGACACCGCCGCTGGCCGGAACTTCCCAGATATCCCCGCCCGATACGAACGCCAGCAACTGCCCGTCGGGCGACACGGCGGGTTCGGCGAAGGCCGGCTTGGGTTCGGCGTGCGCGACGGGTGCGAGCGATGTCAGGCAAGCGGCGGCGCTGATCAACCAACAAGATTTCAAGATGACCCCCAGGGTAGCAAATTGCCCGCGAAATGGAGCGGAAATTGCCGCGGAGTGCAAGACGGCATCGCGCAGCCGGGGCGGCGCTCTCCGTCCGGGCGCATCGACCGACACGCAGCTTGATCTCGATCATCCAAGTCATTGGCAATGAACTGGAACGTCCGGAACCTTCGGCCTGTGTCGCGCGGTTTGGTGTCTTCCTGCCACAAGGGGCCGATCCGCCATGCACTTTACCATCAACGGCCAGTCCCATGAGGCCGATGTCGATATCCGAACCTCCGTCCTGGATCTGCTGCGCGAGCATATCGGGCTGACCGGGTCCAAAAAGGGCTGCGACCACGGGCAATGCGGGGCCTGCACGGTGCTGATCAACGGTCGGCGGGTCAATTCCTGCCTGACGCTGGCGGTGATGCATCAGGATGACGAGATCGTCACGATCGAGGGGTTGGGAAAGGTCGGCGACCTGCATCCGCTGCAACAGGCGTTCGTGCGGCACGACGGATATCAATGCGGTTATTGCACGCCGGGGCAGATCTGTTCGGCGGTCGGTATGCTCGACGAAGTGGCCAAGGGCTGGCCCAGCCACGCAAGCGCCGACCTGTCCGATCCCGCGTTCGACGATGCGGAGATTTCGGAGCGTATGAGCGGCAATTTGTGCCGGTGTGCCGCCTATCCGAACATCGTCGATGCGATCCGCGAAGTGGCGGGGGACGAGCCCGAAGGCCGAAGCGCCGATGCCAAGGACGATATGATGACCCGGGAGGTCGCGGCATGAAGACCTTCGTCTATGCCAAGGCGGACACGCCGCAGGCCGCCGTTCAGGACAGCGCGGGCACCGCGACGAAGTTCATCGCCGGCGGCACCAACCTGCTCGACCTGATGAAGCTGCAGGTCGAGACCCCGGACAAGCTCGTCGATATCAGCCGGCTCGACCTGGCGGCGATCGAGGAACGCGACGACGGCGGACTGACGATCGGTGCCCTGGTGCCGAACAGCGATCTCGCCGCCGACCACCGCGTCATCGCAAAATATCCGGTCTTGAGCCGCTCACTGCTTGCCGGCGCGTCGGGCCAGTTGCGCAACAAGGCGACCACCGGCGGCAATCTGCTCCAGCGGACGCGCTGCTACTATTTCTATGACGTCGCCGCGCGCTGCAACAAGCGCGAGCCGGGCAGCGGGTGCGACGCGATAGGCGGGTTCAACCGTATCCTCGCGGTGCTCGGCACGAGCGACCAGTGCATCGCCACGCATCCAAGCGACATGGCGGTCGCGATGCGCGCACTGGATGCGACGATCGTGACGCTGCGGCCGGATGGCGACCGCCGGCGGATCGCGATCCACGAATTCTATCGCTTGCCCGGCGACACGCCGCATATCGAGAACGTCCTCGAACCGGGCGAATTGATCACGCATGTCGAATTGCCGACCCCGCCGGTCGGCCAGCAGACGTATCGAAAGGTGCGCGACCGCGCATCCTACGCCTTCGCTCTGGTGTCGGTCGCGGGCATCGTCAGCGTGGAGAATGGTACGATCACGTCCGCCGCGCTTGCATTCGGCGGACTGGCGCACCTGCCGTGGCGCGACGATGCGGTGGAGGCCGCTTTGATCGGGCAGCCCCCGTCGATGGCGACATTCGAGGCAGCAGCCGATGCTTTGCTTGCCGATGCCAAGGGCTTCGGTTCGAACGATTTCAAGATTCCCCTCGCACGCCGGACGCTGATCGCGACGCTGCGCGAACTGACGGAGGCGTGAGCATGCCGAACGGCGAAACCAACAGCCTGACAATGGACGCCCCGCATCCGGACAGCCTGCTCGACAGCGGCGTACAGGGTGTCATCAGCCGTCCGATCGACCGCGTCGACGGGCCAAAAAAGGTGTCCGGCGCGGCCACCTATGCCGCGGAATACCAGTTCGACGATCTCGTCTACGGGTTCCTTGTGGGCGCGACGATCGGTGCCGGGAAGGTCGTATCGATCGACGATGCGGCGGTGCGCTCCATGCCCGGCGTGATCGACCTCGTCACCGATTTCGACACGTTCATCCGCGTCGCGGCACAAGGCGGCGAAACCGAAGCGCCGACGCAAGGCGTGAAGCAGATCACGTTCGTCGGACAGGTCGTTGCGATCGTCCTGGCCGACAGTTACGAGGTCGCACGCGACGCCGCGATGCAGTTGAATGTTGCGTATGAACGGTCGGGCGGCGCATTCGATTTCGACAAGCATCGGGAAGAGGCGGTCGAGCCGCCGTCGGACGCAACGGAAGCACATTCGACGCAGGGCGATATCGACGCCGCGATGGCGGCGGCGCCCGTCAAGATCGACGTGACCTATACTACGCCCAGCCAGAATTCGGCGGCGATGGAACCGCACGCCTCGACCGCCGTGTGGGAAGAAGACGGCTCGCTCACCCTCTACGGCGCGTACCAGATGCCGACGTCGGATGCGCAGCAACTGGCCGATGCACTGGGGTTGGACGAGGACAAGGTGCGGATCGTGTCGCGCTATATCGGCGGCGGCTTCGGGTCCAAGCTCGGCATCGCGCCGGAAAGCGTCGCCGCCGCTGTTGCAGCCCGCAAGCTCGGCCGTCCCGTAAAGGCCGTCATGGCACGCCAGCAGGTCTTCGAGGCGACCGTCCGCCGGTCGAATACCGAACAGCATATGCGGCTGGCGGCGACGCGCGATGGAAGGCTGACCGCGATCGGCCACGACAATCTCTGCTCAAACCAGCCGGGCGAGGATTATTTCGAACCCGTCGGCATCGGTACGCACAAATTGTACGCGGGCGAGAACCGGTCGATCACGCACGACAACGTGCCGCTGAACCTCGTCCTGTCGGGATCGATGCGCGCGCCGGGTGAAGCGGTCGGGATGATCGGGCTGGAATGCGCGATGGACGAACTGGCCGAAGCGCTGGAGATGGATCCGATCGCGCTGCGCAAGATCAACGATCCAGCGCAGGACCCGGAAAAGGATGTTCCCTTTTCGTCGCGTCAGCTCAGCCAGTGCCTCGACGAAGGTGCCCGCCGCTTCGGCTGGGACCAGCGGCAACCGGCGGGCGCGCGGCGCGAGGGCGAATGGCTGGTCGGCATCGGCATGGCGTCCGCAATCCGCAGCAACATGCTGATGGAATCCTCCGCCAAGGTCGAGATCCACCCTGACGGAACCGCTACCGTATCGTCGGCGATGACGGATATCGGCACCGGCAGCTACACGATCCTGGCGCAGATCGCGTCGGAGGTGCTCGGCATTCCGGTCGATCGCATCACGATGGCGCTCGGCGATACGAAGGATCCGCCGGCCGCAGGATCTGGCGGTTCCTGGGGTGCGGCTTCGTCCGGTTCGGCGGTGTATCTTGCCTGCGAGACGTTGCGCGGCAAGATCGCCACGGCGATGGGCGTGGAGGCCGATGCCCTGACGCTGAAGGACGGAGCCGCGATCGGCGACAATCGTTCGGTGCCGATCGCCGAACTGGTCGGGCAGGGGTTGGAAGCGGTCGGCCATATCAAGCCCGGCAAGCAGGAAGAATTGACCAGCCAGGCGTCGTACGGCGCGCATTTCGCCGAAGTCGGCGTCAATGCGGTCACGGGCGAGGTCCGCGTCCGGCGTATGCTGGGCGT
This sequence comes from Sphingomonas aliaeris, assembly GCF_016743815.1. Lineage (NCBI taxonomy): Bacteria > Pseudomonadati > Pseudomonadota > Alphaproteobacteria > Sphingomonadales > Sphingomonadaceae > Sphingomonas > Sphingomonas aliaeris. The sequence continues at coordinate 3,169,281 of NZ_CP061035.1, read as the reverse complement.
GTTCACGGCAGGGCGTATCCTGAATGCCAAGACGGCGCGATCGCAATGCCTTGGGGGGATGACGTTCGGGATCGGCGCGGCGCTGACCGAAGAGTTGATCCATGACACGCGCAATGGCAAGTTGGTGAACCGCGATCTCGCCGAATATCACGTGCCGGTGAATGCCGACGTACCGCAACTGGACGTGCATTTCATCGACGAACGCGACGTGCACGCCAATCCGATTCACGCCAAGGGCTTGGGCGAACTCGGTATTTGCGGGGCGGCACCTGCGGTTGCGAATGCGATCTACAATGCATGCGGCGTGCGCGTGCGCGATTTCCCGATCACGCTCGACAAGCTGCTCCCTGGTCTGCCGTCCATGTAATCGGCCCGGTCGGTGCGCCTTATTGTAAAAAGGATCTAAGTTTAGGCGCTGCTTCCCAAGACTTGTTCGTCCATTTGACTTCGATCGTGGTTAATGGGACTGAACGGGTCATGGGGCGGATCGTATCAGGGGCCATGTATCTCGCGACGCCATTGGCGTTCGCGGCGCATCCTGCCGTCGCCAAGCCCAATGTCATCGGCATTCCGCTCCCATCGGCCGAGGTTACCGATACGGCTTCGATTGCTTATGTCGTCGTGAACGTTCCGGCCGCGACGCAGCTAGCCGGGGAACGGTCGTTGAGCGCGGCGATCGACTATGAGGTCCGGCGTCGGATCGCATCTCCGCCGACGGGGTCGGGTGCGGCCGACATGCTGGAGGTGGAGGCGCGGTCGGATTTCCCGGATGTCGTCGCTGACCGCGGTTCCGGCACTTTCGGTGACGCGGTCGTCGCGTCGCACGCCGAACGCATCGCATTTTTGCGGCAACGCATCGACGCTCAGCGCACGGGCGGAGCCGACGCGCGCATCGTCGCCGATCTGCGAATGCGCCTGCACCGTGCCGAAGCGGCGCGTCGGCTGGCCGTCGCGCGCGGCCATGTCGAAAACATGGCGGTGACCGACTGCGTGACGAACGGGCAGGCGGGGTGCCTGCCGACCGCTAAGAGTCCCCCCGTTCGCATAAATATCCACGCCGCGCCGATCCTGCAGGCGAAGCGCAAGACGGGAGCGTCGCCGCGCACCGTCTTCGTCGCCACTCCGCGATCAGGCCAGCGGCTGACGTTGGGGATCGCGACCGCCAGGCCGAAACAGGCAAGCAAGGTCGTGACCGGCCTCGGCCCTTCGCCTCGCCTCACGCTTGCGCCTCATTCGCCGGAGCAGCGCCTCGCGGGCGCGCGTGCATCCTTGGCCAAGGCACGGTCGTCGCTCGCCACGATCGATGATGCGCGCGCCGCCGGGCTGTTGCAATTCCCCGGCAGCGATACCTGGTCGCTCAATCGCATCGCCTGAGCGACAATATCGTTGCAGCGGACGGCACTGCATCGGACTTCGAACGTTACCGCATGCGACGACGCATCCCCGCGCCCGAAGGAGCCATTCCGATGAACGACACGACCACCGCAGACACCAACACGACGTCCAACGGCAAGACCGCACTGGCCGACGATATCCGCGCGCACTTCCAGGGCGATGCGCCGATCACCGACAAGGCGAAGAACTTCGCGAAGGCCCGGCCGTGGACCAGCGCCGCGTTCCTTGGCGTCGCAGCGGTTGCGTTGCTCAACACGTTCAAGGGCACGCGCGGCTGATACTGGTCGTTACCGGACGGCGGGTCGCCTAACCGCGATCCGCCGTCTCTGGCACCGGCGTGATCGCGCGGCCGGTGTCGAACCAGCTGACAAGGTTATCGACCACCAACTCGCCCATTGCGCGGCGCGTGTGTTCGGAACCCGATCCGATATGTGGCAGCAGCACGACATTGGGTAGCGCGCACAACGCCTCCGGCACGTTGGGTTCGGTCGCATAGACGTCAAGCCCTGCGCCCCAGATCGTCCCCGCCTGCAACGCCGCAATCAATGCGTCCTGATCCACCACGCTGCCACGCGAGACGTTGATCAGCACCCCGTTTGGCCCCAGCGCCGCAAGCACGGAAGCATCGACCAGATGCAGTGTGCCCGCACCGCCCGGCACGACCGCGATCAGCACGTCGCATGCTCCCGCAATCGAAACCGGTGTCGCGTGATACTCGTAAGCAACATCCGCCTGTCGCGACCGGCCGTGATAGGCGATCGATACGCCGAACCCCTCCAGCCGTTGTGCGACAGCCTTGCCGATCGCACCCAGTCCGATGATCCCGACCCGCCGTCCTCGCAACGTCGGCGATAGCGGGAAGGGCGCATCCCGCCAGCGGCCATCACGCACGTACCGGTCGGCCTGCGGTATCCGCCGCAACGTCGCTAGCAGCAGCCCGATCGTCAGGTCGGCGACCTCGTCGTCAAGAACCCCCGGCGTATTGGTAACGACGATCCCGCGATCCGCGGCCGCCATCGCATCGATATTGTCATAGCCGACGCCGAAATTCGCCACGATCTGCAACGCCGGCAATCGCGCGAACCAGTCGGGGCCGATCCGCCCGGCCAAACTACTCGCGGCCAGCCCGACGATATCGGGGGCGACCCGCGCGAGATATGCCTCGCGGTCCGCCTGCTCCCACAAACGATGCAGCACGAACCGGGCGTCCAGCGCCTCGATCACGCCGTCCGACATCTTTGCGGGCATCAGGATATGTGGCCGTTTCACCGCCGCCTTACGCCTTTTTGGCGAACAGTCGCTTGACCGGCGGAACGACCACCGCGATCAGCCCACCGATCACCAGACCGACGATCGCGGACGCTACCGCAAAGCCGAGCCACGCGCCGAAGCCCGGTGCAAATGGCATCAGCCCGGCAATCGCATGCGCCACCGCTTCCGCCGCATGCGGGATCGTCGTTAAATGAAACTCTTCCAGCCCGTGGACAAGAATACCGCCGCCGACCCACAGCATCGCGACCGTGCCGATCTTGCCCAGCAGCGACAGGACGACCGGCATACCCTTGACGAGTCCCCGGCCCAATGCCGGCAGAACGCCGCCCTGCCGACGGGCGAGATGCAGGCCGATATCGTCCATCTTCACGATCAAAGCAACGACGCCGTAGACGCCGCCGGTGATCAGCAGGGATACGGCGATCAGTGCCGCGGCCTGCGTCGTGATCGGCTGATCGGATACCTCGGACAAGGCGATCGCCATGATCTCGCCCGACAGGATCAGGTCGGTGCGGATCGCGCCGCCGACCTTCTTGTCCTCCAGAGCCTGCGGGCTTTCCGCCGCCTCGTCCTGAAGCGCGGCGGCATGCGAGTGGCCCAGGACGGATTCGATGATCTTCTCCGCCCCCTCGAAGGCGAGATACAGCCCGCCCAACATCAGGATCGGCGTGATCGCCCAAGGCAGGAACGCGCTCAGCAGCAAGGCCGCGGGCAGCAGGAACAGCAGTTTGTTGCGCAGCGACCCCTTCGCGATCCGCCAAATGATAGGCAGTTCGCGTGCGGGGCTCAGGCCCGATACGTATTTCGGGGTAACCGCGGCATCGTCCACGACCACGCCGATCGCCTTGGACGAAGCTTTCATCGAAGCAGCGGCAACGTCATCGACGGAGGCGGCGGCAAGCCGCGCGATCGCGGCGACATCGTCTAGAAGGGCTACGAGGCCGGTAGGCATGCAGGTCTTTTCCCAGGGTTCGGTCTGGCGGATGCGCCTACACGCCAAAACCCGGCGACGCAGTGGTGAAATCCGCCATCGCCCGGATCACGGGCGATGGCGAGATAAAATTACTGGCCGTTGACGATCGCGGCCTTCTGCGCGTTCGACATCGCTTCTGCGTTCACGTCCGCATCGTCGATCGCTTCTTCGCGCGCTTCGCCGGCGGCACGGGTCGCGGCGGCATCGGCCTTCATCGCGGCACGATCGGTGCCGGTCATGTTGTCGGCGGTCGCTTCCATCGCGTCGGCGCGGTTGTCCGCGGCCTGCTCCGCCTGGTCGCCCAACTTGTCGTCACCCTTGCCGCCACAGGCTGCGAGCGAAAGCATCATCGCCGCGACTGCGGCACCCTTGAAGATCGATTTCAATGCAAATTCCTTAAAGTTGCTGAACGTCGGAACGGTCATCCGACGCGGATCAACCGATCGGAAGCAGGGGTGTAACGACCTTCCGTCGATTCCGTTCAACACAGGGTCGCTTTGTTTAATCTGGATAAGTGCCGCGCGCGCGACGCGGGTCTAGTCTGGATCGTCCGGGGGAAGGGACGAGGAGAGCCGAAATGGCCGAAGAAGACGATACGGTTCATTATACCGGGGCCGAGGGAGGCTGGGGTTCGGTGCGCGGCATCGTCGAAACGGGCCTGCGCGAACGTCCCTCGCTCGCCGCTCTGGACACGCTGCGGCGGCAGAACAAGCCCGGCGGCTTCATGTGCGTGTCCTGCGCCTGGACCAAGCCCGCCAAGCCGCACACGTTCGAATTCTGCGAGAATGGCGCGAAAGCGACCCTGTGGGAACTGACCACGCGGCGCTGCACGCCCGACTTCTTCGCGAAACACACCGTCACCGAACTGAAGGGCTGGAAGGATTACGATCTGGAACAGCAGGGGCGGCTGACGCACCCGATGCGCTACGACCGGGCCAGCGACAAATACGTGCCCTGCTCCTGGGACGAGGCATTTGCGGGAATCGGCCGGGAACTGCGTGCGATCGATCCCGGCGCGGCAGTCTTCTACTCCTCCGGGCGCGCCAGCCTCGAAACCAGCTATCTCTACGCTTTGTTCGCGCGGCTCTATGGCCATAACAACCTGCCCGACAGTTCGAACATGTGTCACGAAACGACGTCTGTCGCGCTGAAGGAAGTGATCGGATCGTCGGTCGGGACGTGCGTGCTGGCCGATTTCGAACTGTGCGACGCGATCTTCTTCTTCGGCCAGAATACCGGGTCTAACAGCCCGCGCCTGCTGCATCCCCTGCAGGAAGCGGTACGGCGCGGATGCCGGATAGTGACCTTCAACCCTGTTCGCGAAAAGGGGCTGGAGGTGTTCAAGAACCCGCAAAGCCCGCTGGAAATGCTGACGCCGAAGGAGACCCAGATCTCGACGCTGTATCTCCAGGTCAAAGCAGGCGGGGACATCGCCGCGATCATGGGGATGATCAAGCACGTCCTCGCAGCCGAAGATTGTTCGTGGCGGGAGAAGCGGCAGCACGTCCTCGACGTGGATTTCATCGAACAGCACACGACCGGCTTCCAAGCGGTCAGGGCCAAGGCGGAGGCGACCGGCTGGGACGAGATCGAGCGCGAAAGCGGCCTTGCGCGCGCCGATCTGGAGCAGGCGGCGCAAATCTATATCGATGCGCCTCGCTCGATCGCGATGTACGGCATGGGGCTGACCCAACAGGTGCACGGCTTCGACAGCCTCGCGATGCTGACGAACCTGTGGCTGATGAAGGGCAATGTCGGTCGCGACGGCACCGGCATTTCGCCGGTTCGCGGGCACAGCAACGTGCAGGGCCAGCGCACCGTCGGCATTTCGGAAAAGCCGGAACTGGTTCCGCTGGATCGGCTCGCGGAGCAATTCGGGTTCAATCCCCCGCGCGACAAGGGGCTGAACACCGTCGACGCGTGCAAGAAGATCGTATCGGGCGAGGTGCGCGCGTTCATCGGGCTGGGCGGCAATTTCGTCCGCGCGATCCCCGAACGAGAAAAGATGGAGGCGGCATGGACCGGCCTGCGCCTGACGGTACAGATCGCGACGAAGCTCAACCGCAGCCATCTGATCAATGGCGAGGTGGCGTATCTGCTACCATGTCTTGGCCGGTCGGAAGAGGACAGGCAGGCGGGCGGCGCGCAGGCGGTTACGATGGAGGATTCGCTGTCCTGCATCCACGGATCGATCGGCAAGGCCAAGCCCGCCTCGCCCGATCTGAAGTCCGAACTCGCGATCGTCGCGGGCATCGCCAAGGCGACGTTGCCGCCGAACTCCAGGGTGAAGTGGGACGACTGGACCGCCGACTATGCGCTGGTCCGCGATCTGATCGAGGCGACCTATCCGGAGGAATTCCACGACTTCAACCAACGCGTCTTTACGCCCGGCGGCTTCTATCGCGGCAATTCCGCGCGCGAACGCGTGTGGAAGACGGATAGCGGCAAGGCGCAGTTCACCGTGCCTTCCGTCATGTCGTCGGTCGGCTTCGCCGATGCGCCGGGCCGATACCGGCTGATGACGTTGCGCTCGAACGACCAGTTCAACACGACGATCTACGGCTATTCGGACCGTCTGCGCGGGATCGAGGGTACGCGCGACGTCCTGTTGATGAACCCCGAGGATATCGCCGCGGCCGGTTTGACCGCCGGTCAGGTCGTCGGGCTCGCGACCGATGCGGAGGACGGCGTCGACCGGCAGGTCGGCGGCCTGTCCGTCACCCCGTTCCTGCTGCCGCGCGGGTGTCTGGGCGCCTATTATCCCGAGATGAACCCGCTCGTCCCGCTCGATCATCATGACGAGCAGTCGAAGACCCCGGCGGCAAAGGGAGTTCCGGTGCGGATCGTCGCCTGAATGCGCCTGTCGCTTATCCTCATTGCAGCAGTGTCGGGACTTGCGGGGTGTACGCAGGAGGCGCGCCAGATCGGCCCGACCGTTCCGCAAACCGCGCCGGTCGGGAACACGGACCCGCGTATTCCGGCCTATCAGTCCAACATCTATCAGGTGGCGCAGGGCGGGCGGTACTTCCTGTGGTATGGCTGCTCGTCCTGTCATGCGGAGGGTGCGCCCGGGCATCTGAACCTTGCCAGGCAGGACCGGCGGCGGGGCAATGGCTTCGCGCGGGTGTTCGACGTGATCGCGCACGGTCACGGTCCGCGTGATTACGCAAACCGCATCCCGGTCGAACAGTTGTGGCAGATAACGGCCTATGTCCGGGACCTGCCGCTGCATTACCCTGAAAAGCGCCGGCGGCTTGCGGCGGACCAGACGGCGGAACCGACCGGCAAGACATGGACCGGACCGCAATGAAGCGCCTTGCTTTGCTCTCCGCGGTGCCGCTCGCCGGGTGTGTCGGGATCCAGTCGCCATTGTCGCCGGGCGGGGATCAGGCAAACGCGCTGCACGATCTGTTCGTATTGATGATGATCGTGTGCGGATCGGTCTATCTGCTGGTCGTAGCTGGCCTTGGCTGGGCGATCCTTCGCGCACGGCGGAATGCCCTGATTCCGGGGGCAGCCGACGGCACGGGCGATCGCCGCAGAGACCGGGGCGTGCTGATCGCCGCGGGGGCGATCGTCGTCGGGCTGACGGTGCTGATCGTCGGCAGCTTTATCGCAGATCGTGCCTTGTTCGCGACGGGCGGGCAGGGGGCAATGCAGGTGCGCGTCACCGGGCACCAATGGTGGTGGCGGATCGAATATCGCGATCCGTCGAGCGGGCGCTGGATCGAAACCGCGAACGAACTGCACCTGCCGCGCGGGCGCACGACCCGCGTCTCGCTGGGGTCGGCGGATGTGATCCACAGTTTCTGGGTGCCGAATGTCGCGGGCAAGCTGGACATGATTCCGGGGCGTCGCAACGTGCTCGATCTTACCCCGCGCATCGATGGCTGGTTTCGCGGCCAGTGCGCCGAATTCTGCGGACTACAGCACGCGCACATGGCGTTCGACGTGAAGGTCGAGGATCCCGCCACCTTCGACGCTTGGCTCGCGCGGCAGGCACAGCCCGCCGTTGCGCGAACGGATACGGTTGCGGCGCGCGGCGAGAGCGTCTTCGCAGGGCCGTGCGCCACCTGCCACGCAGTCCGCGGGACCGGCGCGACGGGGCGCGCAGGGCCAGACCTTACGCACATCGCCTCGCGACGGTCCGTCGCCGCCGGTACGCTGCCGATGACACGCGGCGGGTTGCAGGGCTGGATCTCCAAGCCGCAGGCGTTGAAGCCCGGCACCGGCATGCCCGACATTCCGCTCGACGCGCGCGATGCCGATGCCGTCGCGCACTATCTGGCGGGGTTGCGATGACCCCGGACCGCGAACGGCTCGATCAACTGGCGGTTACCTGGCGTGATCCGCCGGGGCTGCGCGGCTTCCTGACGACGGTCGATCACAAGCGGATCGCCGCGCGCTACATCGTCACGGCGCTGTTGCTGATGTTCCTGGCGGGCATGCTCGCGCTCGACATGCGCCTGCAACTCTCCGTGGCGGACAATACCCGCATGGGACCGCAGCTGTATAACGAGAGCTTCTCGCTTCACGGTTCGACGATGCTGTTCCTCGTCTCCGTCCCCGTCATGGAGGCGATGGCGCTATGGCTGGTCCCGCTCATGCTCGGCACGCGCAACATGGCGTTTCCGCGGTTGGGGGCGTTCAGTTTCTGGCTGTATTTCGGCGGCGTGCTGACATTGTGGGTCGCGCATGCGGCGGATATCACGCCCGATCTCGGCTGGTTCGAATATCCGCCCTTGTCCGGCCCGGCTTATTCCCCCGGCCACCGTGCGGACGTCTGGGCGCAGATGATTACCTTCACCGAAGTCGCGGCGCTCGCCGCCTCGGTCAACGTCGCCGCGACGATCCTGAAGATGCGCCCGCCCGGCATGACATTGGCGCGGATGCCCGTCTTTCTGTGGGCGATGCTGGTCGCGTCGATCATGACGATCCTGTCGATGCCCGCGATCATGCTGGTCACGTCGATGCTGATCGCCGACCGGCTGGTCTCGACCCACTTCTTCGTGCCTGCGACGGGCGGCGACGTGGTGCTGTTCCAGCATCTGTTCTGGTTCTTCGGCCATCCGGAAGTGTACATCATCTTCGTCCCCGCGACGGGGTTCGTCTCGTCCATCGTCGAGACGTTCTCGCGGCGGCGATTGTTCGGGCACAACGTTATCGTCCTGTCGATCGTGTCGATCGGCGCGCTGGCATTCGGATTGTGGGTGCATCACATGTTCGCGGTCGGCCTGCCACGGCTGGGCAACGATTTCTACACTGCGGCCAGCATGGCGATCGCGCTGCCGGCCGGGTTGCAGATCTTCTGCTGGATCGCGACGATGGGCAGCGGCCGGCTGTGGCTCGCGACGCCGATGTTGTGGATATTGGGCTTCGTCGCGACCTTCGTGATCGGTGGATTGTCGGGCATCATGACGGCGTCGGCGGCGCTCGACCTGCAACTGACCGACACGTACTTCATCGTCGCGCACCTGCATTACGTGCTGATCGGCGGTGCGATCTTCCCGTTGTTCGGCGCGTTCTGCTATTGGTATCCCAAGGCCACCGGGCGGCTGATGTCGGAACGCTGGGGCCGTGTCGCCTTCGCGATGATCGTCGGCGGGTTCAACCTCGGCTTCTTCCCGATGCACCTGCTCGGGCTGATGGGCATGCCCCGCCGCGTTTACACCTATCCCTCCGGCATGGGCTGGGACCTGCTCAACCAGGTCGCGACGGCGGGCAGCGTTATCGCGGTGGCCGGCGGGCTGGTATTCGTCGCCAACGCGCTGGTCAGCTACTGGCGCGGCGCACCGTCCGGCCGCGATCCGTGGCGCGGATCGACGCTGGAATGGGCCAGCCCCTCGCCCCCGCCACCGTGGAACCTCGCTTTCACGCCCGTCGTGCGCAGCCTGACTCCGATGTGGGACGACGGCCAGCGGCAGGTGATGGACGGGATCGCGATCGACCGGCGCGAGATGCTGGTCACGTCGGTGATGGACGCGACGCCGCTGTATCGCCAGAAAAGCGCCGGCCCGTCCTTCTGGCCGCTCCTCGCCGCGCTGGCGGTCAGCGCGATGTTCATCGGCAGCATCTTCACCCCCTGGGCGATCGTTGCCGGCGCGCTGCCAATCGGTGCGGCCTTGACCGGATGGTTCTGGCCCGAGCGCCACCGTGCGAAGACCGGTCCGCTGGCAGTGCGCCGATGACCCACGCCGATACCGAGACGCTCGAGGAGATCGTCGGCGACCTGTCCGACCTGCCGGACAGCGCCAGCGGCGCGAAGCACCTCATCTGGTGGGGCAATATCGGCTTCATGCTGATCGAGGGCACCGGCCTCGCACTCGCCGCCGCCGCCTATTTGTACCTGATGACGCAATCCTCCGCCTGGCCGCAATATGGCCATGCGCCCCCGGCCTGGTGTGGGGCGCGATCTTCACCGCCGGACTGGTTTTGAGCGAGATCCCCAATCTCTGGGTGCTTCGTTGTGCGCGCAAGAAGGATGTCGCGGGCGTGCGGCGCGGGGTTCTGGCGATGGCGATCATCGGCGCGATCCTGTTCGTGCCGCGCGCTTATGAATTCGCGCATCTGAACGTTTCATGGCATGACGATGCCTACGGATCGGTCGTGTGGATGCTGATGATCCTGCACACCATGCACGTCGTCACCGATTGGGCCGATACCTGCATACTCGGCACCTGGCTGTTCACGCACGAGGTGGGCGACGACCAGTTCGCCGATGTCGAGGACAATTCCAATTACTGGACGTTCGTCGTGCTCGTCTGGCTGCCGCTCTACGCACTGATCTACTGGGCACCGCGCGCGCTATGACCCCGTCCGCCAAGGCCTGGCTCGCGCTTTCCCTGCCGCCTGTCGCGTGGTTCACGTTCGAACAGGGGCTGTCGGCCGTGCTGCACGCCGATTGCACGCGTACCGGCATCGGCGTCGTCTGGGGTCTGACCGCGCTCGGCCTGTGCGTGTTCGCGGCGCATAGCGGGTGGCGTTTGCGCCGCGCACCGCAGACCCTCGTCTCCGCCTGGATGGCACGACTTGCGCTCGCCGTAGCTGGCATCTTCGGCCTCGCCATCGCGTTCCAGACGCTCGCCATCCTGATCGTGCCCGCATGCGCCCGCTGACGTGTCTGGCGCTCGGCGTGGCGGCGATCGCCCTGTCCGCGCCCGGCCACGCGCACGATACCGGCGCCCCGCATACCGAACCGCCGGGCTGGACGTTCGACCCGTGGATCGTCGTCCCGCTGATCGCCACGCTCGCACTGTTCTGGACCGGCTGGCGCAGGCTGCATCGCCGGTCGCGCTTGCGATCCGGATGGCGTCGCCCGGCGGCGCTGTTCACGGCGGGCTGGATCGTGCTCGCCACCGCACTCTTATCGCCGCTGCATCAGGCGGGGGAGCGATCCTTCGCCGCGCACATGCTGGAACATGAGATCATCATGCTGCTCGCCGCTCCGTTGCTGGTCCTGTCGCGCCCGCTTGCGATCATGCTTTGGGCCTTCCCCAAGGCCGCGCGCCGACGCATCGGCCGAGCGGCGAACAGCCGCGCGATACGCGGAACGTGGCGGGCGGCATCGGGCGCGGTGACAACGACCCTGCTCCAGGCGGCGGCCTTGTGGATATGGCACGCGCCCGCCCTGTTCGACCGGGCATTGGCGGACGAGGGCTGGCATGCGACGCAGCATCTGACGTTCCTGATCACCGCCCTGCTATTCTGGTCGGCGATGCTCGGCCGCCATACGCCCGCCGGGGTCGCGACCTTATGCCTGATCGTGACCTCGATCGTATCCGGGGCGCTCGGGGCATTGATGGCCTTCGCCACCAGCCCCTGGTATGCCGGCTATGCGCGGCTCGGCCTGTCCCCCTACGGCCTGACGCCGGCCGAGGACCAGCAGATTGCCGGATTGCTGATGTGGGTGCCGGGCGGGCTGGTCCATGCCGGGGCCGCGCTGCTCGTCCTGCGCCGCGTGTTGAAGGAGGCATCATGACCGTCCGCCGCTTCCCCTCCAGCCTCGCCTGGCTCGCCGCGCTCGTCATGCTGTCGATCGTCGCGGCGACGATCGCGGGCATCGCCATCTATGTCGAAACCCGCATGGCCGCACGCACGCAGGCGAATGCGATCAGCCACGGTTATGCGGCGCGCGGAAAGATCGCCATCGCCGCGAAGAATTGCCAGGCATGTCACGTCATCCCGGGAGTCGCCGGACTTGCCGGAGCCGTCGGCCCCGACCTGACCGATGTCGCGACGCGCGCGATGATCGCCGGCAGGTTCCGCAACGATCCGGACACGATGATACGCTGGCTGATGCACCCGCAGGCCATGTCGCCGGGCAGCGGAATGCCGGAGCAGGGCCTGTCGGAAACCGAGGCCCGCAACATCGCCGCATATCTGTATTCGAACCGATGAACGACAAGGTCATTGATATGCATCGTCCGTCGGATGTCGCACATTTGTAAGCGACACGCCCCCGAAACGATCCTTTAAATCAAATGTCTCCGCATCTTACGGAGGTGTGTTTTGCGTATCCCTCGTTCCGGAGAACTTCATGATGCGCAACGTATCGGCATTGCATTTGCTGGTGAGGAAACTCGAAAAGCATGTCGCGCTCGAAGAAAAGGATCGTCGCCTGATCCTGGATCTGCCGCATGTGATCCAGCCGTTCCGAACCTTCGACTATATCATCCGCGAAGGCGAGACGCCGGGCGCGTGCCCCGTCCTGATCTCCGGTTTCGCATTCCGGCAGAAGCTGGTCGAGAGCGGCGGGCGACAGATCATCTCGATCCAGATCCCCGGCGATGCGCTCGATCTGCAACAGCTTTTCCTCGATTATGCCGACCATAATGTTCAGGCATTGACCGATGCGAGTATCGCGATGGTCCCGCGCCTCGCGCTGCGCGAACTGGCGATGCAACGTCCGCGGATCGCCCATGCCTTTGCCGTCAACAATCAGGTCGATGCCTCGATCACGCGCGAATGGTTGTTGAACGTTGGACGCCGCGACGCGCGCACACGGATCGCGCACCTGCTGTGCGAAGTCGCCGTCCGTCTGGAACGGCAGGAACTGGTCGGCGATTATGGCTATGAACTGCCCATGTCGCAGGAACAGATCGGCGATGCGACCGGGCTGACCTCCGTCCACGTCAACCGCATGCTGCGCGAGCTGGAGAATGACGGGCTGATCACGCGCAACAGCCGCACGATCCGCTTCCCCAACTGGCCGGTGCTGAAGCAGGTTGCCGACTTCAACCCACTGTATCTGCATGTCGGGCAGCAATCGGCGGTCAGCATCCCCGCCTGATCCGCCCGGCGCTACAGCGGCTGCCCCGCCTGGCATTGTTCCAGTTCGACCGGGTCGTGCGTACAGGTCACCGTGACCTCGCCCCGGCGATAGATCGACAGATCGCGCAACCGCTGCTGATTGCTCATCCGCGCGGTCGCATCCACTTCCATCAGCCGCTGATAGGCGCGCAATCCCGGCGTGCATTCGCGGCGCGCCTGGCGCATCTCCCTGCGGTAGAAATAGGCGTCGCCGGCATGCAGCAGCCAGCGCCCGTCATCGTATCGCACCGCGACCCCGGCATGGCCCCAGGTATGGCCCGGTAACGGCACCATCAGGATTTCGGGCGGCAAGCCGGTCAGGTCGCGCACCGCATCGAAACCGAACCACGGTTCGCCCCGCGCGCCATAGCATTGCCAGTTCTGTACGTCGTCCAGTTGCGACGGCCGCCAGCGATTGCGCGCGACCGTGCCCGCGCGCGGGCCGGTGGCGTCGTCATATTCGCGCTGCATGACGTGAACGGTCGCGTTCGGAAAATCCTCCAGCCCGCCCGCATGATCGAAATCCAGATGCGTGGCGATAATGTGCCGTACATCGTTCGAACTGTATCCCATCGCCTCGATCTGGCGGATCGCCGTGTCGCGTTCGTGCAGCCGGATGTTGAGCATCAGGCGCCATGGCACGCTGATGCGCGAGTGCGGCCGACGATGCGGATGCGCCACGTCGCGCAGGCCATATCCGGTATCGACCAAGACCAGTCCGTGCGCATCGGTTTCGATCAACAGGCAGTGCCCGACGATCTTGCCGAGCGGCCCCGTGCTGCGCCCGTCGAACAGGGCACCGCCCAGCGGGCAGTCCGTACCGCAATTCAGATGATGGATACGCATCGTGCGCTTTCGCCCTCCGCCACAGGAATTCGGGCCGCCCGGATGGACGGCCCGTAAACGCCGAACGGCGACTTACATTCCGCGATGCGCGGCGTGCGATCCGGATTGCATCCGCTCGGCATCGGTGAGGTGGCGGCGCACGATCGAAACCGCCTTCTTGGCAGAGGCGCGCAGTGCTGCCTGATCGCCGTTCGCGCCGTAGCTCTGGTGCAGGTCCAACGCGGCCTGGTGCGCCGGCACCTGCTGCGCCAGATACAGGCGATCGAAGTCGGCGGCGGATGCGTTCTGCAACTCGGTGATCGATGCCGTGGCACCCGGGTCTAGCGCGGGCGGCGCCGGCGACAGGTTCGCCTTCTGCGCCGCCGCCAGCGTCGCGGCGGTCGTTTTCTGGTGATGCTTGATCAACATGTCCGCATATTTGCGGATCGCGGGATCCTGCGACTTCTGTAACGCGATCTGGCTCGAATTGATCTCGTACAGGTCGCTTCGCCCGGCGGCCATTACGTACGGCATGGCCTGCGCCTTGGCTTCGGCCGGCGGGGGTGGGGGCGGGGTCTGCGCGCCCGCCGGAACGGCTGCGGCAAAGGCCAGTGTTAGTGACAGGGGGAACAGTTTCATCATGTCTCATTCTCCGTCGTCGATAGGGAAGGGCTACCGGCGGCAGGCCCGCCGGTAGCGATACGTGTCAGGCGATCTGCTGGTCCTGCGCGCCGCTGTAGGGCCGTGCCGGGCCGAGTACCGGTTCCTCGCCCAGCGGACGATTGGCGAAGATCGTGAACTCTCCGCGACCGTCCAGCGACGGACCGCTCGTCCAGCGTCCTTCGGGCACCGAACCGTCCACCGACGTGGCGTAGAAATTGTGATTGTTGTCCTGGTCTTCCATCGATTGCGGGAAGGAATTCGAATCGGCAGATTGCCCGCCTCCGCGCCCAGTTCCTCGATCACGGCCAGCCATTGCTGCTGGTGCATCGTGTCGCGCGCGATCATGTAATGCAGCATCTTCTTCATACCGTCATCCTCCGCCGCGTTGAACAGACGCACGGCGAGCACGCGGCCGGTGCTTTCGGCGGCCACGTTGCAATACATGTCCGCCGCCACGTTCCCGCTGGCGTAGATATGGCTCATGTTGAACGGCACGCCGTCCGAATCCATCGGCATCGCAGCCAACCCGCTGGACAGCAGGTTCTTGTGGATCATCCCTTCGATCGCGTGCTTGGCGTTGCCGCCACCCATCACGGCACCGACGATCCCGTCCGCCGCGCCATCTTCCTGCAGGGATGCGGGCGCCTTTTCCAGGTTCAGCGCCACCGCCGTCGCGAGCATCTCGATATGGCCGATCTCCTCGGTCGCAGTATGCAACAGCATGTCGCGATACTTGGTCGTCGGCGCGCGGTTGCCCCATGCCTGGAAGAAATACTGCATGCAGACGCGGATTTCGCCTTCGACGCCGCCGATCGCCTGCTGCAACATGCGCGCGAATTGCGGGTTCGGCTTATCGACCGTGACGGGATATTGCAGCCGCTTGTCATGATAATACATCGTCGTCCTTTCGCTGACGGGCGATCAGCCACCCATGCCGCGCTCAACGAACGACCGGTGCTTAGGTTGTTGATGAAATTACAGAATTGGCAAATTTCCCAGTGACTTAGGTTAAGTTCTAACCTGGTTTAGGGCTGCTCGGACCGCGCGATCCAGTCGGCCAGCGACAGGTCGGTCGTGGCGCGCGTCTCGGCGTGCATGCTTTGCTCCATGATCTCCAGCGCCCAGCGGGTGCGCTGTCGGTCGGACCCCGCGACCGTGTCCGATGGCACCCAAAGATCATATTCGCGCATGTGCGCATCTGCCGCGGTGAACAATACGCAGATATCGGCCGACACGCCGGTCAGGATCAATCGCGTCGCGCTCAGCTTGGGCAGCAGAACGGGCAGGTTGGTCGAATAGAAGCCGGAGAATTGCGGCTTGATGACGAAGAAGTCGTCCTTGCGGGGTTCGATCCGGCGGACGAGGTCGCGCCCGCTCCCGCCTTCGCGCATCGCATGTTCGATCAGGCGCGACCGTTCCGAATGCCATTGTCCGCGATTGTCGTTGACGTAGACCACGGGCACGCCCGCTGCATCCGCCTCGCCCCGCAACCACGCGATCCGGTCCGCGGCATGATGCGCCGCCTCGCGCATTTCCTCCGCCCCGTCGAACTCCAGATCGGTGATCATGTCGATGATCAGCAATGCCGTGCCGCCAGGGGCGGGTCCGTCGATTCCTGTGCCCACGTCGTCCTGCCTGTGTCTGGGGATGCAGCGTAGCGGGCGACATGAGGCGGTGAACTAAAATGGATCAGCGCAGCGACGCGGACACCAAAAGATGCGACTGATCGAAGTTAGTGTTTCACGCTGATAATTAAATCTACAGGTAGCAACATAGGTCAGTAGCGAATCATGGTAAATTCGTTATAATCGGGCGACGTAATGCAGGCTGCTGCCAAGCAAGGGTTCGCAAAAGACCTACCGAAAATCTCAGGGAACCGAATTGAAAGGTAATACTTTAGTTCGGCAAAATCGATGGCCGATAATCGATAGTTCCTGGAGCTAGAAAGAGGGGATTTCGTCTTGCGATCCAGTCACCAGCCGAGCGGCGTAGAATCGTCGCTTTCACCGGCCTTTGCGATCCCTGCGCGCCCGTCGGGGGCCGGTCGCCTGTGTAGAAACGCATTCGACGATCCGGCGTGATGGCGCTCGACATGATCGACAGTGCAGCAGAACCCGTGTTCGTACATCTGGATCGCGACGTATCCGGGTTCATCGACGACGTGGTGTCCGTCACCGTTCAGGACCCGATCCAGGTCGCGACGCTCGACAACGACTGTTACGCCCCGCTGGCCAACGTCGCGCGTGAGATCGGGCGCGAATTGCAGGGCGACGGGATGCTGATCGGCTGGCATGCCGGCGGCGGCGATCCGATATACCTGTTCGCCGATGTCGCGCCGGGCGCCGGTCCGCAGGCGGAACGCGAGATGGCGTCTATGGCGGCGTCCGCGGGCACAATGCGCACGTTCGACGCGCGCTCCGAGTGGCGCCAGATCGGGGGCAGTGCGTCGGACGGGCTGCTCACCACGACGATCCCGGCGGATGGCGGCGTCGTCACCGTCACCACCTTGTTCAAGCGGATTGGTCAATCGACCCGCAAGCGCGCGAGCGAGGCGTCGGCGCGGCTCCTGCCACTCGTGCAGCCCTTCTTCCGCATCTGGGCCTCGCGACTGCGTTCGGCGACGCAGCTGCGCGCGCTGACCGCCGCGATCGATCGCAGCGACGTCGGCGTCCTGCTCGTCGATGCGAGCGGCCAGCTGACCTTCGCGAACGAGACGGCGGAGGCGCTGATCGCGCGCAATGACGGCCTGCGCCGGCTCGGCGGAATGCTCGCCGCGTCGCACCTGTCCGACACGCTCAGCCTGCAGACGTCGATCCAGCACGTCCTCGCATCGGGCGCCGACGAGTCGAAAGCCAACACCACACCAGCGCCGGTCGTCGCCCTGCGACGCAGTTGCGGACGACCGTTGATGGCCACCATCGTGCCGGTCCGCACGGTGGCGCAACCGGCCTGCGACGCCGCCGCGATCATCTACGTCTTCGATCCCGGCCGGACGATGGGCGCGCTGCTCGAACCGGTGTGCAAGTTCTTCGGCCTGTCGCGCGTCGAGACCCAACTCGCCTGCCTGATCGGGGACGGGATGGTCCTGTCCGATGCAGCCAAGGCGATGCGCGTCCGCGAACTGACGGCACGGTCGTACCTCAAGCAGATATTCCTGAAGACCGGCACGAAACGGCAGGCCGAACTGGTCGGGCTGCTGCTGAAAAGCGCCGTCCGCACGCACCGCATCGATGGAAAAGCGACCGCTACCCCCAATTGAGGGGTGCGATTCAGCCCGTGTCGGGGGCGGTCTATTCTTAACGAAGCATTAATGAAGTCCCCGTGCCGATCCCGGCGCCGCACCGCTCACCCCGATGGTCAGTCCGACCCGACGGAAGCGCGAGGCGAAGTTGATCAGAAAGAGGAAGCTGGACTCATGAAAACCAAATACTTCACCTGTTGTTCGTTTGCCGCGCTGATGATCGGTGCGCCCGCAGTCGCGCAGGACATGACCCCGACCGCCACGGACAGCTCGCTCGCTGTCGTCTACAGCGCGCCGGATATCTCGACGATCCAGACGGATAGCTCGGGCAGCAACAATGTCGGCGACATCGGCGTGACCGACAGCGGCAATACTGCAACTTCGAACACCAGCACGACCAGCACCGATTCGTCGGGCAGCAACAACGGTGGCAATACGGCCAACACCGACAATTCCAACAACTCGACCAACGGCAGCCTCAACGGCGGCAACACGTCGACGGCGGACAGCGGCAACACGGCGACGTCCACCAACACCGACAATTCGGGCAGCAACAACGGCGGTAACACCTCCACGGCAGACAGCGGCAACACCGCCAACACCGACAATTCGAACAATTCCGTGAACGACAGCCTGAACGGCGGCAACACGTCGACCAGCGACAGCGGCAACACCGCCACGACGACCAACACCAACACGGACAATTCCAACGACGCCGCGGCATCGGGTGGGACGTCGGGTGCGAATAACGGCGGCACCGCAGTCGGCGACATCAGCGTCGCGGATACCGGCAATACCGCCACGACGACCAACACCAGCACCGACAATTCGACCGACACGTCGGCCGGCACCTCGGCAGCGAATGGCGGCACCGCGATCGGTGACATCAGCGTGGCCGATACCGGCAACACGTCGACCAACACCAGCACGGACAATTCGACCGATACGTCGGCCGGCACGTCGGCTGCGAACGGCGGCACGGCGATCGGCGATATCAGCGTGGCAGACACGGGCAACACCGCCACGTCGACCACGACGAACACCGACAATTCGACCAACACGTCCGCATCGGCCGGCAACTCTGCTGCCAACAATGGCGGCACCGCGGTCGGCGACATCAGCGTCGCGGACACCGGCAACACCGACAATTCGACCAATACGTCGGCATCGTCGGGCACGTCCGCTGCCAACAATGGCGGTACGGCGGTCGGTGACATCAGCGTCGCGGACACCGGCAACACGTCGGACAGCTCCACCAACGGCAGCTTCAACGACAGTTCGGACAATAGCAGCGCCACCGGTGCGCAGGTCGCGGCGAACAACGGCGGTTCGGCGACGGACAGCCGCAACAGCTCGACCAACGGCAGCTATAACGACAGCTCCGATAACTCGACCAGCGACAGCTCCGACAATTCGATCAGCGGCAGCTACAACGACAATTCGGACAATCGCGATCAATCCGACAATCGCGACCAGTCCGATAACAGCGACAATAGCGACAACTCGACCAGTGTCGCCAACAGCAACAACGACAATTCGGATCGCTCGGCGAACGGCAGCTACAATAGCGACAGCTCGTCCGACGACTCGGTTCGTGTCCGCGACAGCTATAACGACACGTCCGACCGGTCGGTAACGGACAACTCGACGGCGACCGGCGCTGCTCGTTCGAACAGCGTCTTCGGCGACGGCGCGATCGTCGCCAGCTCCACGCTGTCCAGCTATGTAACCGGCGTCAGCGTCACGTTCAACGGGTCGGACGGCAACGGCACCACCACGGACAACAGCCTGACCAACGGCGGCAGTTCGTTCCAGAACTTCGCCGGCATGCAGGCGCTCAACCAGAACACCGGTGCCGGTGCGTCGCAGAACGCCAGCGTCAGCGTGGCGGCTTCGACCGGAGACCTGAACTTCTAAGAGCACCCCCTCCTGGCCGGTGGCGTCCCCCAAGTCCCGCCACCGGCCCTTTTTTCCCTGTTTCAATGAGGTTCGAGATGTTCCGTGTTCCTCGTCCCGCGCTCCCCCTGCTGTCCGGCCTGATCGCTGCCGCGTTCCCGCTGACGGCCTTTGGCCAGGTCGTGCAAACGGACCCGGCTACCTCTCTTGCGCCGCCCCCTCTTGCGGCCACGCCGTTCGCGTCCGCGCCGCTCGATGACAGTACGCTCGGCGCAGCCGCCGGTCGCGAGGATACGCAACAAGCAGCGACCGCGACCCAGGTCGCCGGCGTTTCGCAGAACAGCGTCGGGGACAATGTCCGCACCGGCGATGCCAGCATCTCCGACAATGCGTTCCAGAACCTGTCCGGCCTCTCGATCCTGAACGTCAACACCGGCAACAACGTCGCGATCAACGCCGCGATGAACGTCAACATCGCGATCCAGCCGATTCCGTGAAATCCGCCGTCGCCCTGTCTTTTTCGATCCTTCTTGCAGCGTGCGGCGCGGATGTTTCCGATCGCACGCATTTCGTCGCCAGCGTCGGCCCGGTCGGCGACTATCGCCTGCCCGTCTCCAGCGTCGTCGAACGGCGCTATGCCGGCGTGGTCCGGCAACGATACGATTTCAGCTGCGGCTCGGCGGCGCTCGCCACCCTGCTGCGCTACCATTACGGCTTCGACGTCCGCGAGGAGGTCGCCTTTCGCGGCATGTGGGCGCGTGGCGACCAGCAACAGATCCGGCGCGTCGGCTTCTCGCTGCTCGACATGAAACGCTGGCTCGCCAGCCGCGGTTTGGCAGCGGACGGCTACAAGGTGTCGCTGGAAAAGGTCGCGCAGACCGGCGTTCCGGGCATCGCGCTGATCGCCGTGCGCAATTACCGCCACTTCGTCGTGGTGAAGGGGATCAGCAACGGAGAGGTGCTGATCGGCGATCCCTCCAGCGGCGTATCCGTCATGCCGGTCGCGCAGTTCGCGTCGGTGTGGAACGGCATCTACTTCGTGCTGTCCGCCGATCAGGCGCGCGCGAAATCGAACTTCAATCAGCCGGCGCAGTGGCAGTCCTTGACCCGGTCACCGATCGGCGGGCGCTTTTCCGATCCGCTGAGCCTGCAGGCGCTGTCGCTGACCGCACCGTTTTACGGGGATATCTCATGACCTTCGCCTTGCTCCTGCTGAGCCTGCAAGCGGTACCGCAGGCAGCGCCATTCGATGCGCCGGTCCTGTCGGACGAGATGCTCGCCGAACAGCGCGGCGGCTTCCGCTTGCCGAGCGGGATCGACGTCGCGATGACGGTGCAGACGCAGAGTGCGATCAACGGCGCGATCGTATTGCGCACCGTGTTCGAGGTCGATCGTGGCGCCCCCAATCTGACGATCTACGCGCCGCGGCAGGGTGAAACCGTCTCGTCCGGCGCGGCGCAGGGTGCGACGGCGACCGGCGGTTCCGCGCCCACGGTCACTTACGACAATCGCAACATGCTGGAAGTCCGGCCGGGCTATACGCCGACGCTGACCGTCGCATCGGGTGATTCCGGCACGTCGGGCGCATTGCCCGCCGGGCTCGCGCAGGTCGCATCGGGCGCGACGACGGATGCCGGGCTGGTGACGGAGGGCGCGCATGGCGGCGTCCGGACGATCGAACTGCGTGGTGCCGATCTCAGCATCACGCACATTGCGGGCGACGCATTCGGGTCGGCGATCGCGAATTCGGGCAGCGATCGTCAAATCGATACGCAGACGTCGGTCTCGATCAATCTCGCCAATGCAGGGCCGGATGTCCTGGGATCGGCCATGTTCCGGGTCGAGGACGTCGCGCTTCAGGCGGTGGCGATGCGTGGTCAATAACGATGTGGAAGGGGGCTGAATGACGCGTTGGATGATGCTCGGATCGGCGGCGGCAACGATCGTCGCGGTACCGGCGGGTGCGCAGCAAGCGGGCACGCAACAGGTGCGGCCGAGCCCGGCCAGACCGGGCAAGCCGCTGACGATCCGTCAGCAATTGGATCAGGCGATGACTATGCTTGCCGCGCAACAGCGCCAGATCGATCAACAGGCAAGTGAACTCGCTGCCTTGCGTCGCCGGATGGAAGGCGTGGACGTGATGCAGGCACAGGCGCTGCCCAAACTGCCGGTCGGGCAATCCCCGCCGGCGCCCGCGATCGCGGCGGCGCAGGGGGCGGCGCCCGGGGCGGGCGATCCGGGCAGCGCGCTGCAATCGGTGCCGGCTCCGCTCGAACGCGTAGGGCAGGCACCGGCCGACGAGGACCGACCGATCGCGCTGGCGGTGCTGGACAATCAGGCGAGCGTCGTCACCCGGCGTGGTGCGCTCACCGCCGAATTCCAGGCCGATTATGCGCGGGCGGATCGCAGCCGCGCGATATTTCGCGGCATCGAACTGGTCGAGGCGGTACTGGTTGGCGTGTTCGACATCAACGAAAGCCGGCAGGACGTCGTCTCCGCATCGGCGGCGCTCCGCTACGGCCTGACCAACCGGCTGGAAATCGGCGGGCGTGTCCCCTTCGTCCACCGCTCCGACAGTTCGATCGTCGCCCCCGTCACGGGCAGCACGAACAACGATGCCGCCGCCACGACCGACAATTCGGTCAAGGGCACCGGCCTTGGCGATATCGAGGTCACGGCGCGATATCAGTTCCTCGACGGGAAAAACGGCTGGCCATATCTGATCGCGAACCTTCAGGGTGTCATCCCGACCGGCTCGGACCCGTTCAGCATCCGGCGCGACGGGCTCGGGCGGCTGACGCGCGCGGCGACCGGTGCCGGCTTCTGGGGCATTTCGCCCAGCGTCACCGCGATCCTGCCAAGCGATCCGGTCGTCCTGTTCGGTACGCTCGGCTACACGTTCAATCTCGGCAAATCGGTCGATACCCGCATCCCGCCGGTCATCATTCGCTATGTCGATCCGGGCGACGCCATCTCGGCCAGCGCAGGCATCGGCGTGTCCTTCAACCAGCGGACCACACTGAACCTGGGATACGCGCATACCTGGGCATTCGGCACGCGGACCGAAACGATGTTGATGGCGCCCACCGCGGCCTGGCCGGGATCGCGGGCCACGACATCGCGCGACTTGCAGATCGGACGGTTCCTGTTCGGCGTCACGTACCGGATGAGCGACCGAAAGAGCCTCAACTGGTCGGTCGAGGTCGGTGCGACTCAGGACGCGACCAACCTGCGCACCGTATTACGTATTCCCATTTCGCTTCTTACCGGGAGATAATAATAAGCTAAGACAAAGCTAAATTAATGTATCTTGATTTAGGTATTTTGATGATTTCCAAATCAATATTATTTTGATGGACATAAGGTCGCATGTTTATCAATTAAGTATTGAAAGGGAGTATCATGAGAAAAATATTATTAGCCGGTGTCGTCAGCGCGTGCTTCGCTACGAATGCTCAGGCCGCCGATTTGGTCAGTGCTGCCGTAACCGGACCAAGCGGAACGGTCTGGAACACCACTGTGGATGACTTTTACACATTGTTCATGCAACGCCCGCTGAACAATCTGTTGAACGAGACGGATAACTTTGCTCCGTCACCAACGACGCTTGGCCAGAACGATTATGCCATCAACGGCGAGGGCTTTCCCGTTGGTACCCAGGACAATTCGGACGGGTTCTACACGCTCACGCTGACATTCGGCGATGGCGCAGTGATCACCGGTGACTATGTCGGCAGTACCTTCACCGCCGGGTCGAGCACGACGGTCGGTAATACCACCTACGCGATGACGGGGTTCGGCTGGGACCGCAGCCCTGCCAACAATGTCGGGCGGTATTCTTTGGTCACGGCCGGCAGTGACGAGAACGATTATACCGGCCAGTTCTCCTTCTCGCAGCAGGTGGCGGCCGTTCCGGAATCCGCGACCTGGGGCATGATGATCCTGGGGTTCGGGATGATCGGCGGTGCAGCGCGGCGGCGTCGGCACGTGGCGCGGCTCAGCTATTCCTGATCCGTGGGAGGATATTGGCGATCGGAAAAGCCGCGGCCCGAAAGGTTCGCGGCTTTTTCGTATCCGACGATGTGAGGTAAGTTCAGCCTTGCGCGACTGGCACCCGGATCTCGAAGATCTTCGCACCCGGCGGGGGTGAAATGAACAGCCCGCCGGTCGACGCGACCAGCCGCTTGACCAATCCGAGGCCGAGCCCGCCGCTCTTTCCCGTGGGTTCGGGGAAGGGCAGGCCGTCATCGTCGACCAGGATGACGATGCTGCTCTCGTCGCGATCATAGGCCTTGATCATGATGTGGCCCGACCGCCCTTCGCGAAATGCATGCTTGATCGCGTTGGTGGCGAGTTCGTTGACGACCAGGGCGATCGTCGTGATCTGCGCCGGGGACAGCCGCTCGCCTTCCGTCGCGAGTTCCAGCGACACCAGGATCGCTCGCGGCTCGCAATGCGCGTGCAGCCCCTCGGTGATCTGGCGCAGCGCCGCGCCGAGGCTCGGGGCGGCGTGATGGTTGAGCGCCGCGCGCGACCGCGCGAGGACGCTGACGCGCTCCATCGCGTCGTTCAGCGCCCGCCGCGCCTCCTCGCTCGTCGCGCGCATGCTTTGCAGCGACAACAGGCTGACGACCAGTTGCAGGTCGTTGCTGCACCGGTGATTCGTCTCGCGCAGCAACAGGTCGTTCGCGGCGCGCGCGCGACGGGACGGCGGCATGACGCCGTCCATCTTCATCGCGGGCCTTCGAACATATGCAGCGTCTCGCGCCGGTTGGCATCGCGCAGGTCGATCGTCGATCCGTTGCGCAATTCCTGCACGTGCAGATATCCCGGCTGGAATTCCCCCGCCCGGCGCAGCGCCACGATGTCGCACACCCCGATCGTCCCGCGCGTCGAGGACAGGAGGCCCTCCGTCCGCAACTGGCGGAAGCTGCGATTGACGTGCACCGGCGTCAGCCCAAGCACGTCGGCGATATGTTCCTGCGTCAGCGGCATGGCGAACGTTACCGGCCCTTCGCTCGCGACATGGCCCAGCCGCACCGCCAGTTCGCAGAGCAGATGCGCCAGCCGCTCGCGCGCCGACAGCCGCCCGAGGCACAAGGTCCGCCGCGACAGGATCGTGTTCTCCGACAAGCCGAGCCAGGTGAAGCATTGCATGATGCCCGGATAGTTGGCCGCAAGCGTCGCGACGCGTTCGCGCGGCACCGCCAGTACGCTGCCATGCGTCAGCATCCGCACGCCGACATCCAGTTGCCGGAACAGCAAGGCGTCGAGGTTGCAGATATCGCCCGGCAGCAGCAGCGCGGAAATCTGCCGCCGGCCGTCGCGCGTCGTGGTGTACTGGCACGCCCAGCCGTCTTCCAGGAAATAGACCGTGTCGACCGGGTCGCCCTCGCGGACCAGTTCCATCCCGATCCGCACCGGTCGCCGTGTCGCGGCGCAATCGCGCATCGCGGCACGCTCTTCGGGCGTCAGGAAAGGGAAGCTGGCCAGTCGCGTATCGGCCAGGCTGTTGGCCAGCCGGGGATCGGCGCGAAGCATCGCAATCGTGCGGACGGAACCGTTAGCCATGATCGGTCTGCTGCTGCGCCTCGGCCGCGCTCATCCGTTCGAGATAGGCATTGGCAAGGTGATAATGCGCCGCGACCACCTTGGGATGCGTGGCGTGGGCGGCCAGCTCGACCTCGGTTTCGGCGCGGTGCCGATAGTAGGATAGTTCCTGTTCCAACACTGACTGCTCCTATCGTTCAGAAACGGTACATGTCTGGTAATAGGGCATTTTTAACCGTTTTTCAGCGAAGGTCTGCTAACCTACCTTGGGATGATTCATAAATATCTTGATCCATCTTGTGGTCCGCCTCGAAAATCACAGCATGTCGGGCGTTTTGTTGCTTGAAGTGAGGGAAAGTTGTTCGGGAACTGATCCATGTTGTTACGATTGGATCGATCGACTCTTCCGGGTCTGCTTCCGGACACACATATATTGTGGACCGTCGGCTCGGGTTGCCTATTGAGTCGATATCGTTTGCTACGTCTCGATGGGCGCGAACGGCTGGAAGATGCGTCGTGCTTTCGCCCTGAGGAAAGGGCCAGACCGTGTCGACATCCGACGACTTCCGCTCCACCAACCTGCTGCTGAACGCACTCACCCCTGAGGATCGCGCGCTGCTCGCCCCGCATTTCACGCGGATCGAACTCGAGCGTAACCATGTCCTCGTCGAACCCGGCGAGCCAATCGAGCATATCTACTTTCCGGAAGGCGGCATCGCCTCCGTCATCTCGCAAATGGAGGATACCGCCGAAACCGAGCTCGGTATCTTCGGGTTCGAGGGCATGTCCGGCCTTGCCGCGATCCTCGGCGCAGAGACGACCGCCACCAAGACGTCGATGCAGGTCGACGGAACCACCGCGATGCGCATCGATACCGCCCGGCTGCGGGAGGCCATGTGGCAGAGCCGCCCGCTGATGGAACTCCTGCTCCGCTATGTGCAGACCGTGCTGATGCAGGTCTCGCATAGCGCGGTCAGCAACGCGCACCACCGCATGGAGTCGCGGCTCGCCCGCTGGCTGCTGATGTGCCACGACCGGGTCGACGGCAACGAGATCGCGCTGACGCATCGCTTCATGTCGATGATGATCACCGCGCAGCGATCAGGCGTCACGGTCACTTTGCATATCCTTGAGGGCGGCGGCGCGATCCGGTCGACGCGCGGTCTGGTCACGATCCTCGACCGCGAACGGCTGGAGGAGGTCGCGGGAGAGGCCTATGGCACGCCGGAGGCTGAATATCGCCGCTTTATCGGACCGTTCGGACGGTCGCCCACCCAGGTTTGAACCCGCCGCATTCCGTGATTAATGCATGTAAAACAGGCACTTCGGTGAACGCAATAAAGCCACGCTTCGTCGGTTGATCGATCTGGACGCCGGAACTTCGGCTCTCTCTCTCGCGTCCATCCCACGCAAACCGACCGAGCGAGATCATGATGAGCGACACCCCCGACGACCTTCAGCCGCCGCTTCCCGAACAGCAGCAGGACGTGCCGGGACACACCGAGGAAATGAATCCGCGCCCCGATCACGGCGAGGAAAGCTATCGCGGTTCCGGCCGGCTGGCGGACAAGGCCGTCGTCATCACCGGTGGTGACAGCGGCATCGGTCGCGCGGTGGCGATCGCATTCGCACGCGAAGGCGCGGATATCCTGATCTCATACCTGAACGAGGATGACGACGCGCAGGAAACGGCGCGCTGGATCGAGGAAGCTGGCCGCAAGGTCGTGCTGGTGCCCGGCGACATCAGCGATGCCGCGCATTGCCGCAGCATCGTCGCGCAGGCGGTGGAGGCGTTCGGTCGGATCGACATCCTCGTCAATAATGCCGCCCACCAGATGACGTTCGAGGCGATCGAGGACATTCCCGACGAGGAATGGGACAAGACCTTCGCGACCAACATCCACGCCATGTTCTATCTGTCCAAGGCGGCGGTTCCGCACATGGCGGAAGGCAGTTCGATCATAAACACCGCGTCCGTCAACGCCGACACGCCCAAACCGACGCTGTTGCCCTATGCGACGACGAAGGGCGCGATCCAGAACTTCACCGGCGGGCTCGCGCAACTGCTCGGCAAGCGCAACATCCGCGTCAATTGCGTCGCGCCCGGACCCGTCTGGACGCCGCTCATCCCCTCGACGATGCCGCCGGATCAGGTGAAGGAATTCGGCAAGGAGACACCGATGGGTCGCCCCGCCCAGCCGAGGGAACTCGCGCCCGCTTATGTGATGCTGGCGACCGACGAGGCGAGTTACATTTCCGGCGCGACGATCGCGGTCACCGGCGGCAAACCGATCATCTGACCATTCTTGCAGGCTTGGGGTATGACGATGGGCGATCATATCGATTTGAAAGACAAGCGCGTCCTGGTCACCGGCGGGACGACGGGCATCGGACGCGCGACCGTCAAGATGCTCGCCGGCATGGGCGCACACGTGCTGACGTTCGGGCGGCATCGGGAGGATCTTGACGACGCGATTTCGGAAGCGGGCGAGGGCGGCCGTGTCGAGGGCGTCGTCGCCGATGTGTCTGAACGGGAAGGGATCGATCGGATCTTCGCGGCGGTGGACGACCGGCTTGGCGGTATCGACATGCTCGTGTCGTGTGCGGCCTTGGGGGCGAAACCGGTGCATGAAATGGACGAGGACGACTGGCGCTATGTCGTCGAGACCAATCTCGTCGGATCGATCGCCTGCACGCGCGCGGCGGTGCTGCGGATGGACGCGCAGGGCGGGGGCCGCGTGCTGCTCGTCAGTTCGATCAGTCCGGAGATCAAGGCAGTCGGCGAAAGCGTCTATGCCGCGACCAAGGCGGGGATCAATGCGTTCGCCGAGACGCTGCGCAAGGAAATCGCCGACCGCAACATCACTATTACGGTGATCCAGCCCGGCTCCGTCTCGACCCCGATGCAGGAATGCAGCGACGAGGAAAAGGCGCAGGCGATTGCCGATCACGAAATGCTCTATGCGGACGATATCGCCGAAACGATCGTCTTTGCGCTCACCCGGCCGGAACGCGTCGATATCGTCAATCTGCGGATCGAACCGCGCGTGCAGAAGACGTCCTGACGATGAAGGCGGCGTTGAAGACGGCGGACGGGCGGTTCGAGATTGCGGAGGTCGAACGGCCGATCATCCCGTCGAGCGATTTCGTCCTCGCGCGCGTCGCCGTGGCGGGCATTTGCGGCACCGATCTCAGGCACTGGAAAAAGGCCGAGAAGGAACTGGAATGCCATATCGTCGGCCACGAACTGGCGGGCGAAGTGATCGAGGTGGGCGAAGCGGTCCATGATCTGAAACCCGGCGATCGGGTCGTGATCGAAACCGTAATGGGCGACGGGGTATGCGAATATTGCGCGATCCAGCGCTACAATATCTGCGAACATCTGTACGACGTGCGGACCAAATACG
The DNA here is from genome assembly GCF_016743815.1 of Sphingomonas aliaeris. Classification (NCBI taxonomy): domain Bacteria; kingdom Pseudomonadati; phylum Pseudomonadota; class Alphaproteobacteria; order Sphingomonadales; family Sphingomonadaceae; genus Sphingomonas; species Sphingomonas aliaeris. The sequence continues at coordinate 3,140,750 of NZ_CP061035.1, read as the reverse complement.
TGTCGCGTGCCTATGCCGAATATGTCTGCGGCCCGTCGCGCAAATTCTACAAATTGCCCGATCATGTCAGCTTCGAGGAAGCGGCGCTGATCGACACCTTCTCGGTCTGTCTGCATGCGCATCATCTCGGGCAGGTCGGCGTCAACCAGCGGGTCGCGATCATCGGTGCCGGGCCGATCGGGCTGGGCCAGTTGCAACTGGCCAAGCTTGCCGGGGCGGATGTCATCGTCGCGGATCCGGTTCGTACGTCGCTCGATCTGGCGACGAAACTGGGCGCGGATGCCGTCATCGATAACAGCGGGGAGGATTTCGCCGCGCGGGTGATGGCATTCACCGGCGGGCGCGGCGCGGATATTGTGTTCGAATGCGCCGGTGGTGAATCCATGCCACAGACGCTGCCCATGGCGACCCGCGCTGTCCGGCGCGGCGGCAAGATCGTCGTGGTCGGTGGTTTCGATGCGGGCGCGACCACGATCCCGCTCGAATGGCAGCGCCTCCAGATGTCGGAAATCCAGATCCTGTTGAGCGCCAGTTTCGCGTTCCACGACATCTATCCCGAACAGGGGATGGTGCTGGATCTGCTGGCGAAGGGCAAACTGGATGCCAGGACCATGATCACGCACCGCTTCGATCTCGACCGGATCAACGACGCGTTCGACACGGCGGATCGCAAGGAGGAAACCGGCGCCGTCTTCGTCGCGTTGAACATCACATGAGCCTGCGCGTCCTCCTCGGCACCTATGCCAATGCGGGTGGTGCAGGGCTCCGGACGCTGACGTTCGTGGATGGCACCTGGACTGCGGGCGATACCTTTCCGGATGCCCGCAACGCGTCGTTCGGAACGCGCTCGCAGCGGCACGATTTCTATTATTTCGTCGACGAACAGGCGGATGGTGCGCTCGGCGTCTATCGCGCAACGGACGGCGGGTGGCAGACCGTCGCCACCGTCCCGACCTGGGGTGCGGAGCCATGCTATGTCGCGCTGGATCCGCACGAACGCCTGCTCGCCGTCGCCAATTACGGCAGCGGCAGCGCGGCGGTTTTCCGGATCGATCCACAGTCCGGCGTGCCGACCGACCCGCCGATCGTGCTGGCGGATTCCGGGCATGGCCGGAACGGCGATCGCCAGGAGGGGCCGCACGTCCATTGCACATGTTTTTCACCGGACGGGCGGTGGCTCTATGTCGTCGATCTCGGCACGGACCAGATAACGTCGTACGAAGTGAGTACCGACGGTTCGCTTGGCGCGCGCGAAGTGGCGTATCGCGCGCCGGAAGGCTCCGGGCCGCGGCATCTGGTCTTCCATCCAACGCAACCGCTTGCGATTCTGCTGAGCGAACTCGCCAGTACGCTGACGATCCTGCGCGTCGAGGGCGGGACGCTGCGGCCGGTCGGAACGGTCTCGACATTGCCCCCCCGACTTTCACGGTGAAAGTCTTGGCGGGCATCTGTCGCTGAACGCCGCGGGCGACCGGGTCTATGTTACCAATCGCGGGCATGACAGCATTGCGACCTTCCGGTGGGATGGCGGCGAGACGCTTGGCCTGTTGCAGCATCTCCCGAGCGGCGGGGTCTCGCCGCGATCGGTCGTCCTGCTGGAGGCGGAGCGCCAGATGCTCGTCGCGCACGAACAGAGCGGCGACGTCACCGCCTTCGATGTGCTGCCGGGCGGCACGCTCGCGGGGCGGGGCGGGGGCTGACGCTGCCGGGCGCGGTCTTTCTGCTGGTCGCGGCGACGTAGCAGTCCGTCGCCCGGCTGCAAAAGTAACGGAACTCCCTGCGAACAAAGGGTTTTGCTGAACGAAACGGGCGTCGGCACGGGGCCGCGCCGGATCGGGTCCGGACGAACAGATGGTCGATGGCATCACTCCGCTGCGTCATCGCATCCTGCCGTCGCTGGCGCCGCAGGCTAAGGTTACCCCTGAGGAAACCGAAGCGGGCCTGAATCGCCTGATCTACGAAGCCGGCTATTCCAGCGCGACCGCCGCGCTCACCAGCGGCGTGATCCTCACCGCCTTCGCGCTGCACCTCGGCGCGTCCAATTTGATGATCGGTATATTGGCGAGCGCGCCTTTTCTCGGCCAGTTGCTGCAAGCCCCGGCGATCGTGCTGATCGAACGGTATCGACGGCGCAAGGCGATTGCGGTGCTCACCAGCGTGGTCGGACGCTCGATGCTCGCTCTGATGGCGCTGGCGGCCTTCCTGCCTGCGCCATTAGCGATCGGCGCGGTGTTGATCGCGCAGTTCGTGTTGTGCGGGTTGGGCGCGGTCGGCGCCTGTGCGTGGAATGCGTGGCTGCGCGACCTTGCACCACAGGAACGGCTGGGCTGGATCTTCTCGCGCCGCACGACCTATACGACCTCGGTCAGCCTGATCGCCGGGCTTGCCGCGGCCGTCCTGCTGGACGTGACGCAGGCCGGATCGAACGGCCGCGCGCTCGCTTATGCAGGGCTCTACGTCGCGGGCTGCGTGTCCGGCTTGATCAGCGCCTATGTCGTGGCGCGCATGCCCGAACCGCTGATGCCGCCGCCCTCCGCCGAGCCGATGGGGATGATCGAACTGCTCCGCGCGCCGCTGGCCGACCGGAACTTCCGGCATCTGGTGATCTTCCTGTCCAGCTGGCAATTCGCGGTCAATCTCGCCACGCCCTTCTTCACCGTCTTCATCGTCAGCCGCCTTGGCTTCGAGATGACCTTCGTCATGGTGCTCAGCATCGTCAGCCAGGTGACCAACCTGATCGCGGTCCGCTCCTGGGGCATGCTCAGCGACCGGTATGCGCACAAATCCGTCCTGTCGGTGGCGGCGCCGACCTATATCCTGTGCATCGTCGGCATGATTGGCGCGTCGCAACTCGGCCGCAGCACCGCCGGGATCGTCTATCTGCTCGCCCTCCACGCGCTGATGGGCGCCGCAGTGGCGGGCGTCACGCTGGCCACCGCGAACATCGCCCTGAAATTGAGCAGAAAGGGGGAAGCAACACCCTTTCTTGCGACCTCCGCGCTAACCAGTTCGATCTCCGCCGGAATCGCGCCCATCTTCGGTGGCCTCTTCGCCGACTTTTTCGCCAATCGCAGGTTCGAACTCCTCTTCCGCTGGACCAGCCCGAACGGAACGATCCTGCTCAGTCCGATCACTTTGTCGCACTGGGATTTCTACTTCCTCATCGCGGGGATCCTCGGCCTGTACGCGCTGCACCGCCTGTCCTTGGTGCAGGAGGAGGGCCAGATCGACCGGCGCGAGATGATGCAGCAGGTGATCGGCGAGACGCGGCGCGTCGTGCGCAACCTCGGCACCGTGGCCGGCCTGCGCGCGCTGACCGACATGCCGGGCGCCTTCCTCGACGATCGCCGCTTGCGCGGCCGGTTGCGGAGAATGCAGCGCCAGATGGAGAAGAACGCCGGGACACTTCCTGACTGATCCAGGTAAGTCGCTAATTAAACTCCGGAAAAATGCGGAACCCTGCGACCCGGCCGTGGTTGGGTTGGCGAACAGGGAGATGCACGATGGCAGACGACAAGAGCAATCGCGGCAATGGCGACCGTGGCCGGGTAGCCGGCGGGGAAACCTATGAAGTCGAGTATTTCGCGAACAAGCACGGCCTCTCGCGCGACGAGGCGCAGGCGCTGATCGATCGCGTCGGGAACGATCGCGACGCGCTGGAGGCGGCGGTCGCCGATCGCGGCGGGAACGACACGCAGGCCAAGCCACGCGCCCGGCGCACGACGTCCAAGACGAGCGGCGAACCGCGCAAGCGTCGATCGACCAAGTCGGACGACAGCGTACTCGCCGCACCGGTCGAAGCCGTGAACGAAGCGATCGTCGAGCCGGTGCGTAAGGCGGTCCAGCCGGCAAAACGCAAGGCGATCGCCGCGATCGATAGCGTTACCGACACCACGACCAAGAACGTGCAAGCCGCAACGCGCTCCGCCGCCCGCGCGCCCGCCGCCGCGCGTCGTCGCGCAGGCGAAGCGACCGATAGCGTCAAGAAGGCGCTGCCCAAGCGCACCGGATCGATGCTCGGCGTCGCGGCGGCGGGTATCGTGACGGGCCTCGCCCTGAACCTCGGCCGCAAGATGGCGGTCCAGGCGCCGAGCGCGTTTGCGGGCGACTGGTTCGATGCCGTCAAGCTGGAACACAAATTGGCGCTCGCTTTGTTCGACAAATTGCAGGCGACCAGCGACGAGGACGTGACCAAGCGCGGTGCATTGCTGACACAGTTGAAGCATGCCCTCGGCAAGCACGCCTTCACCGAGGAAAACGTCCTGTATCCGGCCCTCAGGGCATGGGGCGACAAGGCGGATGCCGACAAGCTGAACCACGATCACGGCTATGTGAAACAGTATCTCTACGACCTCGAACGGATGGAAAAATCATCCTCGGGCTTCCTGCCGATGGTCGCCGACTTCCGCGCGCAGATCGAGGAGCATATCCAGGAGGAAGAAGCCGCAATCTTCCCGCCGTTCCACGCCGCGATGAGCGAGGCGGAGAATGCCAAGGTGACGGCGATGGCGAACAAGGAAGGGTTCAAGCTCGCTTGACGCTGCATCGCACGCCGGGGCGGGGCACCAGTCTCCGCCTCAAACCGATCGACCGGCAAGCGCTGGTCGTCACGGGGGCGACCAGCGGCAACGGGCTCGCGATCGTCGAGCGCGCGATCCGCAGCGGCGCGCGCGTCGTGGCGGTCGCCCGCAACGACGCCGCGCTGGATGACCTACGGACGCGATTGTCCGCGAATGGCGGCCGGATCGCGACCGTCGTCGCCGATGTCAGCGACGCAGACGCGGTCGAGCAAATCGCCCGCACGGCGATCGCCGAGTTCGGCGGTTTCGACAGCTGGATCAACAATGCCGGCGTCGGCGTCTATGGGTCACTGGAACAGGTGCCGATCGCCGATCACCGCCGCGTGTTCGACGTCAATTATTTCGGGATGCTCCACGGGTCGCTCGTCGCGGCCCGACATCTCCGCGGCAAGGGCGGGGCGATCGTCAACATCGGATCGATCCTGAGCGACCGGGCGATCGTCGATCAAGGCCCATATTGCGCCACCAAGCATGCGGCGCAGGCGCTGACCGATACGTTGCGGATGGAACTCGAACGCGAAGGCACCGGCATCTCGGTCACATTGGTCAAGCCCGGCGCGATCGACACGCCATTCCCGGATCATGCGCGGAACTTCATGGACCGGCTGCCGCGTGTGCCCCCTCCGGTCTATGCGCCGGATGTCGTCGCGGACGCCGTGCTGTTTGCTTGCGCGCACCCAAGGCGTACCATCTATGCGGGTGGCGGCGGACTCGCGTCGGCGTTGCTCGCGCGTGCGGCGCCGCGTGTGACGGACCGGATCATGGAAGCCGTCGGCCGGAAATTGCAGCAACGGACCGAAAAGCAGGACAACCCGGAGCGCCGCGATAATCTCTACGAACCGCGCGCCGATGCACTTCGCGGCCTGCCGAACGTCCATGTGCGGGAATCCAGCCTCGCGGTGCAGATGCAGAAGCTGCCGAAGCGCGCGGTCGGCATGGTGCTGGTCGGCGGGGCCGCCGCGCTCGCGATGACGATCCGCGCACGCGCCCGCCGGTGACGGCTGCGATGGCCGATGAATTCGACCTGGTGCTTGCGATGAGCGGCGGCAACGCGCTCGGCGCTTTCCAGGCGGGCGCGTATCAAGCCCTGCACGAACACGACCTGATGCCCCGCTGGATCGTCGGTGCGTCGATCGGGGCGATCAACGGGGCGATCATCGTGGGGTCGGACGCGGGCTCAAGGATCGACGCACTGCGAACGTTGTGGCGGCCGGACGGAGACGATGCCGCGCTCGGCCCGATGCTGGACACGTCACGCAGGGCCGCGGCGGTGGCATGGACGCTGATCGCCGGGCGTCCCGGCATGTTCGGGGCGTCTCTTCCCGGTTTCCGGTCCTGGGACGAGCATCGCATATCCTTGTTCGAAACGGATCAACTGGTGACCACGCTTGACCGAATGGTCGATTTCGACCGGCTGAACGCCGGGTCTTGCCGGTTCACCGCGACGGCGGTGGATCTGGCGACCGGAGACGATGTCGTGTTCGACACGCGCGATATGCGGATAAACGCGCAACACATCCGGGCGAGTGCCGCCTTGCCCGTGACATTTCCACCGGTCGAGATCGACGGGCGATGGCTGGTCGATGGCGGCATGTCGGCTAATCTCCCGCTGGACCCGATCATGGCCGAACGCACGTCGCGGCCGCGACTGGTTCTTGCGATCGATCTTCTGCCCTTGCAACAGGATCTGCCGCGCGACATGGGTGAGGCGGCAGGCCGTATGCAGGACCTGATCTTCGCGGCGCAATCGCGGCGGACGATCTCGCGGTGGCAGGCGGTTCACGAAAGCGATCCCGACATCGACCTGACGCTCGTCCGCCTGGTCTATGCCGATCAGTCGGACGAGATTGCGGGCAAGGCGCTGGACTTTTCCGGGCAGACGATCGCGCGCCGGTGGGATGCCGGCTACCGATCGATGTTGCGCGTCGTCGAACGGCTGGAGGCGGGTGACCTGCGTCCCAAGGGGGTCAGGGTCGTCGAACCGGACTAGGCCTGATCGACATTCAGCTGCGAAAGGCCTGTGCATCCACGCCACCCCGGCGGAGGCCGGGGCCCAGTCGGGAAAGCTGCCGTATCAAGGGACTGCAGCGCGTTACGAACCCTCCAGCGACTGGCTCCGGTCTTCGCCGGAGGGGCAGGAGTGAATGTCGACACGCTCCGGGATCCGCCCGCAAACGCATCAGCCCGCATATTCGTGGCTCGGCAGCCCGATCGCACCACTCTCGACTTCGAACAGCCCGCCGTCATGCTCGCTGTCGGGCAGGCCTTTCGCCGCCGACGTGACGAACAGCCGGTCCAGATCGTCCCCGGCAAATGCCATATTGGTGATCTGTTGCGCGGGCAGGGCGATTGATCGGTCGAGCGTTCCGTCCGGTGCGAAGCGGCTGATCCGCCCGCCGCCCCAATGCGCGACCCACAGCCCGCCGGCCGCATCGACCGTCATGCCATCTGGATAGCCATCATCGTCACCGAACCGGATGAAGGGCTGGCGATCGGCGACGGACCCGTCCGGGGCGAGCGCGAACCGATAGATGGTCCGCCGCGCGGTATCGCTATGATACAGCCATTGGCCGTCCAGCGAGAAGGCCGGGCCGTTGGTCACCCGGTAGCCATCGTCCAGCCGGGTCCAGCGGCGATCGCTGTCCAGCCGGTACAAGGCACCCGTGTCGGCTTCTTCCGCCATATCCATCGTGCCGAACCAGATACGGCCCTGCGCATCGGCCTTGCCATCGTTCATGCGGTTGCCGGGCAGATGCGGCTCCGGGTCCACGATCGGTGTGATGACGAGTGGATCGAGCCGGATTTCGGCGACGCCGCTCTGGAAACCGCCAATCAGTCCCCCCGCGCTGCGCCGGACGACCCAGCCGAGCGGTTCCGGCATCGCCCAACGGACCACGCGTCCGTCTTCCAGCGACAGCCGGTTCAGCGCGGGGGCAAGGATATCCACCCAATAGAATGCCCGGTCGCGCGGCGACCAGCAGGCACCTTCGCCCAACTGGTCCCGAACGTCCCGCTTTACCAATTCCCATTGCGCCACGGTTCGCTCCTTCGTGGCTCAGTGGTTGTCGCGGGGCAGGCCCATCGTCTGCGCGATGCGCTGATATTTCTCCGCACCTTCCAGGATCGCGCCGGTGTTCATCTGCCCGACCACGGCACGCTGGATTTCCTGCCACGGCGTCTGCGATGCGGGATAGGCATATCCACCCTTGGCTTCCAGCGCGCGCCGCCGTTCCGCCAGGTCCTCGTCCGACAATAGCACGTTGACGGTGCCGCGGTTGAGGTCGATCCGCACCCGGTCACCCGTTTCCAGCAATGCGAGACCGCCCATCGCCGCGGCTTCGGGGCTGGCGTTCAGGATCGACGGGCTTCCGCTCGTGCCCGACTGGCGGCCGTCGCCGACGCACGGCAACCCGCCGATGCCTTCGGTGATCAGATAGGCCGGCGGGCGCATGTTGACGACTTCCGCCGCGCCCGGATAACCGATCGGGCCGGCGCCACGCATGAACAGCAACGTCTCGGGCGTGATGCCCAGTGCGGGATCGTCGATGCGGTGGTGATAATCCTCCGGACCGTCGAACACGACCGCCGGTCCCTCGAACGCATCGGGATCGTCCGGGTTCGACAGATAGCGCGCGCGGAACGCGTCATCGATCACGCTCGTCTTCATCACCGCGGCATCGAACAGATTGCCCGACAGGACCAGGAACCCGGCCTCTTCCTTCAGCGGCTGGTCGAACGACCGGATGACCTTGTCGTCCTCGATCGTCGCGGCGCGGCAATTGTCGCCCATCGTCCGCCCGTTGACGGTCATCGCGCCTTCGCGGATCAGGCCCTGGCCCATCAGTTCGGCGACGACCGCGGGTACGCCGCCCGCCCGGTAATAATCCTCGCCCAGATATTCTCCGGCGGGTTGCAGGTTGACCAGCAGCGGCACCTTGTGGCCGACCGTTTCCCAATCCTTCAGCGGTAGGTCCACGCCGATATGGCGCGCGATCGCGGCCAGATGGATCGGCGCGTTGGTCGATCCGCCGATCGCCGAATTGACCACGATCGCATTGTGGAACGCATCCAGCGTCAGGATGTCGGACGGCTTCAGATCTTCCGCCACCATCTCGACGATGCGCTTGCCCGTCAGATACGCCACTTCCTGACGGTCACGGTACGGCGCGGGAATCGCGGCCGACCCGGGCAGCATCATGCCGAGCGCCTCGGCCAGCGAATTCATCGTGCTCGCCGTGCCCATCGTGTTGCAATAGCCCGTCGATGGTGCCGAACTCGCGACCAGCTTGATAAAGCCTTCGTCGTCAATCTGCCCGGTCGCCAACAACTGCCGCGCCTTCCAGACGATCGTGCCCGATCCGGTGCGCTCACCCTTGTGCCAGCCGTTCAGCATCGGGCCGACCGACAAGGCGATGGCGGGCAGGTTGACGGTCGCCGCCGCCATCAGGCACGCTGGCGTCGTCTTGTCGCATCCGGTGGTCAGCACGACCCCGTCGATCGGATAGCCGTATAGCGACTCCACCAGGCCGAGATAGGCGAGGTTGCGGTCGAGGCCGGCGGTCGGCCGCTTGCCCGTTTCCTGAATCGGATGGACCGGGAATTCGAGCGCGATGCCGCCCGCCTCCCGAATGCCTTCGCGGATGCGTTCCGCCAGAACGAGATGATGACGGTTGCACGGCGACAGGTCGCTGCCGGTCTGCGCGATCCCGATGATCGGCTTACCGGAGCGCAACTCGTCCAGGCTGAGACCGAAGTTCAGATACCGCTCCAGATACAAGGCGGTCATGTCGATATTGTCGGGATTGTCGAACCACGCGCGCGAACGAAGCTTCGCAGGTGTCGCTTTAGTATCTGGGGAGGTCATCGAAGGATTCCGTCAAGACGAGTTGAAGGGCGGGCGGATCGACGCGGACGGTTGGTCACGCGAAAGGTCGGGCAGCGGGCCGGCGCGCGGCCGGGGCGTCGGGAATGGTTAGGGGACACAGGAGACGGGCGGGGCGGCACGGCGGCCGGGCCGGGCGCGCGATGCAACCTCATTTCCCGAATGTCCCCGTCATGCCACTCCCCTGCGTTCAGACGCCATTGACGCGTGCTTGGCGCCCATATAGTCCGACAAATAAATCAAGCGCAAGCGGTGACGGCACGAGCGTCGCGCCGCTTCGACAGAGGAGGAGGGTGATATGGCGATGCCGCCGGCTACCGGAAGTACCGAGCGTTCGGACGCAACGGGCGTGAACTATACGTCCGCGCTCAGCCTGCTGGCGACGTTGTTCTTCATGTGGGGCTTTATCACCGTTATCAACGGGACGCTGCTGCCGCACCTGCGCAGCGTGTTCGATTTGTCCTACACGCAGACGACTTTGATCGAGAGCGTGTGGTTCATCGCATACTTCTTCGCATCCATCCCCTCCGCGAAGCTGATCGAGCGCGTCGGCTACCAGAAGTCCATGGTCATCGGTCTCGGCATGATGGCGGTGGGTGCGCTGGTCATGGTGCCGGCGGCGCGGCTTCCCTCCTATGAGGTAACTTTGTTCGCGCTGTTCGTAATCGCCAGCGGAATCACCTTGTTACAGGTCGCGGCCAACCCGTATGTCGCGGTCGTCGGCAAGCCGGAGACCGCCTCGTCGCGGCTGAACCTCGTCCAGGCGTTCAACTCCGCTGGGGCGACGCTGGCACCGTTGTTCGGTGGATATCTGATCCTCGGGCGCACGACTTCGGGAACCGCGGCGGCGGGGGCGGCGGCGCTGACGCCTGCCGAACGGCTCGCCGATGCGCAGTCTGTCGTGCTGCCCTATGTCATCGTCGCGGTCGTGCTTGCCATCCTCGCCGTCGTGATCGCTCGCTTTCCGCTGCCGGCCATGGGATCCTCCACGCAACGCGCCGCTCGAGCCGAGCGCAAGACGCAGTCGCTGTGGAAGCATCGCAACCTGGTGTTCGGAATCCCGGCGATCTTCATCTACCTCATCGCCGAGATCGGGGTGGGAAATCTCTTCATAAACTTCGTTTCGCAGCCCGAAATCGGAAATCTGTCGCATCAGCAGGCGTCCAACTATCTGTTCCTTTTATGGGGCGGAATGATGGTCGGCCGGCTCGTCGGCGCGTTCGTCATGCAAAAGGTTGATGCCGCGCATGTGCTTGCAATCGCTAGCATCGGCGCCACGATCGTGATGCTGGTCGCCGCCTTCACCACCGGTCATGTCGCGATGTGGGCGCTCATTTCCGTCGGCCTGTTCCACTCTATCATGTTCCCTACCATTTTCACCCTCGGCATACGCGGCCTCGGCCCCCTAACCGAGGAAGGGTCGGGGTTGCTGATCATGGCGATCGCGGGTGGAGCGTTGGTGATCGTGCAGGGCTGGCTAGCGGATCATTACGGGCTGCAGAATTCGTTCCTGCTGACCGCGGCATGCGAACTGTACGTGCTGTTCTATGCTGTGTGGGGATCGCGACCAACCGCGGCCGTGCCCGATCCGGTGGGGCGCTGATCCAAACCCCGCCTATGTCGGACAAATAGGAGAATATGATGTCCCGGTTCCTGCGCGGTGTCGCCGCCGCTTTGCTGCTATCAAGCAGTGCGATCGGCGGCGCGCAGAGCGCTCCTGCGACCGCGCCCGCCGCCGCGGAAGGGCGGGTTGCCCTGACCGTTCACGGCGATCGTCCCGGCCCGGTCTACGACCGGCGGATCTTCACGCAGTTCGCGGAGCATCTCGGCACCGGGATTTACGGCGGGCTGTGGGTCGGTCCGAATTCGAGCATCCCCAATACGCGCGGATTTCGCAACGACGTGGTCGCCGCATTGAAGGGCATCGCGGTACCGGTGATCCGCTGGCCCGGCGGCTGCTTTGCCGACGAATATCACTGGCGCGAGGGGATCGGCCCGAAGGCCAAGCGCCCGGTAAAGATCAACACGCACTGGGGCGGCGTGACCGAACCGAACACGGTCGGTACGCACGAATTCATGGATCTCGCCGAACAGATCGGTGCGGAAGCTTACATCGCCGGCAATGTGGGCAACGGCACTCCGCAGGAAATGGCCGAGTGGGTGGAATATATGACCGCCCCCGCCGGTACGCTGGCGGACGAGCGCGCGCGGAACGGGCGCAAGGCTCCGTGGGCGGTGCCCTATTTCGGCGTCGGCAACGAATTGTGGGGCTGCGGCGGGAACATGCGCCCGGAATATGCAGCGGACCTGACGCGGCGCTATGCGACTTTCATCAAGGCTCCGAAGGATACGCGCATCCTCAAGGTCGCGAGCGGTGCGAACGTCGATGATTATCGCTGGACCGAGACGATGATGCGCGAAGTTACCGGGCAGGTCGATGCCTTGTCGCTGCACTACTACACGATACCGGGCAGCTGGCCGCCGCGCGCCTCAGCCAGCGTGTTCGACGAAACCGGCTGGGCGGAAACGCTGTCCGAAGCGATGCGCATGGACGATCTGATCACGCGGCACAGCGCGATCATGGACAAGACGGATCCGCAGAGGCGCATCTGGCTGGCGGTGGACGAATGGGGCACCTGGTATGCGGGCGATCCCGGCACGAATCCCGGTTTCCTGCGCCAGCAGAATACGTTGCGCGACGCTCTGGTTGCCGCGGTACACCTCAACATCTTCGCCAAGCATGCCGATCGCGTGAAGATGACCGCGATCGCGCAGATGGTGAACGTGCTGCAGGCGATGATCCTGACCGACGGCAAGAAGATGGTGCTGACGCCGACCTATCATGTCTTCGCGATGTACAAGGGCTATATGGACGGGACGGTCCTGCCGATCGACATCACGTCGCCCTGGTACAACAAGGACAAATGGACGATGCCGGCGGTCAGTGTCTCGGCCGTGCGCGGTAAGGACGGGGTGGTGCGTATCGCACTCGCCAATCTGGACCCGAACAGGCCGCATGACATCGCCGCGGCGTTGCCAGGGCTGACCGCGCAATCCGTATCGGGGCAGGTACTGACTGCGCCGGCCATGACCGCGCTCAACAGCTTCTCCGCGCCGAATACCGTCACGCCCGCCGCCTTTACCGGTGCGCAGTTGCAGGCGGGTACGCTGTCCGTGTCGTTGCCGCCGAAATCGGTGGTGATGCTCGAACTGAAATGAGGTGGCGGTGATGCGGAAGACGATGTCGCGCTTCGCTGCGCTGGCGCTTCTCGCGGGCGTCGGCAGTGCGACGGCGCAGCAAGGCGGTACGGTCAATAGCCGGTTGAGCGGCGATATCGTGCCGACGCACGATCCGGTGATCGCGCGCGAGGGCGACACCTATTACGTATTCGGTACCGGCATGGCGTCGCGCACGTCGAAGGATCTGGTGCGCTGGGTTTCGGCAAAACCGTTGGTCGACAACACTTTACCTGACTGGGCGGCGAAGGCGGTGCCGGGTGCTAAGGGCATGTGGGCGCCGGATATCTCGTTCGCGAAGGGGCGGTGGCAGCTTTATTATGCGGTTTCGACCTTCGGATCGAACCGTTCGGCGATCGGGCTTTACACCAGCCCCACGCTAGATCCCGCCGCGCCCGGCTATGGCTGGCGCGACGAAGGCATGGTGCTGATGTCGACCGCGGACAGCGATTTCAACGCGATCGACCCGAATTTCATTATCGACCGCCAGGGACGGCACTGGCTGTCGCTCGGGAGTTTCTGGACCGGGTTGAAGCTGTTCCGGCTTGATCCGCGCACCGGCAAACCCGCCAACCCGAAGGCCGCGCCCTATTCGATCGCGCGCCGCCCTGCACCGGCCGGTGCGCCGGCGCCGGTGGAGGCGCCGTTCATCGTGGATCATGGCGGCTATTACTGGCTGTTCGCGTCGTACGACTATTGCTGCAAGGGCGTGAACAGCACCTATTACACCGTTGTGGGCCGGGCGAAGGACATCACCGGACCCTATCTCGGCAAGGACGGCAGTTCTATGATGCAGGGTGGCGGGACGACGTTCCTGCGCGCCGATCTCCCAGAAAAGCAGCGGTTTCGCGGACCCGGCCATGTCGGGTTCCTGCACGACAAGGATGGCACCGACTACGTCGTCTACCACGCCTATGACCGCGACAATAAGGGCGCATCGACGCTTCGGATCGCCCGGGTGCGGTGGGGGGCGGACGGCTGGCCGCAAGCGGAGGATTGGACGTGATCGATTTTACCCGACGGACGATTTTGGCAGGCGCGACGGCGCTCGCCGCAGCCCCGGTGATCGCGCGAAAGCCTGCGCTGCGGTCCGGCAGCGGATCGCTCATCGTAAACCCGCTGGTCCGCCAGCGCGCCGACGCGCAGGTGTTTCGTCACACGGACGGCTGGTATTACATGACAGGATCGGTGCCGGAATATGATCGGCTGGTGCTGCGCCGCTCCCGCACGTTGGCGGGTCTCGCGACGGCGCAGGAGCGGGTGCTGTGGCGGCATCTGTCGAGCGGGCCGATGTCCGGGTTCCTGTGGGCTCCCGAACTGCATTTGATCGACGGGAAGTGGATCATGTACTTCGCCGCCGGGCCGAGCGGGGGCGGAGAGGACGTGTTCCGCATCCGCACCTATGCCGTGACGTGCGACGGCGCCGATCCGATGACCGGCACATGGTCCGTGCTCGGTCAGTTGCAGACGGCGTGGGACAGCTTCAACCTCGATTCCACCAGCTTCGTTCACCGAGGCGTCCGCTATCTTGCTTGGGCGCAACGAGAGGATGGGATCGACACCAATAGCAACCTGTATCTCGCCCCCTTGAAAAGCGCCCTGACGCTGGGGGCGAAGCCGGCGCGGTTGACAGTGCCGACGCTCGATTGGGAGGTGCGCGGCTTCAAGGTCGCCGAGGCACCCGCGTTTCTTGCCCGGAACGGCCAGGTTTTCATCACCTATTCCGCCAGCGCGACCGACGCCCGCTACTGCATGGGCATGTTGAGCGCGAAAGACGATGCCGACCTGATGAACCCGGCCGTATGGACGAAGTCGCCGCAGCCAGTGTTCAAATCTTCACCCGAGCACAAGGTCTTCGGGCCGGGTCACAACAGCTTCACCGTGGATGAGGCGGGGCGCGACATGCTGGTCTATCATGCGCGCGATTATGAGAATATCAGCGGCGATCCGCTGTTCGATCCCAATCGGCATACGCGCGTGCAGCCGTTCAAATATCGCGCCGACGGTAGCCCGGATTTCGGAGTGCCGCTGGCCAACGGCCGGTTGTGAATCCGCATCGGCTGCGCGCGGCGATCGGGGCTTCGATCCTCGCCGTCGTTCTCGGCACGGCCTCGGCGCAAGCCAGTTCGCCGGCAATAGACACAGAACGGGTCGCGCAGGCGCGCTTCGGCAACGACGCGTCGTGGTACAGCGCGCGGATTCCGTTCTTCGAGTCCTCCGATCCGCAAATCGACGACGTCTATTATTACCGCTGGAAACTGTTCCGGGCGCACCAGCGCGATCTCGGCGCGGAGGGGTTCATATCGACGGAGTTTCTCGACGATGTCGGTTGGCAGCGCGAACCCTATGCCAGCCTGAACGACGCCAGCGGCTTCCATATTGCCGAGGGGCGCTGGCTGCGCGATCGGCGGTACGCGGACGACTATATCGATTTCATGTATCGCGGCGGGAACGACCGTCACTTCACCGACTATATGGCGGACTCGGTCTACGGCCGGTTCCTGGTTGATGGCGACCGGGCAGCTGCGGTGCGCCATCTGGGGGCCATGCGTCACATCTACCGTCTATGGGACGACCGGTTTGACTTCACCAAGGGGCTGTATTGGGTGGAGCCGCTGCTCGACGCGACCGAATATACGATCTCCTCGATCGATGCGTCGGGCGGGAAGGACGGGTTTCGCGGCGGCGATGCGTTTCGTCCCTCGATCAACGCCTACATGTTCGCCAATGCCCGGGCGCTAGCGAAGCTATCGGCTATGGCTGGCGATACGACCGCAGCAGCGGACTTTGCCGCCCGTGCCGCCGCGATCAAGGCGCGCGTTCAGGACGACTTGTGGAGCCCGGCGCTCAGCCATTTCATCGACCGCTACCAAGTCACTAACGAATTCGTAAAGTACTGGCAGCCGATCCGCGGACGCGAACTGGTCGGCTATCTACCCTGGACCTTCGATCTGGTGGACGATGACGCACGCTTCGCCGCCGCGTGGCGACATGCGCTCGATCCGCAGGGGCTGGGCGGTGCTACTGGGTTGCGAACGGTCGAGCCTTCCTACCAATATTACATGCGTCAGTATCGGTACGAAGGGACGGCGCCCGAATGCCAGTGGAATGGGCCCGTCTGGCCGTTTCAGACGACGCAGGTGCTGACCGGCATGGCCAATCTTCTCGATCATTATAGTCAATCCGTGGTGACGCGGAGCGACTATATGCGGTTGCTCCGGCAATATGCCGCAATGCATTTCCAGCAGGGACTGCTGGATATCGAGGAGGATTATCATCCCGAAACCGGGCGACCGATCGTCGGACTGGCGCGGAGTCATCACTATTTCCACTCGGGCTTCAACGATCTGATCCTGACCGGACTAGTCGGCATCAGGCCGCGAGCGGACGACGTGCTGGAGGTCAATCCGTTGTTGCCCGTGAACGGCGATCCGCAGGCGTTGCGTTGGTTTCGCGCGCAGGACGTTCCATATCATGGGCACAGTGTCGCGGTGACCTGGGATGCGGACGGGCGACATTATGGCGGCAAGCCGGGACTGACGGTGGAGGTAGACGGCGCGGCGCTGGCCCACCGGGCGACGATGGGGCGCTTGACCGTGCCGATCTCGCGGCTGCGCCTGCCCGAGGCGGAGCGCCCGATCGCGCAGTCGGTGCAGCTTGTGCGCGGCCAGTTTCCGAAGGGAAGCGCGTCCGGCATGGCGGATCCCGAACGCGTTCACGATGCGATTGACGGGCGCGTGTGGTTCTTCCCAGAATTGCCGAACGGTTGGGACACGGACGCAACGCGTTCCCCGCAATGGTTTGCAATCGACTTCGGTAAACCGGTTCGCCTGACGCGCGCAGAGATCGCGTTCTTTACCGATGGAAAGACCTTCGCCGTACCCCGCGAATATCGGCTGCAAGTGCGTTCGGGGAATGCCTGGCAAGACGTCGCACCCTCCGGGTCGCGCGCTATCGGCAACGGCATCACCCACGTGCGCTGGACGGAAACGGTTGCAGACCGGATCAGATTAATAGTCCGACAACAGCCGGGCAAACGCACTCGGCTTGTCGAGCTGAAAATTTTGTGACCATCGGCTCGCATTCCTCGACTGGAGCCGGAGCTAGTTGACGAAGACTATGCACGCCGACAATGTCGCATTCTTGCAACATGCATTCATTTCTCCGACAAATGCGTCTTGCTTCGGCGCCCCGAAAATCATAGCACGCCAATTGTCGCTCGGAATACCGACGGCATTCGAAGGGGAGAGGTATGATTACGAAGGCGGTACTTGGTACATCCGTAGCGGCACTGGCACTGATTGTCGGACTATCGCCCGCCGCGGCGCAGTCGAATCCTGCGACCGACGCGCAAGATGCGCCCAAGCCTGACGCGCCATCCGATCAAAGCGTAAGCCCAGCGTCCCCCGATGCTTCCGTGCAGGAAACGCCCGCTGAATCCGGCGATATCGTCGTAACGGGGTTCCGCCGTAGTCTTCAGTCTGCACAGACGATCAAGCGCCTGTCCGACGGGATCGTCGATGCCGTCGTCGCTGAGGATATCGGCAAGTTGCCCGATACGTTCGCCTCCTCCGCGCTGCAGCGTGTCGCGGGTGTCGCAGTGACACGTGGCGGCGGCGAGTCGGCAGGTGTCACCGTTCGCGGCCTTCCTGACCTGACCACGACCTATAACGGTCGCCAGATCTTCACCGCCGAAGGGCGCTACGTCCAGATCCAGGATTTCCCCGCCGGCACGGTCGCCGCGCTTGAAGTGTACAAGTCGGGTCTCGCCCCGCAGATCGAGGGTGGTATCGCCGGCGCCATCAACGTGCGCGGTCGCAAGCCGTTCGATTTCAACGGTTTCGAACTGTCCGGATCGCTGAATGGCGTGCTGTCGCAACAGTCGGAGAAGATCGTACCGAACGGCAACGTGCTGATCAGCAACCGCTGGAACACCGGCATCGGCGAGATGGGCCTGCTACTCAACGCGTCGTACGTCGGCATCAACTTCATGGATTCGACCCGCGAGCAATCGCTTGTGATCGGTACGACCGACGCGAACAACGCACCTGGTGCCGCCGGACTGCGCTTCCCCGATGCACAAGGAAACTTCCTCGGCTATGGCGCGCGCTATCGCCCCTCGGCCAATGCGGCGTTTCAGTGGAAGCCGACGCCGGAACTCGAAATCTACGCTGACGGTCTGTACCAAGGCTTCCGGTCTAAAGACTATAATCGCTGGATGTTCATTCCGATCTTCGGCGGACTTCAGTTTTCCAACGTAACAACGATCCCCGGCACCAATCAGATCGCGTCCGCGACGGTGACCAATGCGGTCCGGCCTGATGGCTATACCGGATCGTTTAACGGCAAGACCGATACTTATCAGGCGGGCGGTGGCGCGATCTGGAAGCGCGATCGGCTGCAAATTTCAGCGGATGTCGCGTATACCGACAGTACGTACACCGCGGATCTCGTGAACGTGGACTATGCGATGCGCTCGTCACCGGTTCGCAACGTCGTGTTCGACGCGCCCGGCGATGGCGGTCCGACCCAAACGTTCGTCAACTTCAACATCGCCGATCCGTCGAACTTCGTCGCCCGCGGACTGTATCAGGAACTGTTGGTGGTGAGCGGGCAGGACTGGCAGGCCCGAACCGATTTGCGATACGATCTCGACCTTGGCTTCCTGAAGCGGATCGAAGTCGGCGTGCGTTACAGCGATCGCAAGGCGTCGCGCGATTTCGGCAACCTTTACAATAACGTCGCCGTCCCCGGCACTGCCACGACTCCTCCAATCTTCTTTGAGGATCAGCAGATTTTGCTGTCCTCGCTGCCGGGAGCGGATGTTCGGGCGACCCTGCCGGGCTTCACCTATAACGATTTGCAACCGAATAAGACGTTTGCTGCGCTTACCCGCGACAGCATCCGCGACAATCTTCCCGCGCTGCGTGCCCGTTTCCTCGTTCCCGAAGGACGCCCGCCCTACAATCCGGGCGATAACTTCCGCGCTAACGAGAAGTCCTATTCGGCCTACGCACAGTTGAAATACGGATTTGATCTTGGCGACGTCGTGATCGACGGTGTGGCCGGCCTGCGTGCGATCAAGACCAAGACTGATATCAGCAGCTTCGGTTTCGCCAACGGGGCGCTGACGCCGATCACGCGTGATAATAATTACACGGACTATCTGCCGAACGTCAGTGCGCGTATCGCTTTCAACGACAAGCTGCAGTTGCGCCTAGCTTACACCCAAACGCGCACGCGGCCGAGTTTCTTCGATTTGCGTCCAAATCTGTCGATTGGGCAACCTGTCGATCCTGCGGCGCTTCCCGCCGGGGATCCGTGTCGCGATGCGGCTAACGCCAATACCGAGGATTGCATCCGTCGCCTGTCCACCCCGGCCAATGGCGGCAACCCCAATCTGAAGCCTCTGACCTCGAACAATTACGACGCAAGCTTGGAATACTATTTCTCGCGTACCGGTTCGGTCACCGGCGCGATTTTCCGGCATGACGCCCAAGGCTTCGTTGCTACGGTCGACAACTATTATACCGATCCGCAGTTCGGCCGTCTCCGCGCGTTCCAGCCGGTCAATCTCGGCAATACCCGATTGCAGGGTGCGGAGGTCACCTTCACCAGTTTCCTTGATATCGACAGTCTGCCCGATTGGGCGAAGGGCTTCGGTATTCAGGCCAATGGTACGTTCATCGATGCCAAGGGCGATCTACAGCCGAACTTCGCCGCGACGCTGAATAACCGTCAACAGGCTTTTCCTGGCGTATCGAAATGGGCGTACAACGTTGTCGCCTTGTACGAGAAGCCGATGTTCTCGGCACGTCTGGCGTACAATTACCGTTCGAAGTTCGTGAATTACTACAGCTTGGAGCCGCTGGATCCGATCGCGCATCCAGTGATCGAGAAGGGACGCGGGCAGCTCGACTTCTCGACCTCGGTCACGCCGGTGCCGAATATTACGGTGGCGTTCGACATCATCAACCTGCTTGGCAATCCGCTTCAGCGTTCTCGTCAATATGACACGGGCGACAAGTTCTCGCGGCAAATTGTCTATCTCGAACGGGCCTATTCGCTCGGTGTACGGTTCCGCTTCTGAATCGGGGAGGGTGGCATGAAGCATGGTATTCTGCTGGGCGTGGCGGCAATTGCCGCACCCGTCGTCGCGGTCGCGGCCCAAGCTGATCAATCGGCCGAGGCCGTGTTTGCGCAACGGCTGGTCAATGATCCGCGTGCCGAGGCGCTAAGGCCTTATGGACAGCCGATCCCGCCCGAGGTGCGCAGCGACAAGACGGTGCAATTCGGCAAGGCGCTGCGCATCCCGATCAGCAGCGCGGCGCAGGATTTCTGGCGGGTCGGGATCGTCACGCCGACATTGAAGCCGGTCAAGGAAAGCGACCGCCTTGTCGTCGCTTTCTGGGCGCGCGCGCAACGCACGGAGGCGAATTCGCCGGGAAAGCTGTGCCGCGTACAGCTTGAGGCGACGCCCGTTGTGCGGACGATCTTCGAACAAGCCTTCGACATTACGCCCGAATGGAAAATGTATAAGATCAGCGGGAAGGCGGACCGTGCCTATCCGGCGGGCGGGCTCAATGCCGCGTTCCATCTGGCTTGCGCGAAGCAGACGATCGATATCGGGCCGGTGTTCATTCTGGATTACGGCCAGTGAAGCGCTTTCTCGCCGGGATCGGCCTGACGTTTGCCGCGCTGACGGCCACCGCCGCCCTCGCCGACAATCCGCAGTTTCAGGGCGCCGACCCGCACGCTGTGTATATCGGCAACGAGCTGTGGGTTTTTCCGACCGGCGGACCCGGCGGAAGCTGGGCGGCAGACCGGTTCGGCGCTTTTTCGTCGACCGATCGCAAGCACTGGAAAAGCCGCGGCGAACTGATCCGCCGCGACAGCATCAAGTGGATCGGCGACGACGGTGCGCGCGAGCATTTCCTGTGGGCCCCGGGCGTCGCGACGCGTGGCCGTAAGTGGTATCTCTATTATTCCGTCGGGCCGCAAAACCCGACACCGAGCCGGATCGGGGTCGCGGTCGCGTCCCGCCCGGAGGGTCCGTATATCGACAGCGGAAGGCCTTTGCTGACCGGCGGAAACGGATTCGAGGCGATTGACCCGATGACGTTCGTCGATCGAAAGTCTGGCAAGGCGTACATGTATGCCGGCGGCAGCGCAGGATCGACGTTGCGCGTGTTCGAATTGACGCCAGACATGGTCGGGATCGCGCGCGAGGTGAAGGTCGCGCAGCCGCCCAAATTTACCGAGGGTGCGTTCATGCACGAGAGCAACGGCATCTATTATCTTTCCTACAGCCACGGACGCTTCAACGGACCGGACTATTCGGTCCACTACGCAATGGGGCGTTCGCCGCTGGGGCCGTGGCGCTATCGCGGCGAAATCCTGTCGAGCGACCAACGGCACAAGGGCCCGGGGCATCACAGCTTCGTGCGCGATCCGAAGACCGGAGCGTGGCTTATCGTCTATCATCGCTGGGAAAATCCGGTCGGTGGCGCACCGTATCAGGGCGAGCGGCAGGTCGCGATCGATCGAATCCGCTACGCTAAGGACGGAACCATCGTGCCGGTCCGGATGACCGACTGAACGTCGCTGGCCTGCACCGCGAGCATTTGGAGAAGAACGACATGAACACCCGCACCCGCCTTGCTGCCACCGCGCTCGCCGCTCTCGCCATCGCCTCGACGGTGCCGGGCGCCCAGGCGGCGGATGCCAAGCGCAGGACGTTCGGTACAATGCCTGACGGGCGGGAGGTGCCTGCGGTTACGCTCAGCAACGGTCGCGGAGTCTCCGCCACGATCATCGCACTCGGCGCGTCGATTCAGGCGCTGATGATGCCGGACAAGACGGGCAAGGTCGAGGACGTGCAGATCGGCTACGACACGCTGGACGGCTATCTCGCCAAGCCGGAATTCTTCGGTGCGACCGTCGGCCGCGTCGCCAACCGCATCGCCAAGGGTCGCTTTACGCTCGACGGCAAGAGCTACACTACGCCTACCAATGACGGCCCCAATTCGCTGCACGGCGGGACGAAGGGATCCGACAAGGTCCTGTGGGAGGTCACCGAGGTGAAAAGCGGACCTGTCGCTTCGGTCACGCTGCGCTATGTCAGCCCGGACGGGGACATGGGCTATCCCGGCACGGTCACGACCTACGCGACCTATTCGCTGGACGAGAAGAATCAGCTGACGATCGATTACCGCGCGACGACCGACAAGCCGACCGTCGTGAACATCAGCAACCACGCTTACTGGAACCTGGCCGGCGTCGGATCGCCGCGCGGGGCGATGGGGCATATCGTGATGATCCCGGCGGAGCGGTACACGCCGACCGACGCGACGGCGATCCCGACCGGCAAGCAT
This sequence comes from Sphingomonas aliaeris, assembly GCF_016743815.1. Lineage (NCBI taxonomy): Bacteria > Pseudomonadati > Pseudomonadota > Alphaproteobacteria > Sphingomonadales > Sphingomonadaceae > Sphingomonas > Sphingomonas aliaeris. The sequence continues at coordinate 3,118,677 of NZ_CP061035.1, read as the reverse complement.
GTGCCTGTTGCTGGCACCGTCTTCGACTTCCGCACACCCCGCGCGATCGGGGACCGGGTGCGCGACGCACGCGATCCGCAGATCGCGTACGGCCGTGGCTATGACCACAATTGGGTGATCGGCAATGCCGTCACGCCGACGCAGCATTTGATGGCGCGCGTGGTCGAGCCGGTATCCGGACGCGGATACGAATTGTGGTCGAACCAGCCGGGGCTGCAATTCTATTCGGGCAACTTCTTCAACGGCACGATCACGGGCAAGAAGGGGCAGATCTACCGCATGGGCGATGCGATCGTAATGGAGCCGCAGCTGTTTCCGGACGCACCCAACCAGCCGAGCTTCCCGTCGGTGCGGCTCAATCCCGGCCAGACGTATCGCAACACGATGGTTTACAAGCTGACGATCGCGCGCTGACCGACCGAACCGGAGAGACGAGATGAAGCACTTCGTAACTGCGCTGCTGGTCACCGCCGCATTCGTCGCCGTCCCAGCCGAGGCGCGGGGGCGCTGGACCGAGGCGCAAGCCAATACTTGGTATGCGAAGCAGCCTTGGCTGGTCGGGGCGAACTACACCCCCGCCAGCGCGATCAACCAGCTCGAAATGTGGCAGGAAGCGACCTGGGATCCCAAGCGGATCGACTACGAACTGAACCTTGCGCAAAGCATCGGGATGAACACGATGCGCGTATTCCTGCATGATCAGCTCTGGCAGCAGGATCCCGAGGGTTTCAAACGGCGGATCGGCGAATTCCTGACGATCGCGCAGCGGCACGGAATCAGGCCGCTGTTCGTCCTGTTCGACAGTTGCTGGGACCCCGATCCGAAGCTTGGACCACAGCATCCACCGATCCCCGGCGTGCACAATTCGGGCTGGGTTCAGGGACCGGGGCTGCCGGGGCTGCGCGATCGCGCGCGCTATCCGGCGTACAAGGCCTATGTGCAGGGCGTCGTCGGCGCGTTCGCGAACGACGACCGCATCCTCGGTTGGGACGCGTGGAACGAGCCGGACAACGGTGCGGACCAGTATAAGGGCCAGGAAGGCAAGGAACCGCTGGTGCGCGCGATGCTGGCGCAGGTGTTCGACTGGGTCCGCGACGCAGACCCAAGCCAGCCGATCACGTCGGGGGTGTGGTGGCACGATGACTGGACACCGACCGGTGGCAAGCTGACGGCGATGGAAAAGCTTCAACTCGGCCAGTCCGATGTCATCAGCTTCCACGATTATGGTTGGCCGGAGGCGTTCGAAGGGCGGATCAAGCAATTGCTGCCATATGGACGGCCGATCCTCTGCACCGAATATATGGCGCGCGGGAACGGATCGACGTTCGACGGATCGCTGCCGATCGCCAAGCGCTACAATGTTGCCGCAATGAACTGGGGCTTCGTCGACGGTCGCACGCAGACGCGGCTGCCTTGGGATAGCTGGCAGAAGCCTTATGTCATGGCCGAACCGACCATCTGGTTCCACGAGGTGTTCCGGAACGACGGCACGCCGTATCGCAAGGCGGAAACGGATCTGATCCGCCGTCTGGCCGCGGCGCCAAAGGGTGTCGTGCCGCCCGCCGACCCGATCGTAGCGGTACCGCGCAAACGGCGCTGATCGTGCGACGGCCGATGCAAGGCGCGGTCGCGGCGCTGTTCGCTATTTCCGGCCCGTCGTTGGCGCAAGCGCCAGGCGGGCCGGTTACGCCTTATGTGGATCCGGCCCGCGCCTATCTCTTCGCGCACATGACGAAAGAGCATTATGGCGATCTGTATTATTCGGTCAGCCTCGACGGACTCCACTGGACGCGGCTGAACGGCGGGCGGCCAGTGTCTGCGGACTATCACGGCCACGCCTCCATAGCGCGTGGCGGTGACGGCCGGTACTATCTCGTCGGGAACAAGGGCGACGACGATCCGCTGATCCGGTTCTGGGTTTCGGACGATCTCGTCCGCTGGACGATCTTCGGCACGTATCGACCCGATTTACGCGACATCCCCGGGCATCCGCATGCCTTGCAGCGGATTGGCGCACCCAAGCTGTTCTACGACACGCCGTCGCGCCAGTTCCTGCTGACGTGGCACACGCCCAATCTCGACGGATCGGCGCAGGGCCCGGAACGCTATTGGGCCAGCCAAAGGACATTGTACGTGCGATCGCCCGATCTCCGAACGTTCGCCGCGACCCCGCGCCGGATGTTCGCCTGGAATATGGCGACGATCGACACGATCGTTCAGCCGGACGGCAAGAAGGGATATTGCGTCGTCATCAAGGACGAGCGCTACCCCTCATACGACTGGCCGACGGGGAAGACGATCCGCATTAGTTGCGCGAAGACACTGCTCGGCCCGTATCCGCTACCGGGTCCGCCGATCAGTCCCAATTTTCGGGAAGCGCCGACCATCGTGCGCGCCCCGAACGGGAAGGATTGGCTGCTATATTACGAACAATATGCCGGGACGAGCTACGGCCTGTCGACCGCACCGACGCTGAAGGGGCCGTGGTATCAAGTGTCGGGTAATACCGGCGTGCCAGACTGGAACCGCTATGAAATGCCAGCCGGTACGAGGCACGGATCGATGATACCGATTTCGCGCGCGGAATATGACGCAGTGGTGCGCGCCTATCCCAGGCAACCCTAGCTACGGACGCCCATCGCGGTACGCGTATCGTCCAGCGCCAGATCGACCAGCACGCGCATCGCATCGCTCGCCGCACCCGAATCGCCTGCCACGATGGCGTCGTAGACACGCATGTGATCCGGCAACGGGTTGCGTGGCAGCGTGCGGCCGCGCTGCTTGAACTGTGTCGTCCAGTTGACTGCTGCCCCGATGCTCGCGCTGAGAGTCAGCAAGGCGTCGTTGCGCGTCGCCTGCAGAATCGCAGTGTGGAAATCGCGGTCGGCCGCGCGGCCGATTTCGGTTGACAGCGTATGCCGCCGCATCGCTGCGAGAGCGTCCTTCATCACTTTGAGATCCGCCTTGTCCCGTCGTTCGGCGGCGAGCCCTGCCGCGGCGGGTTCGACGATCGCGCGCAGTTCGAACAGGTTGCGGACGAAATCCACATCCGGCTCCCCGGCGAATGCCCAGGCGAGCACCTCGGGATCTAGCAGGTTCCAGCGGCTGCGCGGTAATACCCGTGTTCCCGTTTTCGTACGGCTTTCGACCAATCCCTTGGCCATCAGCACCTGCACCGCCTCGCGGTAGGCGCTGCGCGAGACTTCCAACTCCTCGGCAAAGGCGATCTCGCCAGACAGCGTGTCCCCCGGCGCATATTCGCCTGACAGAATGGCAAGACCCAGTTTGTGGGCGACCGCGCCGTTCAGCCGGCGGCCGGTGCCCCGCGGCGTACGTGCTTTCTTGGCGCCAATGTCGTCGGCAATCTGGTCGGTCATATCGATCTCCGGGGGGAACACCTAACAGGGTCGCCGCCAAGTGGAACGACAAATCATTGCGTTTCGCGCCCTCGCACAATATGTCGGAGTAATCAGGAGATCCACATGACCGATGACACTGCCACGATCGACCGCGCCGACACGTCCGAATTCCGGTCCGTCGCAGCGGCCACCGGCGAACCTGTCGGCGATCCGTTCCCGGTTCATGGCTTGTCCGACGTCGATGCGGCCTGCGCTGCGGCGGACGCAGCGTTCGACGCATACCGCTCGACCGACCGCGAGACGCGCGCGCAATTCCTTGAGAAGATTGCCGAAGAGATTCTGGCGATCGGCGATGACCTGATCGTCGCCGCGATTCTTGAAAGCGGTTTGCCGCGCGCCCGCCTGGAGGGCGAACGCGGTCGTACGATCGGCCAGCTCAAGCTGTTCGCCGGCGTCGTACGCAGCGGCGCGTGGCTCGGCCTGCGGATCGATCCCGCAATGCCCGACCGCCAGCCGTTGCCGCGCCCCGACCTGCGCCTGCGCATGATTCCGCTGGGGCCGGTAGCGGTGTTCGGCGCGTCCAATTTCCCGCTCGCTTTCTCGACTGCCGGTGGCGACACCGCGTCGGCACTGGCGGCGGGCTGCCCAGTGGTCGTCAAGGGACACCCGGCCCATCCGCAGACGGGCGCGCTGGTTGCCGAAGCGATCGGCCGCGCTATCGCCGCCTGCGGTTTACCCGCCGGCGTATTCTCGCATCTTGTCGGCCCGGGTAACGATCTCGGCAGCGCGTTGGTGAAGGATCCGCGGATCGCGGCGGTCGGCTTTACCGGATCGCGTGGCGGCGGGCTTGCGCTCCTTGCGCTGGCACAGGCACGCCCGGTTCCGATCCCGGTCTATGCCGAAATGTCGAGCATCAATCCGGTTCTCCTGCTCCCGGCTGCACTCGCATCGCGCGGCGCAGCGCTCGGCGCGGCCTTTGTCGGTTCGCTGACGATGGGATCGGGTCAGTTCTGCACCAACCCCGGCCTCGTGCTTGCGGTCGAGGGGGAAGGGCTGGATGCCTTTATCACTTCAGCGACGGAAGCGTTGCTTACTGCGGAAGCCAGCACGATGCTGACTCCCGGTATCCATGCGGCTTATTCCAAGGGTGTCGAGACGCTGGCCGGCAAGCCCGGCGTCGAACTCCTCGCTCGCGGCAAGCTGGGCGCGGGAACGACCTGCGGGCAGGCAGCCTTGTTCACGACCACGGCAGAGGCTTTTCTATCCGATGAGTCGCTCGGGCATGAGGTGTTCGGTGCATCCTCGATCGTCGTGAAATGCCGCAACACGGACGAAGTGCGCCGCGTGATCGAGGATCTGGAAGGACAGCTGACCGCAACGTTGCACATGGACTCGCAGGACGAAGCAATGGCGACCGAATTGCTGCCTGCGCTCGAACGCCGGGTTGGGCGCATTCTCGCGAATGGCTGGCCGACCGGCGTGGAAGTTGCGCATGCGATGGTCCACGGTGGTCCCTATCCCGCGACATCAGATGCCCGAACGACATCGGTGGGCAGCCTTGCGATCGACCGTTTCCTGCGGCCCGTTTCTTACCAGAACCTGGCGCAATCCGTATTGCCGCCCGAACTGCGTGACGATGCGGCCAGGGACGGCGTTCCGCGGTTGCTCGACGGGGCGCTCGACCTCGGCTGAAGCTTACATACAGCCGCAATGACGGCGATTTTCTGGGAGAGGTTTGATGGCATTCCGTCTGCTGCAGTATCGTGCGGCGAGTGGCGAACGATCGGTGATCGCGGCGATCGATGACGCCGCCTTCGTCGTACAGGGCGTGGCCAGCGTCCGGGATCTCGCGATGCGGGCGATCGCCGAGGGCACTACGCTGCGGCAGGCGGTCGATACGCTCGGGCTGGGCAATCCGGTCGATCTGGTAGCGGAGCATGCCGCCGGTCGCCTGATCTCGCCGATCGATCATGAAGACGACGCGCACGTGTTGTTGACCGGCACGGGGCTGACGCATCTCGGATCGGCCGAGGGACGCGACAAAATGCACCGCGACGCCAGCGCGGCGGCGACGCAGACCGATTCCATGCGCATGTTCCTGGAAGGCGTAGAGGGCGGCAAGCCGGCATCGGGCGAGACAGGCCAGCAGCCAGAATGGTTCTACAAGGGCGATGGGTCGCAGTTGGTCGCGCCGGGCGAAGCGCTGACCATGCCCGATTTCGCGCAGGATGGCGGGGAGGAGCCGGAGCTTGCCGGCATCTATCTGATCGGGCCGGACGGGACGCCGTTCCGGCTGGGCCTGTGTCTTGCGAACGAGTTCAGCGATCACGTGACCGAGCGGCATAACTATCTATGGCTGGCGCATTCCAAGCTCCGGCAGGCGGCGCTTGGCCCCGAATTGCTAGTCGGTGCCCCGCCTGCGCATGTCGAGGGGAGCAGCCGTATCGTCCGGAACGGCGAGACGCTGTGGGAAAAGCCGTTCCTGTCGGGCGAGGACAATATGTCGCACAGCCTCGCCAATCTCGAACAGCATCATTTCAAATATGCCTTGTTCCGTCGTCCGGGTGATATTCACATCCACTTCTTCGGCACGGCGACGTTGTCGTTTGCCGACGGGGTGAGGACGGAGGTCGGCGACGTGTTCGAGATCGAGGCCGCGCCGTTCACTCTGCCGCTGCGCAATCCGCTCGCCCGCGCCGCCGCCGCCATGGTTTCCGTCCGGTCGCTTTGATGGACCCGATCCGCATCGCCGTCGTCGGCATGGGCAAGATCGCGCGCGACCAGCATCTGCCCGCGATCGCCGGAAACAAGGCGTTCGGGCTGGCCGCAACGGTCAGCCCGCACGATCCCGGTGTGGAGGGCATCGCGCACCACCGCAGCCTGGACGCTCTGTTGGCCGAAGGTCCGGCGGTCGATGCGGTGGCACTCTGCACGCCGCCGCAGGTTCGCTACGACCTTGCCGCGCAGGCACTTTCACGCGGCGTACATGTCTTCCTCGAAAAGCCTCCCGGCGCGACGCTGGCGGAGGTCGCCGCGCTTGACGATCAGGCGCGGAAAGTCGGCGTCACTTTGTTCGCCGCATGGCATTCGCGCTTTGCCGCCGGAGTGGCACCGGCGCGCGCCTGGCTTGCGGAGCGGCGGATCGACCGCGTCGCGATCGTCTGGCGCGAGGATGTCCGCGTGTGGCATCCGGGGCAGGCCTGGATCTGGGAACCGGGCGGCCTCGGCGTGTTCGATCCGGGCATTAACGCACTGTCGATCGCGACTCACATCCTGCCGCGCCCGTTCTTCCTGAAGACCGCAACGCTGACGATTCCCGCCAATCGCGCCGCGCCGATCGCCGCCGACATCGAATTCCGCGATACGGCGGGTGCACCAATTACGATGGACCTCGACTGGCGGCAGACCGGTCCGCAAAGCTGGGACATCATCGTCGAAACCGATGCCGGCACGATGAAGCTGTCGAACGGCGGCGCAGTCCTGTCCCTTCCCAGCGGTACGGATCGTAGCGAGGATCGCGAATATCCGGGCCTGTACGCGCGGTTCGCCTCGTTGATCCACGGCGGGCGCAGCGACGTGGATACCGATCCGCTCCGGCTGGTCGCGGACGCCTTCCTACGTGGTCGTCGCGAAACGACCGAAGCGTTCCATGACTGACGCCGCTCCGTCCGATACGTTTCTGGCGATCGATTGGGGTACCACCAATCGTCGCGTGTATCGGATTGCGAGCGGTATGGTCGAACAGACAGAGCGTGACGATCGTGGCATCTTGTCCGTCCCGTCGGGCGAGTTTCCGGCTGAGGTGGCGGGCATTCGGCAACGGATGGGCGACCTGCCGATCCTGTGCGCCGGCATGGTCGGGTCCAACCGCGGGTGGGTCGAAATTCCCTATGTCGATTGTCCGGCAGATCTTCAAAGCCTGTCGGCGGGGATCGTCTGGGTCGAGTCCGGACGGACCGCAATCGTTCCGGGTGTGGCAACACGCGCGGGCGGCCATGCCGACGTCATGCGCGGTGAGGAAGTGCAATTGCTTGGTGCGGTCGCGGCAGGCCTCGTGCCTCCGAGCGCCCTGCTGTGCCAGCCGGGCACGCACTGCAAATGGGCGACCCTGGATGATGGAGCGATCACCGGTTTCGCCACTGCGATGACCGGCGAACTCTTCGCGTTGATGCAGAAGCACAGCCTGCTCGCGTCGCAGATGACGGCTGACGTACGACCGGGCGCAGATTTCGACCGGGGCGTGAACGACGCGACGGACGAAGCATTGCTCACGCGGCTTTTCAACGTGCGCGCGGATTTCGTCACCGGACTGCGCGCCGACGACAGTGGTGTCGCATCTTATGTAAGCGGACTGCTGATCGGGACGGACGTCCGCGCACAGCATGTAGTTGGACGCGACGCATACGTTCTGGCCGATCCGCAGCTTGGCTCGCTCTACGCGACCGCGATCGACGCGGCGGGTGGGCACGCACGACTGATCGACAGCCACGCTGCCTTTATTGGCGGTATCACCTCCATCTGGAACAGCCTGTTATGACGATTCCACAGGATTTTGGGCGCGCCTTCGCGCGGTTCCCGCTCGTCGCCATCCTTCGCGGGATCAAACCCGACGAGGTCGAGGCGGTCGGTGACGTTCTGGTCGAAGCCGGCTTCACGTTGATCGAGGTTCCGCTGAATTCGCCCGATCCGCTGATGTCGATCGAACGGCTGGCCAAGCGTCTGAACGGCGTGGCGGTCGTCGGCGCCGGTACCGTCCTGACCACGGATAACGTGGCCGCTGTCGCCGCGGCCGGCGGGCGCATGATCGTTTCCCCCAACTGTAACACCGACGTCATCGCCGCGTCGGTCGCTGCCGGACTGGCCTCGCTGCCTGGATGCTTCACCGCCACCGAGGCGTTCGCCGCGTTGCAGGCCGGTGCCCACGCGCTCAAATTCTTCCCGGCCGAAGCAATGAGCCCGGCGGTCGTCAAGGCCTTGTCGGCGGTGCTTCCGTCGGCGGTGCCGAAGCTGGTGGTCGGGGGTGTCGCGCCGGACACGATGCAGCCCTGGGTTGCCGCCGGCGCGGTCGGGTTCGGCCTGGGATCCGCGCTGTACCGGGCCGGCGACACGGCCGAACATGTCGCGAGCAACGCGCGCGCCTTCGCCGCCGCGGTCGAGGCGCTCGGGTTGACGGGCCGGGGGTGACGGCCGGCGCAGCCATCAAGGTCGCGCTAGCGCTGATCTTTTCGGGCGTGATCGGTCAGGTCGGCTGGGGCACAGGCGCCGACGCCCGCGCACCGGAACGAAGGATAAGGAACCCCTTGTTGCCCTCGGGGCCCGATCCGTGGATCGTGAGGCAGGGCGACACCTATTTCTACATGAACACGCTCGGCAATCGGCTGGCGATCCGCAAGACGAAGGACCTGGCTCGTCTGGCGGATGCCGACGAGAAGACGGTCTGGACCCCGCCAGCCGCGGGGCCGAATTCCATATCCATCTGGGCGCCGGAACTGCACAGGATCGGTGGTAGCTGGTACATCTACTATACGGCGGCGGCAAGCGGGCACGACGATGACGCGCATCGCGGAATCTTCGTACTGGAAAACCGCAGGGCCGATCCCACCGAAGGCGTCTGGGTCGATCGCGGACGCTTGAACACAGCTCATAACGGCATCGACGGAACCACCTTCGCGCATGCCGGCAAACGCTATTTCGTCTATTCGCCCTATGTCGGACCCGACAGCGTGCTGGCCATCGCGGAGATGTCCGATCCCTGGACGTTGAAGGGGCCGGAATCGATCATCGCCCGACCCGATCTCGATTGGGAACGCCGCGGCGGGCGGCAGATACTCGAAGGGCCGGAATTTCTCGTCGGGCCGAAGGGCGATCTGTTCCTCAGCTATTCGGCCAGTGCGTGCTGGTCGGACGATTATGCCATCGGCCTGCTCCACGCCCGGCCCGGAAGCGATCCGCTCGATCCCGCCATATGGTCCAAAAGCCCGAGACCCGTCATCGCCAAGGCGCCCGATCGGAACGTCTATGCGCCCGGGCATAACGGCTTCTTCACCGCCCGTGACGGCACGACCTGGATCGTATATCACGCCAATCCGGCAGCAGGCATGAAGTGCACGGCGAAACGCTCACCCCGGATACAGCAGGTGCGCTGGTCATCACGCGGGTTGCCGCTATTCGATCGCCCGATCGCGTCGGATTTGGCGATCTCGGGGACTGGTACGGCCCGGTAGAGAGGGATGCGATGCGAACACGACTGCACGCCATACTCGCTTCCCTGGCGGTGATCGCCAGCGCGATCGGGCCAGCTTCCTTTTCCCAGGCTTTTCAATCGGAAACGCAGCTTCGGGGGCGGGTCCCGGTGGAGAAGGATGGTGAAAGACATCGTGAATTTCTGAGTGAACGGGATCGCCTGATCCGGTCGGGCGGAACCGACCTGGTGTTTGTCGGGGACTCGATCACCGATTGGTGGCGGAACGACCCGCAACGCGATATCTTCAAAGGCTATTTCGGCAAATACCGCCCCTACAACATCGGCATTGCGGGGGACGAGACGCAGCATGTCCTGTGGCGGATCGAGCATGGCGAACTCGACGGTCTCGCGCCGAAGCTTGTCGTGCTGTTGATCGGCACGAACAATCTCGCCAACGCCAACCGGATGAGCCCGCAGGAAACCGCGGACGGCGTCGCCGCCCTCGTCGATGCGATCCGCGCCAAACTGCCGAAAAGCAGGATCCTTTTGCTGGGAATCTTCCCCCGCGCCAATCGCAGCGATGATTCCCTGCGGCTGGCGGTGAATGCCACCAACGCGTTCATCGCGCGTCTGGCCGATGGCAAAACCGTCTTCTACCAGGATATCGGGGCAAGGTTTCTTCAGCCGGACGGCACGCTGCCGGGCGAGGTGATGCCGGATTACCTGCATCCGAACGCCGCAGGCTACAAGATCTGGGCCGATGCGATCAGGCCGGACGTCGATCGGCTCATCACGCAGAAATAGCCGGGGCGTCAGATCGCCGTTAGCGCGGCGATCCTCGCGCGATAGAAAGCGCGCCGTCGTTCCGCGCTTCCGGCGTCGGTGGCGAAATGCCACCAGCCGATCTGGAAACCGAGGTAACACACGATCATCAATGCCGTCAGGTCGGCAGCCCCGGCGCGCCCCGGCATAACGGATCGAATGAGATCCGCGCCCTGATCCTGCGTCGCGTCCAGCTCCACGATCGCGCCAGCGACATCCCATGCGATATCCTGACACCCCACCAGATCGTGGCCGTGCGCGTGATCGATCGCGTCGGTCTTCAGCACACCGGACGCGGTACGGATCCACTCCCAGCGCTGCATCCGCCCGTCGATCCATACCGGGCGGACGAGGGGCACAAGGGCTGCGACACGCGCGTCCGGCCAGTCGACGAATAGCTCATCCGCAAGCGATCCGAACGCCTGCCGGATATTGTACCGGGCCATCGCGACGAGGTCCGGCAACGAAGCGCCGCCCGCCACGACAGGAAAGCTGGCCGCTCTGAACGCGAGATAGGGCGCGACCCGTGGCCAGATCGCCGCGACGTCGGGGGCGGTGTCGGTCGCCATCCAGCGTTCGGCGAGAAATCCGTGCCGGATCGCAACCGGTTCAGGAGTGAAACCGGCTTCGTACAGAAGCCTGGCGACCGCGAAGCCGTCGCGCCCGATGGCGTCCAGTCCGGCGAACTTCAGCAGGAACGTTCCGGACGCGGTGGTCAGCAGGAATTTGCGCCGTTCCCGTCCGGGATCGACCGGGGCGTCGGGGCAGGGGGAGACCGTCCGCCACTCGCCGCCGGAGACGTCACGCAATGGAGCGATCGGCGCGCCGGTCGCATCCCCGAACCAATTCGCCAGCCCCGTCGGGGCCGCGCCGAGGAAGATGTCGTCGATCGCGCATGTCGGCCGCGTCGCGCGTTGCCACCGCCGACGGTGCGACTGGATCGCATCGGGGCCGAGGTCGCCCGCATGACTGGGCAGGAAGAGTATTCGTTCCCGCGCGACACCATGGTCTTCGAGATAATCCGCCGCGCCGCCGAATGAACTGCCCGACCGCCCCGGCCCTTCATCCACCAGTACGAAGGTGCCGTGGCGGCGCGCGACGAGTTCGGACTCGAGCGCCGGTCCCACCGCGACATGGCGCGCATAAGCCGGGCCGATCGGTCTCAACGTACACCAAAAGTCCGCGTTGCTGGCGGACGCAACCGCCGCCGCCAGTCCGGTGCCTATGCTGCGCAGGCCGATCACGCACGCACCGGCGGGAATGCCGCGGGCGGCCCCCAGATACAGTTCGGGATAGAGTGCGTAGAACGCATATCCCTCGCACCGACGGATGGTAACGGCCGGTGGTACGTCGCGCAGCAAGGCATCGATCTCCGGGAGATCCGGCGTAATTTGCGTGGCGAAACCGCTGGACCAGGATCGGTCGATCGTATCGGCGATCGCCCGCAACATGGTCATGAGACGCGATTGCGCGGCGACAGATCGTCCCAACCGCCGATCGTGAATTCGGCATCTGCAACGCCTTGCATCAATCCGGCGACGGTGACGAACATGGCGACGCAGCCTTGGTGCCAGCGAATGCCCGGCGGGGCGACCGCCAGTCCGGCCGCTTCCGACCGAACCCGACCCAGTATCCTGGATGTCGGCGCAGTGTGCTGCTGGTCGCCATACACCAGCACCGGATCATCCGCTTGCGTAGATGCGATCGAGGATCGTCGCCACCATGACCAATTGATCGGCGGCGGGGTCGAAGCACGGGTCGGCATGCAGCCGGCGTGCCCAGGTCGCCGCCGCGCGTCCGCCCCAATCGTCGGGTGCGTCGGCCAGGACTTCGCTCGTGGTGCCGGTGAAGCGTTCGGTTCGGAAATCGTAGAACGATCCCCCCACATTGCGCATCGCGGCGCCGCCTTTCGTCCCGTAGAAGGCAGCTTCGATCCGGGCATCGACCCCGGCGTTCAGCCGCCACGAACACGCCAGCCGCACGATCGTGCCAGTTTCGAGGGTGACGCTGGCGACGGCATAATCCTCGGTCCGGTCGAGCGTGACCAGCGGCATGCCCTGCGCGAAAAGGGCGGCGCTGATGTCCGCCGTCGCACCCGGGAAATCCAGGACCCACAAGGCCAGATCGACAAGATGGACGCCCAGATCCATCACGCACCCGCCGCCCGATTGTGAGCGGTCGTAGAACCACGGTTTGTCCGGCCCGTATGCATTGTGGAAGGTCAGATCGACCGCATAGACATCGCCCAGCGCACCGGTGCGAACCAGTTCGGCGATGCGGATCATTCCGATCGTGAAGCGGTATGAAAAATCGACCGACAGAAGCCGATCGGCGGTACGGGCGGCGGCGACCACGCGCGCAGCCTCGGCCGCGTTCCGCCCGAGCGGCTTCTGGCAGAACACCGCGACGCCATTTTCGAGCGCGCGGATGGACTGTTCGGCATGCAATCCGCTTGGCGTGGCAATGACGATACCGTCCAGATCCTGCGCCAACATCGCGTCGAGCGAACCGACGACGGCCGCATCCGGCGCGAGCGCCCGCGCGGCTGCGAGCATGTCTGGGGACGGGTCGCTCAACACCGCCGCCTCGACCGATCCGGTCGCCAGCATCGCCTCCATCCGGTGTCGCCCGATCCACCCGACACCCAGAAAACCGAGTCTCGATTTCCTCAACGGAACGTGACCAATGCCTTGACGAACCCGCCCGGTTTATCGCGCGTGGCGTCCAGTGCCTCGGCGATCCGTTCGAGTGGGTATGCGTGGGTGAAGAGCGGATCAGTATCCAGCCGCCCGCCCGCCACCGCGCCGATCGCTTCGCGCAATCCGCGCAAGCAGACCGCCGGATCGCGCTCGTGCGCGTTGATGACGTCGATGCCTTTCCAGTTCCACATCTGCATGTTGACCTGTCGCGGACCATCCTGATGATAGCCGGCGACGATCAGCTTGCCGCCTTCGCGCACCAATTCACTCGCCAGATCGAGCGGCCATTGCTTGCCGACCGCTTCGATGACGCGGTCGCACATCGCGCCGCCGGTCAGGGATTTGACCTGTTCGATAATCCGCCAGTGATCGTCCATCGCGATCGTCTCCGCCGCGCCCGACGACCGCGCGAGATCTAGCGAGGAGGCTCGACGAGAGATCGCGATCACCCGTGCCCCGGCATCGCTGGCAAGCCGCGTCAGGATCGCGCCGAGGAAGCCGATGCCGACGATCGCGATCGTCTGGCTCGCCTGTATGTCGCTACGACGAAAGATGTTCATCGCGCAGCCCAGCGGCTCGCCCGGGAACGGCTTGTCGTAAAGTTGGACGGGCAGTGTCACCACAGCGTCGGCGTCGGCGAGATCGTATTCGGCGAAGCTGCGGAACGACAAGGCCGCCACGCGGTCGCCGACCGAGACGCCGGTCACGGCGGACCCGACCGCGTCCACGACGCCCCAGCCTTCATGGCCGAGCCCGCCGGGATCGCCGGGATAGGTCATCCAGTCCTGACCGGCCCATGGTTCGAGGTTCGACGCGCAGACGCCGCATCCCTCAAGCCGGATGCGAACCTGTCCGGCGGCCGGTTCCGGCACCGGAATGGTGTCGATCCGCATCGTGCCGGGCGCGACGAGGGTCGCGGCGCGCATCGTCTTCATGCGGTGACGACCCGGCGGATCGGTGTGGCGGGGGCGTAGCGTTCGACCATCCAGGCGCAGAAATCGGCAAAGGCCTGCGGGTCGCGCGGCGCGCTGGTATGGTGGGGGGCGACCCCCAGATGCTGCGGCGTGAAGCAGAAGGTCAGCGTCACGTCGAAGTCGGCCAGCGCTTCCATCTGCCGGTCGAACCAGTCGATCGCGCCGGGCCGGAAACTGTCCGCCCAGGAAAGGCCCGTGCGCAACGTTCGCGTGCCCAGCCGCTTCATCCACGCGACCGCATCGTCCAGCCGCGGATCCTCGAAATGGAACCACTGCATCAGCCCCATCTCGCCCGCGACCTTCGCATAGTCTTCGAGCGCGGGCTTCGGCGTCCCGTCCTCGCGGATCAGGCCCATGTAGAAATGGCGATAGTAGCTCGACCCTTCTGCCTCGCGGTGGCGGGTTTCCGCGCCCCAGTGCATCGGCAGATCGTACAGCGAGTACCAGAAGATGCGCGGCACCCGCCCGATCAGCAGTTCGGCGGTGCGCCTGATCCCGAAGACCTGAACCTCCTCCGCGCCAAACGATCCGACACCCACCTCCGTCACCCAGACGGGCTTGTCGGTCACGGCCTCGATCTCCGCGATCTTGTCCGGCCATGCGTGGATCGGCCACAGGTTCCAGTCGAGCGGGAAGCCGTGGACCGCGACGACATCCACGGCGTCGAGTGCGCCATGCCCCGCCATGCGCAGAACCCATTGCGGATCGATCGGCGACATTCCGCCCAGAACGCGCGTGAGATGCGGATTGATCGACCGGATGGCGTTTCCGGCGCGGATCACGCAATCGGCATAGGTCGTCCATTCGGGGTCGACCTCCGGATCCCAGTGCGATTTGTTGTTGGGCTCGTTCCACAGCATGGCGGCTTCGATCATCGGGGCGGCTCCTTTGCCGGATAGACTGCCGATGGGCCGAACTGCCCGTAGGGCACCGGCGCGACACGGCAGAGATAGACTTCGGCTTCCGGGTGCGCCTCGATTTCGAAACCGGCCGCGCGCAGCATCGCTTCGCTGCCGGCACGGTTCGGCGCCCACCAGTTGGTCCAGTCGTGCGCATATTCACGTTCGATGAAGTGCAGTCGCGGATAGCCGGGATCGTCGAAAATGGGCGAGACCGTGTACGTCCCGTCGATATGGAATGGGTGATCGGCGGGTACGTCGGCGACCACGTCCGATCCGCGCTGCATGGTCTGGAACAGGAGCAGGTCGCCGGCGACATGTTCCCGGATCAGGTCCAGCGCGAGCAGGGGATGCCGGAGATGGTACAGGACGCCCATGAAAATCGTGACGTCGAACTTCTCGCCGAGCGCAGCGACGTCGTAGGTGGAGAGGTTGCGATATTCGATGTCGGGGAAGCCGAGCGTCCGGCTGGCGAGGCGCGCCTGGGCGAGATAGCGATCGTCGGTGTCGATGCCGACCACGCGTGCGGCACCGCGGCGCTTCATCTCGATCGCGTAGAACCCGGCGTTGCAACCGATATCGAGCACCGACTTGCCCGTCAGATCGGTCGGAAGCGCGTGCGAGAAACGGGCGAACTTCTGCCGGGGATAGTCGCCGAGGAAGTGGTCCGGAGCAGTCAGCACACCGTGCCCGAGATCGATATTGTGGAACCAGGGTGCCAGATCGGCGACCGACTTTTCGAGTGGCGTCATAGCGCGGGCCGTTCGTTCAATCCGGCCAGTCTCGCGCCGGACTCGTCGATGACGACGTGCGTTATCGACCCAGGATCGACGTCGAACCGCAGGAGATTGTCGAGCGACAGGCCGAGAACCCGTGCGACGGCCGCGCGGATCATGTCGCAATGCGTGACCATCGCGATCGTCGCGCCGTCGTTCGCTTGCGCCGTCTCCTGCATGTGCGACACGATCCGCGACTGCGCGTCGGCCATGGGCTCGCCGCCCGGCGGCGTCACCTGGCTGCGGACGTGGTTCCAGCGCGACCAGAGCGGATCGCGGGACAGCTCGGCGAAGGTGTGGCCGGACCAGTCGCCGAAATCGACTTCGTTCAGCGCCTCGACCGGTTCGACCGCGCAACCGCAGGCCTGCGCGATCGGCCGGGCGGTCTGCATCGTGCGATCGAGCGGGCTGGCCTGCACACGGTCGATCGCGTGCCCGGACAGTCGCTCGGCGAGGCGATCGGCCAGAACGAGGCCCACTTCACCCAGCAGCACGCCCGGCGTCCGTCCCGAGAGCGTCTCGCCAAGTTGCCCATGCGGCGCATGGCGGATCAGCAAGATGGACACTGACAAGGATCAAGTTCTCCGCGACCGTTGCGATGGCTTTTCGGGGAGCCGGAAAGCATCATCTTTATACACGCTATGTGGCCGGCAAATTCTCTGATCTACGTCAATGATGTGGTTGATTGTCGGTAACTTCCAAGAAGATGATGCTGTGTTTGCTTGGCCGGTGCTTCATGGCGCCGATTACGGGAAGATGGCGATGAACTGTTGCAACGCGATTCGGATGGGAACGTCAACAAGCCAGATCAAGTCCGGCATATGACGGAGACGATTCTGATCACCGGCGGCGCCGGGTTCATCGGCCGGTCCGTGGCGCGGGAGTTATTGGGGCGGGGGCACCGGGTGCGGGTGCTGGATAGCCTGATCGACCAGGTCCACGGCACGGTCGATGGATCGAGGATGCTCGATCCCGAGGCGGAACTGGTCCGCGGCGACGTGCGTGACAAGACTGCCGTCGCCTGGGCGCTGCGTGGCGTCGACAGCGTCGTGCATCTCGCGGCGGAGGTCGGCGTCGGCCAGTCGATGTACGAAGTGGAGCGCTACACATCGACCAACGATGTCGGCACCGCCGTGTTGTTCGAGGCGCTGATCGATCAGCCGGTGCGCCGCGTCGTCACGGCGTCGTCCATGTCGATCTATGGCGAAGGCCTGTACCGCGACGCGGACGGCACGCTGATCGAGGATGCCGAGCGGCGGGGATTGAAGGACGGACTGTCCAACTGGGAACCAGTGGACTCCGCGGGACGACCGCTGACGCCCGTCGCGACGCCCGAATGGAAGTGCCCCAATCTCGCGTCGATCTACGCGCTCAACAAATATGTGCAGGAACGCACGACGCACATCATGTCCGCGCCATACGGCATCGAGGGCGTGTGCCTGCGGCTGTTCAACGTGTATGGGCCGGGTCAGGCGCTGTCGAACCCCTATACGGGCGTGCTGGCGATCTTCGCGTCGCGGCTGTTGAACGGCCAGCAGCCGATGATCTTCGAAGACGGCGAACAGCGGCGGGACTTCGTGCATGTCGGCGACGTGGCGCGCGCCTTTGCCGATGCGCTGACGTTGCCGCAGGCGGCGGGCGGTACGTTCAACATCGGATCTGGCCACGATCGATCCGTGCGCGAGATCGCGACCGATCTGGCGCAGGCGATGGGCAAGAACGACCTGACCCCGCAGATCGTCGGCAAGGCGCGGATCGGCGACATCCGGCACTGCTTCTGCGACACGACGCTGGCTGCCGAACGGCTGGGCTTTCACGCAAGGCAGGATTTCGGGGCAGGATTGGCCGAACTCGCCGGATGGGTCGCCGAGCAGACCGCGACCGATCGCGTCGATCAGATGCGCGCCGAACTGGAAGCGCGGGGTCTGGTCGCATGACACAGGCGACGGACGATCGTCCGGTCCTGATCACCGGGGGCGCGGGCTTTATCGGGTCGAACCTTGCGGACCGGCTGGCGGGCGAGGGGCGCCGTGTCCGCATCTACGACGCGCTGGCGCGGGACGGCGTGGAAGCGAACCTGCACTGGCTGACCGAACGGCATGGCGACCGGATCGAGGCCGTCGTCGCCGATATTCGCGATGACGTCCTGCTGGCGGAGGCGGCATGCGACGCGAAGGCGGTGTTCCATTTCGCCGCGCAGGTCGCGGTCACGACGAGCATGATCGACCCGCGCGAGGATTTCGAGGTCAATATCCTCGGCACGCTGAACCTGCTGGAGGCGCTGCGTCGGCGCGGCAATGCGACGCCGGTGATCTTCGCGTCGACCAACAAGGTGTATGGCGACTTGTCCGACCTGTATTTCGACTGCGGTTCGAACGGCTATGTCCCGACCGATCCGGAAGTCCGGGCACACGGCATCGGAGAGACCCGTCCGCTCGATTTCCATACGCCCTATGGCTGTTCGAAGGGCGCGGCGGACCAGTATGTGCTGGATTATGCTCGCAGCTTCGGCGTGCCGGCGGCAGTGCTGCGGATGAGTTGCATCTATGGCCGGCGCCAGATGGGGACGGAGGATCAGGGCTGGGTCGCGCATTTCCTGATCCGCGCGCTCGAACGGCGGCCGATTACGTTGTACGGCGACGGCCGTCAGGTGCGCGACATACTGGACGTGAGCGACGCGGTGTCGGCTTATGTCGCGGCGTGGCGGCGGATCGATCGGGTTTCCGGACGCGCGTTCAACCTTGGCGGCGGGCCCGACAATGCGGTCAGCCTGCGCGGGTTGATCGACTATATCGGCACGCTGCTTGAACGCGACGTCGACCTGCGATCGGGGGACTGGCGCGCGGGGGACCAGCGCTATTTCGTCGCGGATGCGCGCGCCGCGCAGGCCGCGCTGGAACTGCCGCCGCGCCGGGACTGGCGGGCGGGGGTCGCGGCACTGGCGCGATGGCTGGCCGAGACGCGCGGGATCGCGCTACCTGTCCATCACCCCGACGCAGCCGAGCGCGCGGCATGAGTGTCCGGCGCATCCTGATGTCCACCGATGCCGTCGGCGGCGTCTGGACGTATGCGATCGATCTGTCCCGTGCGCTGGGCGAGGCTGGGATCGAGACGATTCTCGTCACGACCGGGCCGGGTCCGAGCGATGCGCAGCGGCGCACGGTCGGCGCGATCGAAACCATCCGGCTGATCGAGACGGACGCACCGCTCGACTGGCTGGCACCGGACGCCGCCTCGATCGCCACAGCGGGACAGAGGATCGCAGCGCTCGCCCGGTCGCACGATGTCGATCTGGTGCAGGTGAACGCGCCCGCGTTGGCCGCCGACGTCGCGTTCGACCGGCCAGTCGTCGCGGCAACCCATTCCTGCCTCGCGACGTGGTGGGATGCCGTGGAGACCGGGCCGATGCCGGCGGATTTCCGCTGGCGGGTCGCGTTGACGCAGGCGGGGTTGCTCGCCGCGGATACGGTCGTCGCGCCGAGCCACGCCTTTGCGGCGGCGACGCGGCGCGTGCATCGCCTGCCGGTCATGCCTCACGTCGTGCATAACGGGCGTGCGTCGGTTCGCCCTGCAACGCGTTCAGAAACCGGTGCCGATCATGCCTTCACCGCGGGCCGGCTGTGGGATCGCGGCAAGAATCTGGTCGTGCTGGACCGCGCGGCGGAACTTGGCGCGCCGATCGTCGCGGCCGGGCCGCTGATCGGGCCGGGTGGCGACGGTACGCCGTTCGATCATCTGACGTGTCTGGGGACGCTGGACCCGGCGGCGCTCAACGACCGGATCGCGGCACGCCCGATCTTCGTATCCGCGGCCTTGTACGAGCCGTTCGGACTGGCGATCCTGGAAGCGGCGCAGGCTGGGTGTGCATTGGTGCTGTCCGACATCCCCACCTTTCGCGAAGTGTGGGGGGACGTCGCATGCTTCGTCCCGGCACGCGACGTCGCAGGGTTTGCGGATGCGATCAAGCGTCTCCTAGCTGACCCGGCCGAACGCGCGCGGCGCGGCGAGGCGGCGGCGAAGGCCTCGCGGCAATTCACCGCAACCGCGATGCGTGACGGAATGATCGCGGTCTATGCGTCGGTGGTCCGGTCGGTATCGGGGCGGGCGGCGGCATGAGGATCGTGTATTTCACGCACTCGCTGCGATCCTGCTGGAACCACGGCAACGCGCATTTCCTGCGCGGTGTGCTGCGCGACCTGATCGCGCGCGGGCACGATGTCGCGGCGTTCGAACCCGCCGGAAACTGGAGCCTCGAAAACCTGATCGCGGATGCGGGGCAGGCGGGGCTGGAGCCGTTCCGGGCTGCCTATCCCGAACTGTCGTCCACGCCGTTCGACCCGGACGGGCCGGTCGATGCGCTCGTCGCGGAGGCCGATCTGGTCATCGTGCACGAATGGAACGATCCCGCACTCGTCGCACGGATCGGCCGATTGCGGTCCGGCGGCGCGCGGTTTAGGTTGCTGTTCCACGACACGCATCACCGCGCGGTCAGCGATCCGGCGGCGATCCGGGCGTTCGACCTGTCCGGCTATGACGGCATATTGGCGTTCGGCGAGGCGCTGTCCGAGGTATATCGCCGCTGGGGCTGGCGCCACCGGGTCTGGACCTGGCACGAGGCGGCGGACACGCGGCTGTTCCATCCGCCTGCCGATGAATCGTCGCGCGACGGGCTGGTCTGGATCGGCAATTGGGGCGATGACGAGCGGGTCGCCGAGCTGGAGGATTTCCTGCTCGCCCCCGCCGCCGCGTGCGGCATACCCCTCGACATATACGGCGTACGTTATCCGCCGGGCGCGCGGGCGCTGCTGGATCGATTTGGCGCGCGGTATCACGGCTGGGCGCCGAATGCCGACGCGCCGGCGATCTTCGCACGGCATATGGCGACGGTGCATGTGCCGCGGCGATATTATGCGACGATCCTGCCGGGCATACCGACGATCCGCGTGTTCGAGGCGCTTGCCTGCGGCATTCCGCTCGTCTCGGCACCGTGGTCGGACAGCGAAGGCCTGTTCCGGCCGGGGCAGGATTATCTGGTCGCGCGAACCGGCGAAGAGATGGCGAGTGTGCTGCGCACGATCCGGGACGATCCCGATCTGCGAGCCGCTCTCGTCGCGTCGGGGTTGGAGACGATCCGCGCGCGCCACACCTGTGCGCACCGCGTGGACGAACTGCTCGACATCGTCGCCATGCTGGACGCCACGCCGCGAAGGAGTGCCGCATGAAGATCGCTTTCTACGGGTCGAGCCTGGTATCGTCCTACTGGAACGGGGCGGCGACCTATTATCGGGGAATCCTGCGCGATCTTGCGGCGCGGGGCTATGACATCACCTTCTACGAACCCGATGCGTTCGGGCGTCAGCAGCACCGGGATATCGACCCGCCCGATTATGCGCGATCGGTGGTCTATCCCGCGACCGAGGCGGCGATGCGCGGCGTGCTGGCCGAGGCGGCGGGGGCGGACATCGTCGTCAAGGCGAACGGCGTCGGCGTGTTCGATGCGGAACTGATCGCGGGGATCGTCGCGCGCGCCGCGCCGCATGCGATCACCGTGTTCTGGGACGTGGATGCGGCAGCAACGCTGGACGAGATGCGCGGCGATCCGTCGCACCCGGTGCTGCGCGCATTGCCCGATATCGACATGGTGCTGACCTATGGTGGCGGCGCGCCCGTGGTCGATGCCTATCGCGGATTCGGCGCGGCGCAGTGCGTGCCGATCTACAATGCGCTTGACCCCATGACGCATTTCCCGGTGCCGCCCGATCCGCGGTTCGAGTCCGATCTCGCATTCCTGGGGAACCGGCTGCCCGACCGCGAGGCGCGGGTGGAGGACTTCTTCCTGCGCCCCGCCGCCGCGCTGCCCGAACGGTCGTTCCTGATCGGCGGCAACGGGTGGGAGGACAAGGCGATGCCCGCCAATGTCCGGCACCGCGGACACGTCTATACGGCCGAACATAATGCGTTCAATTGCACGCCGAAAGCGGTGCTGAACGTCGCGCGGGATCTCGATGGCGCATATCGGCTTCTCACCCGCGACGCGCGTGTTCGAAGCCGCAGGGGCGGCGGCCTGCCTGATCACCGATGCATGGGAGGGGATCGAGCTGTTCCTGAAACCGGACGAGGAAGTGCTCGTCGCGCGGGACGGGCAGGACGTCGCCGATTACCTCGCGGCACTGACGCCGGAGCGGGCGCGGACGATCGGCCAGGCGGCGCTGCGGCGCGTGCTGGCGGATCACACCTATGCGCTGCGCGGGGCGCAGGTGGATGCTTTGTTCAAACGACAGGCGGCGCGTCGGCGGGTGGCGGCGTGAAGCTCGTCGTGCTGGGGCTCAGCCTGTCCTCATCCTGGGGCAACGGCCATGCGACGACCTATCGCGCACTGTTGCAGGCGTTTGCGGCGCGCGGGCATGACGTGCTGTTCCTCGAACGCGACGTGCCCTGGTATGCCGATCAGCGCGACCTGACCGATCCGGACTGGTGCACGCTGGAATTCTATCGCGAGATCGGGGACCTGGAGCGATACGGGGCGGCGATCACCAATGCCGATGCGGTGATCGTCGGGTCCTACGTGCCGGACGGCGTGGCGATCGGGACGTTCGTGCAGGAACGCGCGCGCGGCGTGGTCGGCTTCTACGACATCGACACGCCCGTAACGCTGGCGAAGCTGGCGCGCGGGGATTTCGAATATATCTCGCCGCGGTGCATTCCGGGATATGACGTCTATCTGTCCTTCACCGGTGGGCCGACGCTGGAGTATATCGAGGATCGCTACGGATGCCCCGCCGCGCGACCATTATATTGTTCGGTGGATCCGTCGCGGTATCGGCCGACCGGGGCAGCCGCGCGGTGGGACCTGTCGTATCTGGGGACGTATAGCGACGACCGTCAGCCGACGCTGGAGGCGCTGTTGCTGGAGCCTGCGCGCGCCTTGCCCAACCACCGTTTCGTGGTCGCGGGGCCGCTTTATCCCGACGGCATTGCGTGGCCGGACAATGTCGAACGCATCGCGCATCTGCCGCCGTCCGAGCATGCCGAGTTCTATTCCGCGTCGCGCTCCACGCTGAACGTGACGCGGGCGGACATGATCGCGGCCGGCTGGGCGCCGTCGGTGCGGTTGTTCGAGGCGGCGGCCTGTGCGACGCCGATCATCTCGGACGTGTGGCGCGGACTGGACGAGATATTCGCGGCGGATCGCGAGATCGTCATGGCGCGCACGACGGAACAGGTAATCGCGGCGTTGCAGCGCGACGATCTGGGGGCAATCGGCGCGGCCGGGCGCCGCCGCGTGCTCGGCGAACATACCGCCGAACACCGTGCCGCCGAACTGGAAGCCCATCTGGTCGAGGCCAACGGGGGCAACGCCCGGCGGAACGCGCGCGCAGGCTAGCCGGGGTCGGTCTCCGCCTGGTCCAGCGCGGCCTGGATCATGCGCAGCCACACCGCGACGTCGCCGACCCGTTCCATCTCCACATCGGGTTCGCGCAACGTCTTCAGGATCGCGATGGCGTCGTCGCGATAGCTCCGCCATGCCGCATCGACCGCATCGGCGGCGTGCGGATTGTCGCCATCCGCATTGTCGCTGAGCCGCCGCCCGGCGAGCACGCGTGCGATCCGTTCGATCGCGCCGGTCGTCGCTATGTCCATTGCCCGGTCCTTCCGATCACGCCGCGACAGGTTCGCGGACCGGGAATGTCTTTCCCGTCGTCCGGTCCAGCCCGCGCGCGACGATGACGTCCAGCACCGCTGCCCCGACGACGAAGGCGAGTGCCCCCCACACGGCCTTGTTGCGGGGCGCGGAGGCGGCCGCCGCGGACAAGGCGGTCAGGTCCATCGCGTCGCCGGCGACCCGGTTCCAAACCCCGCTGGCATTGGCGGGCGCGCCGAGCAGTCCGATCCCGGCGACGATCTCGCGCGCCCCGAAACCCCTGACCAACCCCTCATGTCCGTCCGCATCGAGCGCTCTGGTGATCCGTTTGGCGGCAAGGAGTTCAGTCACCCCGAGCGCGATCGAGAAGACGCCAAGCCCCAGTCCGAGTTTCTTGTAGATCATCGATTGCTCCTTCGACACGATCAGCTTTTCCCCGAACCCGGTTCGGAAAGCCCGCGGTGGATCTGCGCGGCGACGGCATCGGGCAGCAGGTCGGCGACCGCCCCCATCGCCTTGTTCTTCAGCGACGGGATCACCTTGTCCTTGTCGGCCATCATCGCGGCAAATGCGGCGCGGGCGACATCGGCGGGATCGTCCTTATTCTCCATCGTACCGGCGCGGGTGTCGTCCATGTCGGCGCGGTGGAAGAAGTTCGTGTCGGTGACGCTCGGCATCAGCACGGTGACGCCGACACCGGTATCCTTCAGTTCGTTGCGCAGCGCCTCGGCGAACCAGCGCAGGAAGACCTTGGTCGCGCCGTAAACCGCCTCGAACGGATCAGGCATCGTCGCTGCGATCGAGGAGGTGAACAGCATCCGGCCGCTGTCGCGCGCGACCATGTCCCGGCCGACGAGCTTGGCCAGCTGTACCGCGCCGCGCACGTTCAGGTCGATCATCCGCAATTCCGCCTGCAGATCGGTTTGCATGAACGCCCCGCCCAGCCCGACGCCGGCATTGATCGCCAGTACGTCGACCGGTCGATCGCCGATCGCGCGGTACAGGTTGTCGACGCCGTCTTCCCGGGAGAGGTCGGCGGCGTGCGTCAGCACCTGTACGGCGCTGTCCCCGGGCAAAGAGCGCGCCGCGTCCGCCAGGTGCGCTTCATCCTCCGCCGCGATCAGGACATCATAGCCGTGATCCAGAAGTTCACGCGCAAGCGCATAGCCTATTCCGTTCGATCCGCCCGTGACGACGGCAAAAAGCGGGGTATCGGTGTCAGGCACAACGCAACTCCATCAGGAGTCGATCAACGCCGGTTCTGTGACCGTGTTCCCGGACTTAAGGTAGTTAAAACAGAGGCTTAACGCAGGTTATCGAAAGAGTTCGAACGGCGATCGAACTCAGTCGCCC
The DNA here is from genome assembly GCF_016743815.1 of Sphingomonas aliaeris. Classification (NCBI taxonomy): domain Bacteria; kingdom Pseudomonadati; phylum Pseudomonadota; class Alphaproteobacteria; order Sphingomonadales; family Sphingomonadaceae; genus Sphingomonas; species Sphingomonas aliaeris. Next base: position 3,093,969 of record NZ_CP061035.1, on the reverse strand, counting down.
GACGACCCCGGTCCGTCTTACGAGATGCCGGTTATGACGACCGCATCCCTGAAAACCAACTGTTCCAGATAGCGCCCATCCGCGTCCGCGATCGCGATATAGGTGGACAGGCTGAGCCTGCCATGTTCGATATCGTGGGCCATGATCCCGCGCGCCGCCTGCAGGGCGGACGCTCGTGCGGCGGCGAGGTCCGGCAGATCGATGCCTTCGAAATCCTCGACGATCGATCCGTTTTCGTCGAGATGAAAGTAGAACCGGGCCATGCGCCTACCCCCTGCCGCAAGCGGCGGCAGGGGCGATGCCGGTTACAGCGCGGTGCCCGACCGGCACGTCAGAATGCGTTCGCAGACTGGGGCTCGTGCGCCAAACCGTGAAGATAGGCAGCGTCGAAGTCCGCCACCGCCTTCAACATCGGCCAGTCCGAAATCACCAACTCGCGACCTTCGTGCCGGAAGGCGCCTTCTTCGGACAGCAGCCGCAACATGCGATTGACGTGGACCGCCGTCAGCCCGGTCGCATCGCCGATCTGTTCCTGCGTCATTGGGAGCCGCATCGCCTCGACCGGGGAGATGCCCATCGCCTCGCGCCGCGCGACGAATTCGCACAGCATGTGCGCCACGCGCGTCTTCGCATCGCGGCCGCCGACGTTCAGCACCCATTCGCGGAAGATCGATGCGTCGATCAGCGCGTCCTTGGCGAATGCCTCGGCAATCCGGGGAAAGTCCCGGCAGACCGCCTTCATCGCCTTGATCGGAACCGTTCCGACCGTGCCGTCCGTTATCATCTGCAGATTGTGGTCCGCGCGCGACAGCAGCGCGTGTTGCAGATCCATCATGTCGCCGGCCATATGGAACGCCACGATCTGACGCTTGCCCGTCCGCGCCATCTTGTGGCGGCAGGCAAAGCCCCTGACGAGCAGCGAGCAATGCGTCACCTGACTGCCTTCGCGGATCAGCATGCGGTGCGCCGGCACGTTTTCGAGTTCGAACGGCAGGCCGGCGATCGCCGCCTGTTCCTGATCATCGAGCCGTTCGAGCAGCGCCAGCTTGCGCAACAAGAGATCTATGTGATGTGTCCGGTCCCGCATCCTACCTTCAACCGCCTTCGCCTGGGAGAGGGCGCGACCCGAACATCAGTCCGATCCGGTTGTGTCGGTCGATGATCGTCGTGCAGGCACCTGCTTCACGATCACACCACGACGAACCTCCGTCGTTCGAACAGATTCAAGTCGTACCCATAGCTCCGAACTGAAATAGCCCAGCCGCGGCACGACCTCGGAAGCGGCGGCATGCGACTGTTTTTGCTGTCATAATCGGCAGGAAAGCGGTGTCTATACCTAACTTATGTCCTCTAACATACATTAGCATTTGATAGTGAATAATGCGATTTTCGGGGTTTTGTGGACCGACTTCTCTGATTTTCGGGCGCCGAACCTGGCGGCGAAGGTGCAAGTCACTGCTTTTCGCAAGGCATATGCGGCGTCGACGCCCGCCGCCGCGCCGCGCGGGCTGGCACAGGGGTACGGGTCTTCGCGGCCGGACAGAAGAGGTCAGTGTCCGTCGAGACCGACCCGGGCTGTGACGGACAGGCCGGGACGAAGGCGGTCCACGTCCGGCTGGTTCGGATCGAAGCGGATGCGCACGCCGACGCGCTGCACGATCTTGGTGAAGTTGCCGGTGCCCGGTTCGAACGGCAATAAAGAGAAACTGGATCCCGAACCGGGGGGCCAGGCTGTCGACGACGCCCTTAAGTTCGCGGCCCGGCAAGGCGTCCGCATCGATCGAGACGGGCTGGCCCGGCCGCATCCGTGCGGTTTGCGTCTCCTTGAAGTTCGCGGTCACATACAGCGCGTGCAGCGGGACCAGCGTCAGCAGGCGCGTGCCGGGCTGCACATAGTCGCCGACGCGGACCTGCCGGTTGCCTATCGTGCCGGCGACGGGCGCCAGGATCACGGTATGGCGCCGATCCTGCACCGCCAGATCGTGCGCGGCCCGCGCCTGCGCGACCTTCGCCTGGGCGGTCTGCACCGCGGCAAGCAGCCCGGCCCGCTTCGCGCGCGTGACCCCCGCCGTCTCGCCCGAGACCGCGAGCAACGCCCGTGCGCGCGCCGCATCCTGTTCGGCGGTGACGGCCGCGGCGGCATAGGTATCGGCATCGCGGCGGGCAACCGCACCCCCTGCGACCAGTGCATCGAAGCGACGGCGATCGGCGACGGCGCGGACGGACTGCGCATCGGCCGATCGTATCGCGGTGCGGGCGGCGGCGGTCTGCGCCGTGGCGAGCCGTTGCTCCGCATCCAGGCTGACGAGAGCGGCACGCGCGGCGGCGACGCCAGCCTCGGCATCGGCGATCGCCGCTTCGGATTGCTGGACGCGCGCGTCGAATTCCTCGGGGTCGATCCGTGCGATCTTCTGTCCCGCCTTCACGAGCTGATTGTCCCGGACGAACACTTCGGCGACGAGCCCGCGGATTTTCGGGGCGACCGATGTGGCATCGGCCGCGACATAGGCATCGTCGGTCGTCTCGCTGCTTGGGGCGGCAGTGAACCACAGTGCGCCGCCGACCGCGACGAGGATCGCGACGCCGGACGCAGCCAGCGTGCGCGGCGACGCGAGGCGCGATGGGCGCGCACCGGCCGGCATTTCCGTCGTCACAGCATCCATATCCGGCCCCTTGCGCATTTCATATGATGACCGTAATATTATGATCGTAATCCTGCAAGGGCAAGTATGATCAGCACCGCCGCGCACATGCCGCCCAACCCGTTGGCCTTGCCACTGTCGCGCAAGTATCTGATCTTCGGCGTGCTCGCGTTCGGCCAGTTCATGGCATTGATCGATATCCAGATCGTCGCCGCATCGCTGAACGACGTGCAGGCGGGTCTGTCCGCCGGGCCGGACGAGATCAGCTGGGTGCAGACCGCCTATCTGATGGCCGAACTGGTGATGATCCCGTTCTCGGCATTCCTTGCGCAGGCGATGTCGACGCGGTGGCTGTTCGCCGCGTCCGCCGCCTTGTTCACGGTATCGAGCATCGCCTGTGGTCTCGCCTGGAACATCGAATCGATGATCGCCTTTCGCGCGATACAAGGCTTCGTCGGCGGCGCGATGGTGCCCAGCGTCTTCGCAGTCGGCTTCACTATCTTCGAGGGAAAACAGCGCGCCCTGATCCCCGCGATCCTCGGCATGGTCTCGGTGCTCGCGCCGACTTTGGGGCCCACTGTCGGCGGGATCATCACCGATACGATCGGCTGGCGCTGGATATTCTTCATCAACGTCGCGCCGGGCATCGCCGTCACCGTGCTGACGATCATGGTGGTGGATATCGACCGCGGCGATCGCAGCATGTTCGCGCGGATCGACTGGTCGCATCTCGTCGCGATGGCGGTCGCGCTGGGCGGGCTGCAATATGTGCTGGAGGAGGGGCCGAGGAAGGACTGGTTCGGCGACCCGCACATCGTGATGGTGGCGTGGATCGCGCTGGTGGCGTTCGGGCTGTTCCTCGAACGCTCCTTCTATTCGCGGAATCCGATCGTGCGATTGTCACCGTTCCGCAACCGCACCTTCGCCTTTGCCTGCCTGTTCAACCTGGTGATCGGGTTCGGCATCTATGCATCGACCTATCTGGTGCCCGTCTTCCTCGGCCGGGTGCGCGGGTTCGACAGCCTGGAGATCGGCACGACGGTGTTCGTGGTGGGCGCGGGGCAGCTGGTCAGCACCGTCATCGCCGCCTGGGCGTCGAACCGGATCGACCGGCGGATCGTCATCGCGGTCGGCCTGGTCGGGTTCGCATTCAGCCTGTGGCTGACGTCGTTCCTGGGATCGAACTGGGGGTTCGACGAACTGTTGGTGCCGCAACTGGTGCGCGGGCTGTTCGTGATGTTGTGCATCGTGCCCGCGGTGAACATGGCGCTGTCCGCTTTTCAGGGGCCGGAACTGCGATCGGCATCCGGATTGTTCAACCTGATGCGCAATTTGGGCGGCGCGATCGGCATCGCGACGGTCAATACGTGGCTCGGCGACAATGCGCGGATCCAGGCGGCGCGCTTCGGCGAGGCACTGGGTTCGGGCGGGCGTGGCGCGCAGGATGCGATCGCCGCGCTGGCGCAGCGTTTCGGCGCGATCACGCCCGATCCCGATCACGCGCTGTTGCTCGCACAGGCCGGCATCGCCCGAATCGTCGGGCGCGAGGCGCTGACGATCGCGTTCGACGACGTGTTCCGGTTGATGGCGTGGATGTTCGTCGCGGCGCTCGTGATGGTCCCGTTCTGCAAGGCGCTGCCCAACGAAGCGCCGGTTTCCCCCGCCGATGCCCATTGAAGGAAGCGCCATGCGCCTCACGTTACTCATCGCCACCACTGCACTCGCCGGATGTACGGTCGGGCCGGATCATGTCCGCCCGTCGCTGCCGCTGACCCCGGCGTTCATCGGTGCGTCGGCGATCGATGCCGCGGCGATCGATGCGGACTGGTGGGCCGGCTTCGGCGATCCCGTGCTGATGTCGCTGGTGCAACGGGCGCGGGTGTCGAATACCGATCTGGCACAGGCGCGCGCGCGGATCGACCGGTCGCGGGCGCTGGCGCGCGGGGCGGGGGCGGACCTGCTGCCGGTGCTGGACGGATCGGGCGGGGTCCAGACGGTCAGCCAGTCGCGCGAGACGCCGGTCGGTCGCGTGACCACGGCACTGGGCGTGCCTCGCGGCTATACGCAATATGATGTCGGGGCGCGTGCATCGTGGGAGATCGACCTGTTCGGCGGCGCGCGGCGCGTGCGCGAGGCGGCGCGTGCCGATCTCGCCGCGAGCGAGGCGGACGCCGGCGCGATCGGCGTCGCGGTCGCGGCGGAAACCGCGGATGCGTATCTGATGCTGCGGGCGTTGCAGGCGCGGTTGGCGGTGGCAGAAGGGCAGACGCGCAAGCAGGAGCAACTGGTCGATCTGGTCCGGCAGCGTTTCGATGCGGGGATCGCCGCCGAACTGGAACTGAACCGCGCGCGCGCCACGCTTGAGGGGGTACGTGGGGGCGCCGCGCCGCTGCGGGCGGGGATCGCGGCGCAACTCAACCGGATCGACGTGCTGGTTGGCGAACAACCCGGCGCCAATCGCGCGCTGCTGACCGGCACCGCGCCAATCCCCGCGGCGCCGGTCCCGGCGGGCAGCACCGCGCCGGGGGACCTGCTGCGTCGTCGCCCGGACATCGTCGCGGCGGAGCGGCGGGTGGCGGCGAACACGGCACGGATCGGGCAGGCGGTGGCGGACTATTATCCGCATCTTTCGCTGTCCGGACTGCTCGGCGTCGCGAGCCTGGGAACCAGCCGGCTGTTCACCGGTGGTGCGGTGGAGGCGTCGGGCGGGGCAGGGCTGCGCTGGCGCTTGTTCGATTTCGGCCGCGTCGACGCCGAAGTCGCCGCGGCGAGGGGGACGCAGGCGGAGTCGCTGGCGGCCTGGCGCGGTACCGTGCTGCGGGCGGCCGAGGATGTGGAGACCGCGCTGTCGCGACTGGCCGAGGCTTATGCCGAACGGGTCGCGCTGGAGCGGCAGGTGGCGGCGCTCACGCTGTCGCGCACGCAGGCGCAGCGGGCCTATGTCGGCGGCGTGACCGGACTGATCGACGTGACGGACGCGGACCGCGAACTGCTCGGCGCATCCGATCGGCTGGCTGCCGTCCGCGGAGACGAAGCGCGCGCAGCGGTCGCCGCCTATCGCGCGCTGGGCGGGGGATGGCGTGCGGAGGCGTCTTCCGCCTTGGCAACCGCATCCGGGGGCACATGTAACGGCGATGCGATATGGCAGCGAACACAAGGCGGAAACGCGCGAGCGGGTGTTGCGGGAAGCGGCAAAGGCGATCCGCCGCGACGGGGTCGAGCGGATCGGCGTCGCGCAGGTCATGGGCGCGGCGGGCCTCACCCACGGCGGATTCTACGCGCATTTCAGGTCGAAGGACGATCTCGTCGCGCAGGCGGTGAGCTATATGTTCGAGGATCGCTACACCGCGTTCTTCGAAGGATTGTCGGACACCGAACCGCACGTCGCACTCGCGCGGTTCGTCGATCACTATGTGTCCATGGGGCACCGTGCGGCCCTGCACACCGGATGCCCGATCCCCGCGCTCGCCGGGCAGGTGCCGCGCTTGCCCGATGCCGCGCGCGAGCGGTTCGTGCTGGCGGTCGACCGGCTGACGGGCGCCGTCGCGTCGTTGCTCCAGCGCATGGGCCGGGACGATGCGGAAAGCATGGCCGACGCGGCGATCGCCGAGATGGTCGGCGCGGTCGTCCTGTCGCGCATCCAGCCGGACGATGCGAAGGCGGAGGCGATGCTCGCAACGGTCCGGAATGCCGTAAAGGCCAAGCTGGGCGTCTGAAGCAATGCGGGACCTGAAAGCCCTATTCCGCGGCGATCGCCAGCAGCCCCGCCGCGTCGCGAACGCGGATTTCCCTGTATCCGAGCGCGATCAGCCCCGCCTGTTCGAACAGTCGGAGGTGGCGATTGACCGATTGCCGCGACACGCCGACCAAAGCTGCGAGTTCGTCCTGCCGCACCTGCAGATATCCGTCTGCACCGATCGTCGAATGCGCGAGCGAACTCGCAAGGCGGACGCGAACCGATTGGGACACGCTCTGCCCGAGGAAATCAAGCGCGCTGCGCTGATGCGCGCAGACGAGCAGCCCGAGATCGCGGTACAGCATCGGCTGGAGATCGACCGCGCGCCCGAATGCCGGCATGGCGATGTGAAGCAATCGTGTGTCGCCGAATGCCAGCGCGTCGTGCGGGCGCGGCCCACCGTCCAGCGTCGACAATTCGCCGAACCACTTGCCCGGGCGCAGCACGAGGACGAGCATCTCGACCCCGTTCGCCGAATAGCCTTTCAACCGCACCTGCCCCTCGAGCACGCACCATAAGCCGTTCGGTGGATCGCCGATGCCGTAGACGGATCCGCCCGTGGTCACGGCGCGGACGCGCCCCTCCGCAAGCAAGGCGGTCCGCCGCTCCGGCGGGATCGCCCCGAACCAGGGATCGCGGTCGAGCATCTTTGCGTCGATCTGCATCATGTCGGGAGTGTCGATTTATCGACCGAATTGTCAAGCATGCGACAAAGTCGGCTTCGAACCGGCCTATCCTTCGCCCAAAGCAGGAGAGATGACATGGCGACGGCATTGAAGATGGCGGACACGATCCGGGATCAAGTATCGGCCGCGGAGTGGGCGCTGCGCGTCGATCTCGCCGCCGCGTACCGGTTGGTCGCGCTGTACGGCTGGGACGATCTGATCTTCACCCATCTGTCCGCGCGGGTGCCGGGGCCGGAGCATCACTTCCTGATCAACCCGTACACGCAGATGTTCGAGGAGATCACCGCGTCGAGCCTCGTCAAGATCGACGTCGATGGTAACAAGGTAATGGATACGCCCGCGCCGGTGAACCGCGCCGGGTTCGTGATCCATTCCGCGATCCACAATGCGCGCGAGGATGCGGTGGCCGTGCTTCACCTGCACACGCCTTACGGGCAGGCGGTGTCGGCGATGGCGGAAGGACTGATGCCGCACACGCAGACCGCGATGATCGCGCATCACGACATCGCCTATCACGACTTCGAAGGTATCGCGACGGATCTGGAGGAACGCGAACGGCTGGTCGAGGATCTGGGTACGAAGAACGCGATGATCCTGCGGAACCACGGCACGCTGACCGTCGGCGCGACGGTGGCGGAGGCGTTCCTGCGAATGTATTTTCTGGAACGCGCGTGCGAGGCGCAGGTATTGATGCTGAGCGCAGGCCGGGATGGACTGAACAACCCGCCGCAGGGCGTGGCGGAAAAGGTCAAGAGCCAGTCGGGCCAGGGTGTCGGAATGCTTGCGAACGGGCTCGCCTGGCCGGCGCTGTTGCGAAAGCTCGACCGGATCGATCCTTCCTTCCGCGACTGAAGGCGGCGGCGGCGCGGTCCGGCCGGAATAAAGCCGGCGGCGTCTTTCGCTGGGGGCCTTTCGTCCTAAATACCGCGTCTTGGCTTTTCGAGGAGCGGACCGGGTGAAGACCAGCGGCAATACCATCCTGATCACGGGCGGCGGTTCGGGCATCGGCGAAGCGCTGGCGCACCGGTTCCACGATGCGGGCAACACCGTGATCGTGGCCGGCCGTCGCCGCGACGCGCTAGATCACGCGATCGCTGGCCGCGAGAACATGCATGCGATAGAACTTGACGTCGAAAGCGCCGCCGGTGTCGAGGATTTCGCCCGGCGCTTGCTGGCGGAGCATCCGGCGGTCAACATCCTGATCAACAATGCCGGCATCATGCGGTTCGAACGTCTGGACGCGCGCCGCGACCTGAACGATGCCGAGGCGACGATCACCACCAACCTGCTCGGCCCGATCCGGTTGACCAATGCGCTGATCGAGCACCTCGCGACGCAGCCCAACGCGGCGATCGTCAACGTGACGTCCGGTCTCGCCTTCGTGCCGATGACTGCCACGCCGACCTATAACGCGACCAAGGCGGCGATCCATTCTTACACGATCTCGTTGCGCGAAGTGTTGAAGGACCGGGTCGAGGTGATCGAGCTTGCCCCGCCGGCGGTCCAGACCGGCCTGACGCCGGGGCAGGAAAGCCGCCCCGGATATCAGCCGCTGGACGACTTCGCCGATGAAGTGATGGCCTTGTTCTCGCAGACGCCGACCCCGGCCGAAATCCTGGTCGAACGCGTCGGCTTCCTGCGTCGCGCAGAGGCGGAAGGGCGGTTCGACGAGACGCTGAAGCAGTTGAACGAATTCGCGACGAAGGCGCGTGGAGACTGATCGCGGGGCCGATTAATCTTGGCGGCGTGCTGCTCAAGCGGCGCGCTGACGATCGCGTATCTCCCCCATGGCGCCGGCGAAGCAGGCGATCGCGTGGTCAAGCGAGGGCAATAGCGCGCCTCGACGGCTGACGAGCGTTGCATCGACGGGGCGGCGGGCGGTCCAGCAGAGTTCGTCGCCGGGCACTGGGACGATCAATGCCGTATCCAGCGCACAGGCTGCCGCGATGCGCGTCGCGAAATCGCTCCAGCTGATCCCCGTATTGTTGGTCAGGTGCCACATGCCACGTTCTCCATCGATCGCGAGGTCGAGCACGGCGTCAGCCAGATGCGGGACGTAGGTCGGGGAAACGAAATGATCCGACGCCGCGTGGAATGGCTCGCCGCGCCGGAGCGTGTCCGCCACCGCCCAGGCGAAATTGTGCGGGTCGAACGGCGAGAAGAACGCTGCGGTGCGAACGATCAGGTGGCGACCGGGCAAGGCCGTGATGTCACGCTCCGCAGCGGCCTTGCTGCGGCCATAGGCGCTGAGCGGGTTCGGTGCGGACGCCTCGTCATACGCATCCGGATCGGTGCCGTCGAACACCAGATCGGTGGAAAAGTTCACGCTGGGAATACCAGCCGCATCGCAGGCGCGTGCGAAGTTCGTCGCTCCAACGGCATTGGCCGCGAAGCATGCATCCTCGGCAGTTTCTGCGTCGTCCACGCGAACCCACCCCGCCGCATTGATCGCCAGCCACGGCCGGTGCGCGTCCAGCGCCCGGCGGATGCTCGCGGGATCGTCCAGCGACAGCCCGGTGCGATCGGTCAGCACGCAATCGAGGCCGCGGTGACGGCAGGCCCTTTCCAGCGCCTGCCCCAACGTGCCCGTTGCACCGGCGATGAGGATCGGTGCGGCCGCCGGCGTCGGCACGGGCCGATGCGCGCGCGCGGAGGCGGGCCGGGCGACGGGCGCGTGAAGCAGGCGGATCGGCCGTTCCCACCAGCCGGGTTGGGCGGCCACCGGATGTGGTTCGCGCCCGGTGGACAGATCGCGCAGCACACCCGCCAGCGCGGTAGGACGAACGTCCCTCCCGCGGACGTCGAATGCGCCGGGCTCGTACACGCCCGGCGCAGTCAGCAGCGTGTTCCAACCGTCATTGCCGAACAGCGCCCAACTGGTCACCGCGCGGACGTCCACGTCGTCCCGTTCCAACCGCCGGGCGATCGACCAAGCGCGCGCCATCCAGCGTATCTGTTCGTCGCGCGTGCAGCCATTATGCACCTCCGTCACCGCGATCGGGATATGGTAGCGGTCCCACGCCTCGCGCAGGGCGCCCTCGAGGCCCTGGGGCGCGGGCTGCAACACCCGGATCGCCTCCACGTCCACGTAGCGCATCTGGCCATTTCCGCCCGGCTCGATCGCGGGATACAGTTCGGTGCGATGATCCAGGAAACGATCGCTGGTCAGATAGTGGTTCACGGCGATGATGTCCGGCGGACACGGATCGTCGGCGATCGCCCGCAGTCGATCCGAGAGCCCGAATGCGGCGATGCGATCGAACAAGGGATGGTGCGGCGTGACCTGTCCGCACAACAGGTCCCAGCCGGCCCAGCGCCGCATATTGTCGAACCCGGCCTGTTGCCGCAGCGGCGCGGTGGCGTAGCTGCGCCCGAGATCGTCGGTCTGGATAAGCCGCGCGTGGGGATTGATCCGGCGGACCTGCCGCATCGCCAGCCGGGTGGCGTCGATCTGGTTGAGCAACGCCGCCCAGAATGCTGCTTCTTCGCGGGCGTGCGGATACCATAGGCCATAGAGCGCGGAGAAGCGTGCGGTGGTGACGGGTTCGTTGACGGGGGTCCATTCCTCGATCCAGTCGAACCGCTCGGCCACGGCGCGTGCGTGGTCCGCAAGTCCGATGGGGAAGCCAGGATCGAGCAGGTCGGTATAGTGCGGCCCGCTGCCATGATGCACCAGCCCGGCGATGACGCGGCATCCGCTCGTCCTCAGCCGGTCCAGCCGCGGATCGACCCAGGACCAGTCGCGACGGTCGGAATGCTCCGGCGCGACGTCCTCCCACAGGATGGGATAGCGCAGCGCGGTCAGACCCAGCGACAGGATGGCATCCAGATCGGACATCCGGGTGCGATGCCCGGTCAAGGCCAGTTGATCGTTCCATCGGTTGCCGACGCGATTGACGGTGCATTCGATCCCGCCCCACAATTCCATCGCGCAGTCTCCGTCCCACGGGCACGAGTCCGGCCCCGCCCGAAGAACCGGCAGCGCGTCGGCAGGTTGCAGGAAAACTGTACAATCTAGTTTAAGATCAATGGTTTAGCCAGGAACCGCCGGGCCGGGGGCAGGTTGATTGATGATCCATCACCAAGGCTGGACCCCATGCAGCACACCCCGACCGGCGCTTCCTTCATCTCGATCAATTCGCCCGACGGCGGCGCGGTCATCTGTTTCAGCTATCTGCGATGGGCGTCCGGCGCCGATCGGCCGCAACAGATGATGCGTCGGTCGGCGGGGGCCCTGCCGGTCTATTTCTGGGAGGAGCCGCGCATCGTGGCGGGGCTGGACGCGGCGCGGCTGGACATCGCGACGGATGCCGAAAGCGGGGTACACATCGTCGTCCCGCAACTGCGCGAGGAAGACGATCTTGCCGGCGACGCGCAGACGCTTGCCCGCCTGCTGGATCGGCTGACGAGCGAGATCGCCGGTCCGGTCATCCACTGGTATTGCGATCCGGCGATGCTCGCTTTTTCGGATCACGTCCGGCCAGCCTGCATCGTCTATGATCGGCTGGACGATCCCGCCGATCGACCGCATCTGGAAGCCGTCGAGGCGCGGGTATCGACGCGTGCGGACCAGATCCTCACCGACGGCGAGGCCGGGAAAACCGCGCCTGCATCGGAAGCTGGTTGGGATACAGCATATGGGCTGATCGCGGCCCGGATTGAGGAATTCCTCCGCGAAAAGCGACGCGTGCAACCGATCGTCTCGCCGACGCGCGGTCCGTCCGAACCCCCCGCGCGCTACGACGTGATGGTCGTGGGCGCGGGCATCGCGGGCGCGGTGATGGCGGAGCGGCTGGCGTCGCAATCCGGCAAGTCGGTGCTTGTGGTCGATCGCCGCCCGCACGTCGCGGACAATGCTGACAACTTGCTCGACCATCCCGGAATCGATCTTCTGCTGGGCGTCGAGTATAAGGATGCGCGGTCGGCCTATCCGCACGATCACCTCGTCTTCACCGGGCCGATCGACGACTATTTCGATCATTGTCACGGGCGGCTGCAGGACCAGTCCTCTCGTGCCATCGACAGTCCGCCCGCCGGGGAGCTGGCCTTGTTCAAGCGATACGAAGCACTCGCGCTGGCAGAATCCGGCGTGACGTTCGTCGGTCGGCCCGCCGCGGATCTTCACCACGATAGGGATCGGGTCGTCGGTCAGGCACTCGCGACATACCGGCGGCTGGCGGCCAGTTGGGCACTGCCGGCCCCGGCGGAGTTCGAGGCGGCTCTGGCCTGAACGCTGCCGGACCTGCGGCGAACGCTGGCGGCCAGTGCAAACCATGCCACTGTACCAGGCGACGATATTTCCCGACAATCCGGCCGCACCGCTCGCCACGTTCCTGTTCTTGGCCGCGTCCGACCGGGAAGCGGCGGCGCGCATGCCGCGGATCGATCCGGGCGCGGCGGTCGAGATATGGCAGGACGATCGGCTCGCCGTAATCATCCGGGACGGGGTGACGACGGTCGCAGACGCGGATCTGGCCGATCTGGTCCGCGGCAAGCTCAAATGACGGGGGGCCGGTATGCGATCAGCCGGCCTGTCCCTCTTCATTCTTGGCATTGTCCTGCGGGTTCTTCTTTGCGCCGCGTGCCGTTGTGCCTCCGCCGCTGGTGCCGCCGCCGCGCCCGGTGCCGGTGCTGCCTTTCGCGTCGTCGCCGCCCTTTTTGGTGATCGCTCCGGGATTGCCGCCTGCGCCCTTGATTGCCATGACTACCTCCATTTCACGGCGATCAACCCGCCCGACGGCGACCCGTTCCGCGGCTTAACGCGTTGTTTGCAAAGCAAATAACCTCGATCAATGAATATCGCCCGGAACAGGCTGGGCGGTCGTGCGCTCTGTCCTCGACTATGCGGGAACCTTGATGATCGATCGACCGGACCAAATCGAACGCGGTGTACTCATCCAATGCGGCAGGCAGCGTTGATGGCGTCGCCGCGCTGGCCCGCCACGCTCTGGATCGTCCGCCACGGCGAGAGCACCGGCAATATCGCGCGGGACGAAGCGCATGCGCGCGGGGCGCAGCGGATCGAACTGACGATGCGCGATGTCGATGTCCCGCTTTCCCCGCTGGGCGAAACGCAGGCGCGGACGATGGGGCGGTGGTTCGCCGATCGCCCGGCGGAACAGCGCCCGGACGTGATCCTCGCCTCGCCCTATCTGCGCGCGCAACGCACGGCGCAGCTGTTCCTGGACTGCGGAGGCGGATCGCTGGACGGGCCGGTCGCGGTCGACGAGCGCCTGCGCGAGAAGGAATTCGGCATATTGGACGGGCTGACGACGGGTGGGATCGCGTCCGTCTTTCCCGATCAGGCGGAATTCCGCCGCATCCTCGGCAAATTCTATCACCGCCCGCCGGGTGGCGAGAGCTGGTGCGATGTCATCTTCCGGCTCCGGTCGCTGATGGACACGATCGCGCTGCATTATGCCGAACGCAGGGTCATGATCGTCGCGCATCAGGTCGTCGTGCTGTGCCTGCGCTACATTATCGAGAATATGGACGAGGCCACGATTCTGGCGATCGACCGGGAGGCGGAGGTCGGCAATTGCGCGGTCACCGAATATCGCTTCGATCCCGCGATGGGCACGGAAGGCGGTCTGGCGCTGGTCCACTACAACGATGTCTCGCATCTCGAGGAACGCAGTCCGTCGATCGTCACCGCGACGCCGGATGCCACGGGGGCGGTGCGCGGATGAGCTACGGCGCGACCCCAGTCGACAGCGCGTGGATCGCCGCCAATCCATTGCCCGTTCATGGCGGCGGCACGACGAAGAACAGCCGGGGTCGGGTGCTGGCGATCGGCGGATCCGGCCGCGTGCCGGGCGCCATCCGCTTGACCGGTGAGGCGGCGTTGCGGGTCGGCGCGGGAAAGCTCCAGATGGCGACGATCGCGTCGGCGGCGACCATGCTCGGCCTGTTCGTGCCCGAAGCCGCCGCGATCGCGCTGCCGGAAGACGATGATCGCGAGATTGGGGAGGGGGCGGGGCCGATCGTGGAGCAGGCGATGGCCCGATGCGATACGGTCGTGCTTGGCCCCGGCATCGCCCGTCCGGAGGTGGCCGCCCGGTTGCTCGGTCAGGTGATCTCGGCCGATCCGGGCGAGATGATCCTCGTCGTCGATGCGATGCCGATCGGGGCGTTGCGCGATCTCGAGTCCCAGGCAGCAGCGCTGAGCGGAAGACTAATCCTTACCCCGCATTATGGCGAGATGGCGGTTCTGGCCGGATGCGAGGAGGATGCGGTCGCCGATAATCCCGAACGGTTCGCGTGCGATGCCGCGGCGCGGTTCGGCGCGATCGTCGTGCTGAAGGGAAGCAGCACGGTGATCGCCGGCCCCGATGGCGCGATGTTGCACTATGGCGGGGGTGGAACGGGGCTGGCGACCGGCGGATCGGGCGATGTGCTGGCGGGTGCGATCGCCGGGCTGGTAGCGCGCGGCGCCTCGCCACGGGTCGCCGCGGGATGGGGCGTGTGGCTCCACGGCCAAAGCGGCCGGCGCGTCGCGACGATGAGCGGGCCGATCGGATTTCTCGCGCGCGAATTGCCGGTCGAATTCCCCCGCCTGCTGCCGCAGTAAGGCACGATGACCGTCACCGACATCGCCACGCGCACGTACAACCACAATTTCCGGCTCGATCCGATCGTCCGCAGTCTGCTGGATACCGATTTCTACAAGCTGCTGATGTTGCAGATGATCCGGCATCTGTACCCGCAGGTTCAGGCGACGTTCGGGCTGATCAACCGCAGCACGCACATCCGGCTGGCCGATACGATCGACGAGGATGAGTTGCGGGCGCAACTGGATCACGCGCGGACGGTGCGTTTTACCAAGAAGGAATTGATCTGGCTCGCGGGCAACAGCTTTGCCGGGCAGGAGCGGATGTTCGCGCCGGACTTCCTCGAATGGCTCGCGGATTTCCAGCTGCCCGAATATGAGTTGCGCCGGGTCGACGGGCAGTTCGACCTGCGCTTCGCCGGACCCTGGATGATGACCACGATGTGGGAAATCCCGGCGCTGAGCGTGATCAACGAGCTTCGTTCGCGCGCTGCGATGCGGGATATGGGCCGCTTCACGCTCGACATTCTATACGCGCGGGCGAAGTCGAAATTATGGGACAAGGTCGAACGGCTTCGCGCCTTGCCCGATCTCGCTCTGTCGGATTTCGGCACTCGGCGACGGCACGGCTTCCTGTGGCAGCGCTGGTGCGTCGAGGCGTTGAAGGAAGGGCTGGGCGACCGGTTCATCGGGACGTCCAATGTGCTGCTCGCGATGGACAGCGATCTGGAAGCGATCGGCACCAATGCGCACGAACTTCCGATGGTGCTGGCGGCGCTCGCCGATACGGACGAGGCGTTGCGCGCTGCGCCGTACCGCGTGCTGGAGGACTGGCGCCGGCACTATGCGGGCAATCTGCTGATCGCGCTGCCCGACGCATTCGGGACGAAGGCTTTTCTCGCCGGAGCGCCGGACTGGCTCGCGGACTGGACCGGCTTTAGGCCAGACAGCGCGCCACCAATCGAGGCGGGGGAGCAGATCATCCGCTGGTGGCAGCAACGGGGCCGCGACCCGCAGGGCAAGCTGCTGATCTTTTCCGATGGTATGGACGTGGAGTCGATCGAGGCGACCTACCGCCACTTTCACGGGCGGGTGCGCATGAGCTTCGGTTGGGGGACGAACCTGACCAACGATTTCGAAGGATGCGCACCCGGTGGTACGACCGGGCTCGATCCCATGTCCCTCGTCGTCAAGGTGATCGAGGCGAACGGCCGCCCGGCGGTCAAGCTGTCCGACAATCCCGCCAAAGCCACCGGCGATGCCGCCGAGATCGCGCGTTATCGCCGCGTGTTCGGGCAGGCGGGCGGGCGCGGCGCGAGCTAGCGGGAATATCCAACCGGCACATTCAACCGTTCGTCCTGAGCTTGTCGAAGGGCGGGCCACATGGGCAGGTGCTTCGACAGGCTCAGCACGAACGGGGCGTATTGAAGTCGTTGGTCTAGGACCCGCTGGCGTCCGTGCCGATCTTGTCCTGCGTCTTCGTGTCGAAGTCGCTGGCGTCGTGGCGTTCGTGCAATTGGCTTGCCGGATCGCCCATCACCCGATTGACCATCCGCCCGCGCTTTACCGCAGGACGTTCGGCGATCTGGTCGGTCCAGCGCTGCAGGTGCGTGTAATCCTCGACCTGCAGGAACGTGCCCGCATCGTAGACCAGACCCTTGGCGAGCGCACCGTACCACGGCCACACCGCCATATCGGCGATCGTATAGTCGCTGCCGCCCAGATACTCGCTTTCCGCCAATCGCCGGTCGAGCACATCAAGCTGCCGCTTCGTTTCCATCGCGAACCGGTCGATCGCATATTCGATCTTGGTGGGGGCATAGGCATAGAAGTGGCCGAAGCCACCGCCCAGATAGGGGCCGCTGCCCATCTGCCAGAACAGCCAGGACAGGCATTCGGCGCGGGCGGCGGGATCGGTCGGCACGAACGCCCCGAACTTCTCCGCGAGGTACAATAGGATCGAGCCGGATTCGAACACGCGCACCGGCGTCGTCCCGCTGTGGTCGAGCAATGCCGGGATCTTCGAATTGGGATTGATATCGACGAAACCGCTGGAGAACTGGTCACCTTCGTTGATGCGGATCAGCCACGCGTCATATTCCGCACCGTCATGTCCCGCGGCGAGCAGTTCCTCGAGCATGACCGTCACCTTCACGCCGTTCGGCGTGGCGAGCGAATAGAGCTGGAGCGGGTGCCGCCCGACGGGCAGGTCCTTGTCGTGCGTGGGGCCGGCGATCGGCCGGTTGATGTTGGCGAAGCGTCCGCCATTGTCCTTGTTCCAGACCCAGCGTTCGGGGGCGTATACGTCGCGTCGGTCATGACTTTTCTCTCCGGTTTTACCGTATGATACACCGTGGGTCTGGCATGCCCAACCGTTCGATCCGCTGACCGTCGTGCGACGTGCTTGCGCGCGTCGGATGCGGCGGGCACAGATAGGGTAACAAGACAGAGGAGAGCCTGAATGCCCATCAAAGTCATTGCGTTCGTCACCGTGAAGCCCGGACAGGCGGACGCATTCGAGGCTGCCGCGGCGCAGGCGGTTGCCGGATCGCGGGCCGAAACCGGCGTGCTGCACTATGA
Organism: Sphingomonas aliaeris; assembly: GCF_016743815.1. Classification (NCBI taxonomy): domain Bacteria; kingdom Pseudomonadati; phylum Pseudomonadota; class Alphaproteobacteria; order Sphingomonadales; family Sphingomonadaceae; genus Sphingomonas; species Sphingomonas aliaeris. Next base: position 3,076,776 of record NZ_CP061035.1, on the reverse strand, counting down.
CCTGTGGCGCGAGACTGACGGCGAGCGCCGGTACGTGTTCAACGAGCTGTACACGGACGAAGCCGCGATCGAGGCGCATCGCGGGTCGGATCATTACAAGGCGTTCGGGATGGCGGCACGCGATCTCGCGGCGGGTCGGCCGGAGATCCATGTCCTGAGCGCGATCGACGTCGCGGACTGACGCTTCCGGGATCAGCGGTTCGCGTCGTGATCCCCGTTCTCCGCGTCGATCGCCGCCTCGGCGCTGGCGACACCCGATGTTTCCTCGACTGCGATCCTGCGACCGTTGACGTCTTCGATCCGTTCGTCGCCGGAACCGCCGCCCGCGCGCGCCGCGCGTTCACCGCGCATGCCTTCGTTGGCAGGGGGCGTTGAGTCGCCGGGGTCGGAGGTTCCGTACAGGCGGATACCGAACAATTTCATCGCATGATCTCCTTCCGGGGTTAGCGGATGTTGCCCATCTGGGCGTTTCCACCCGCTTCCATCGCATTCTGCACGGCGCCGGCCGGATCGCTGCTGTTACCCGGCGCCGTGCCGGATGCGCGGATCGCATCGGCGCGATTTTCCAGTTCGGTCGCGGCGGCGGGATCGCTCTGGTCGGCGGCACGCTCCAGTTGGTCGGCCGCGTTCTCTGCCGGGCTGGGGCTTCCGCATCCAGCCAGCAGCAGCAGGATCGCGGTCGGAAGGCAGGCTTTGGTCATGACTGGTCCTTGCTTTTGTGGAGGGTCGCCGCGGTCATCGTGCAATGCCCCGCCCGCCGCGACCGGCGTCGTTTGCCAGATCGCCGACATCGCGCAGTTCGTCGTCGAGTTGGCGAGTGACGATCCGGCCCTCTGCGATCACGATCGCCGCGGCGAGGATGACCAACAGGAACCCGACGATCGACGCCGCCGTGCCCGCCGCCATGATGACCGGTGTCCGTGGTATCAGCACGTCCAGCGCGCCGAACACCAGAGCGGCGATCAACAGGATCGCGGCGACCAGACCGACCAAAGTCGCCCGGCCCATCAACTTGCAGCGGCTGCGATAGGTCAGGATCTGGTCCTTCAGATTCCCGGCGCGGTCGTCGTCGTGATCGTTCGCGCGAAAGTCGCCCACTGCCGAGCGGTAGCGGTCGATCGCGCTGTCATAGCGCTGTTGCAGGAAACCCATGAAGATCCACGCCGCGAAGACGATCGACGCATTCGGTCCGATCGCTTTGAGTACGTCTCCGAGTTCAGGCATCGCTCGCGTCTCCGGCTGTTCACCTTCCGGTCGATATGATCCAGAGAATGACGTGAAAGGGGGACGGTTCCGAAGATTCAACAGGCACTTATCTGCATCAGCCAGTTTGCCGCCAAGCTGGGACACGGGAACCCGCACGCCGCCGGCCAGTTTACTTCCGACCTCAAAAAAATGGCGTGAATACATGAACTTAACATCTATCATTGATTCATCGAAGGTGCGGACGTCGAAAGGATCGGGGCATGGCGAAGAGGGTCGCCAGACCGAACGAAGGACGGCGTTGAAGCAGTTGCTCGCGACGCTGCGAGCCGACGACTATCGCTTCGTCACCGCGACCCCGGCGACGCATCGGCGCGTCGTCGCGCGCGCCGATCGGACCCGCGCGAAGAATCTTCGCGATGTGCTTGGGTGGAGCCTCCCCTTCACGTCTGATGTGGTCCAGCCGGCGGTCCTCGAGCTGCTGCAGCGTGCGGGCGCGGTCGAGCAGCGGGACGACGGGCTGTTGGCGGCGACGATCCGCGTGTCCAGCGTGCGGGGCGCGCTGTTCCTCCATTCCGCCTACCCGACGTTGGCGGAGGATTCCGTCTTTCTCGGCCCGGACAGTTACCGTTTCGCCGACCTGATCGTCGCGCGGATGGGACGATTGCCGGAAGGCGCGCAGATTCTGGACTATGGCGCGGGCGCGGGTGTCGGCGGGATCACCGCCGCGCGCGGTCGGCCGGGATCGGTCCTGACGCTGGCGGACATAAACCCCAAGGCCCTGTTCCTCGCCTCGATCAACGCCGAATTCACCGGGGTGGACCACCGCACAGTCGAAGCGGGGCGTCCGGCCGACCTGACCGCGGAGTTCGACCTGATCGTAACGCATCCACCGTTCATGATGGACGATGGCGCGCGCGCATATCGCGACGGCGGTGACCTTTATGGCGGCCGATTGTCGCTCGACTGGGTATGCGACGGCATGCGGTTGTTGCGACCGGGCGGCAAGATCATCCTGCACACCGGCGTATCGATCGTCGACGGACGCGACGTCCTGCTCGACGCGCTGCGAGAGCGGATCCCGTCGGCCGGCTGGCGCTTCGATTATCACGAGCTGGACCCGGACATCTTCGGCGACGAACTCGACCAGCCCGCTTATGCCGAGGTCGAGCGGATCGCGGCGGTCGGGCTGGTGCTCACCCGCACGGATGGCGACGGCTGACGATCAGGCCGCGAGGCTTTCGTCAGCCGCCTCGCATCCCGACCGGCCCCGCTCCGCCATGACCGGCCGAACCAGCAGCTCCACGAAGTTCCGGATCTCGGTCCGTCGCAGGTCGACGTCGGACACCTGACGATCGAGACCGAGCCGCCATGCCAGATCGGCGCGTTCGGGCTCGCGATCGAAGTCGTCGATCGACGCCGCGATGCTATCGATATCCGCGAAACAGCGCGCCAACCCCTGCTCGATCAGGTCGTCAGACTGGCGGCGAAGCGCCGCGGCGATCTCGGCCAGCGACAGTTCGGGGTGATATTGCACGCCCCAGAATATGCTCTGGTCGTACCGGATCTCGGCCGCCTGGATCGCGGTAACCGTGTTCCCGGCCAGCAGGGTCGCGCCGGGCGGCAGTTCGGCAACCTCGTCGCCGTGGATCGCCGGCGCGTCGAATGCCGCCGGGCGTCCGCGGAGCAGCGGATGGTCGCGGCCGGCATCGGTCAGCGTGATGCGCCGCGCGAAGCCCGCCTCCTGCCGCTTCTCCATTTCCCGGACCTTTCCACCGGCCGCCGCCGCCGCGACCTGCAACCCGGCGCACGATCCAAACGACGGCGTTCCCGAGGCGAAGACCCGGCGCATGAAGTCGATCTCGCGCTCTGCCTCCGGTGTGGAATCGTAGATGTGCAGCGGCGATCCGGTCAGGAAGACGGCATCGTATCCGGCGATCGCCTCCACCGTCATCGGATCGGTATCTTCGTCGGCGGGCTTGGCGCGATCGCACGTTGCGCCGGGCGCAAGATCGTTGAGCATCTCGATATAGGTTTCGCCCGAACTCTTGCCGACACTGTTTCTCCGAGCCTCCCGGGCTTCCGGTGGCTCGCTTTCCGCAATCAAAAATCTCATTCAATCTCTCGAACCGTAACGTGTTGATTACGTAACGCCTGCGCCGCCTTTTCGGGTTCGAAACCTGGAAGATTGGTGGGGCCCGGCGCACAAAAGCCGGGGGCCAGGCGGTGCAGACCTATGAAGAGCATGGATCGGGCGCACGGCAACACCAGCGACATTCGCGCGCCCGGCATGCGCCGCGTCGTTTCGCGAGCACTAATCCGCGTGGTCGACGCTCCGTCCTGCCAGCCGCGCGACGGCGAGGTCGGCGGTGACGTTGCCCAGCGTGCGGAAGATATCGGGGATCGTCTCGACGGCGAGCAACAGCGGCAACAACGCGATCGGAACGCCCATCGCAAGGCAAACGGGCCCGATGATCGCGAAGAAGGACACCTGCGCAGGCAAGCCGACCGCGCCGACGCTGACCAGCGCAGCGACGGCGCAACCGATCAGCAGCGTGCCGATGCCGATATCGATGCCGTACAGGCGTGCCAGATAGACGGCGACCGTCACGTTCGCCGCCGCGCTCGCGGCCCGGAACACGGACACGGCGAGCGGCAATACGATCCCGGCTGCCTCCGCGCGAACATCCAGTCGCGGCGCCGCATCGATCATTGTCGGCAAGGATGCCAGCGACGACTGGGTGCTGACCGCCACCGCCTGTGCGGGCAGTGCGGCACGCGCGAAAGCGGCGGGGGATATCCGCCCGAACACCGCGACGACGGGATAGGCGAGCGCGGTGACCAGCAGGCACGTCGCGACGACCGCGGCGATATAATGGACGAGCAACCCCGCCGCCCCGGTCCCCGCCTGCATGCCGACCGCGAATGCCAGTGCGAACACGCCGACAGGCGCGACGAGCAGGACCCAGTGGACGATTCCCAGCATCGTCTCGACGATCGCCTTGAACAGCGTGCGGACACTGTTGCGCAGGTCCGGCGCGATGCGGCTGGCGGAGAAGCCGAAGAACAGCGCGAAGACCACGATCGGGACGATCGCTGTGTCCGCTGCCGCGCGGATGGGATTGGCGGGAATGATCGTGCCGATCCAGTCCGCTGCGCCGGCGACCGCCGGGGCGGGTGCCTCCCGCGCGAGCAAGGCCGCGGCCTCGCGCGGGACGGGCCAGAGATCGAGCGCGATGCTCGCAAAGCCGGCGGCGGCGGCGCAGGCGCAAAGCAGTAAACCGGCGAACCACGCCAGCGCCCGCGTCGCGGCGCGACCGCCACCGGCGCTTTCCGCCGTGCTCATGATCCCGTCGACGAGGAGAGAGAAGATCAGCGGCACGACCGTCATGGTCAGCGCATCCAGCCACAACCGGCCGATCGGGCGCGTCACCGGCAACAGCGAGTCTCCTACCGCCGTACCGGATAACGCCGCGCCCGATGCGAGTCCGAGGATCAGGCCCGCCAGGATGCGGGTCGATCGGCCGATCATCCGAACCGACCTGCGGCCCCGCGACCGGCTACCGGGCAAGCGTCAGGACGAACGATCGTGCGCCTGCCCGCCGATCTGGTCGATATCCTCGTTGCTGCCGAGGTCGGACTCCTTGTTCGATCCACCCCCGGCGCGTTCGGCGATTTCCTTCACCTTCTCCGCGTCTTTCTCGGTGGAACCGGCTTGTTCACCGTTCTTCCCGTCGGTTGCGTCCGTCATGGTTGCGCTCCTTGGCTTCGCTCGGGTCCGATCCGCACTGCTGTGCATTCGGCCAACCCATTTCAACTTCAGGCTATTTTCGGTGGCGGCGGAATTCAATCAGGCAGATCAATAGACTGGATCAAGGTTCGCCCCTTTGCCCTTTGTCAGATGCGACATGCGCGGCGAAACGAGTCATCGTTCCCGGTCGATATCACCGTGCTGGGAAGCTTCCCGGCGCATCGCGCGTTGATAGCCACGAAGGAGATGGACGATGGAAAACGAACCGATGGCGCCGGGGGATCAGGCCCCGGCCGGCACTCCGGGTACCGGGGAAAACGTCTGCCCGCAGTGCGAAGGGAGCGGCGAGGTGGACGGCAAGACGTGCCCGACCTGCGAAGGAAGCGGCACGGTGATCGAAGGTATCGGTGGCGGCTGAGCCCGGCATCGCGCCCGGCGCTTAAAATAAGTCAAATATCCGGTGCCCTTACGCGGTCACCATGCGTTGACCCCGCGATGGACGACCTACGTCCGATGAAGCGGGATCATTCTACATGGCAGACAAAGCGACGACCGCATCCGGCGGCGAGACCCATCAGCGTGCCGACGATGGCGGCGCAGTGTTGACGACGAACCACGGCGTTCCGATCAGCGACAACCAGAACAGCCTCAAAAGCGGCGCGCGCGGCCCGACCCTGCTGGAGGATTTCGTCCTTCGCGAAAAGATCTTCCACTTCGACCACGAGCGTATCCCGGAGCGTATCGTCCATGCCCGCGGCAGTGGCGCGCACGGCGTGTTCGAGGCGACCGACGACATCAGCGACCTGTCGCGCGCCGCGGTGTTCGCGAAAGGCGAAAAGACCGAGGTTTTCGTGCGCTTCTCGACCGTCGCGGGCGGGGCCGGTTCGGTCGATACGCCGCGCGACGTGCGCGGTTTCGCGGTGAAGTTCTATACCAAGGAGGGCAATTGGGATCTGGTCGGCAATAACATCCCGGTCTTCTTCATCCAGGATGCGATCAAGTTCCCCGATCTCGTCCACGCGGTGAAGATGGAGGCGGATCGCGGCTATCCGCAGGCCGGCAGCGCGCACGACACGTTCTGGGACTGGGCGTCGCTGATGCCCGAGACGACACACATGCTGATGTGGGCGATGTCGGATCGCACGTTGCCGCGATCGTTCCGCATGATGGAAGGCTTCGGCGTCCATACGTTCAAGCTGGTCAACGATGCGGGCAAGGTCAGCTTCGTCAAGTTTCACTGGAAGCCGAGGCTCGGGCTTCAGTCGACGATCTGGGACGAGGCGCTGAAGTTGCAGGCGGCGGACAATGACTATCAGCGCCGCGACCTGTTCGAGGCGATCGATAGCGGCGACTTCCCGCAATGGGATCTGGGCATCCAGGTGTTCGACGAGGATTTCGCCAACGCACAGCCGTACGACGTGCTCGACGCGACGAAGCTTATTCCGGAAGAGGACGTGCCGGTTCGTCTGATCGGCACGCTAACGCTGAACCGCAACGTCGATAACTTCTTCGCCGAGACGGAGCAGGTTGCGTTCCTGCCGACCAACATCGTGCCGGGGATCGATTTTTCGAACGATCCGCTGCTTCAGGGGCGACTGTTCAGCTATCTCGACACGCAGAAGTCGCGGCTGGGGACGACGAACTTCCACCAGATCCCGATCAACACCCCGCGCTGCCCGTTCGGCAATTTCCAGCGTGACGGAATGATGCAGACTATGGTGCCGAAGGGCCGCGCGAATTACGAGCCCAACAGCCTTTCCGCACATGGCGAGGAAGGCGGCCCGCGCGAAAGCGTCGATCGTGGCTTCGCGACGGTCAACGCCGCAACCGGGCCGGACGAGACGGGCGACAAGCTGCGCGTTCGGGCGGATACGTTCGCGGATCATTACAGCCAGGCGCGGCTGTTCTACCGGTCGCAGGACGCGCATGAGCAGGCGCATATCGCCTCCTCCTTCGTATTCGAACTGTCGAAGGTCGGCCTGCTGGAGCAGGTACCGCCGCGGATGGTCGCCAACCTGCGCAACGTGGACGAGGACCTGGCGCAGCGTGTCGCCGACGGCCTCGGCATCGCCTTGCCCGACAAGGCGAAGGCGGCGAAGGAGCCGGTCGACATGGCCCCGTCCGACGCGCTGTCGATCCACAAGAACATGAAGGCTACTTTGGAGGGCCGCGCGGTCGGTATCCTGATCGCGGACGGCACCGATGCCGGCGAACTAGACGCGGTGATCGACGCGGTGACCAAGGCCAAGGGCAAGGCGGTCATCGTCGCGCCCAAGGTCGGCGGGGCGAAGCTTTCCGACGGGTCGGTCAGGAAGGCGGACGGCCAGCTTGCCGGATCGCCGAGCCAGATCTTCGACGCGGTCGCGATCATTCTGTCCGACGCGGGCTGCAAGACGTTGCTGACCGAAGGCGCGGCGGTCGAGTTCGCGATGAATGCGTTCGCGCATCTGAAGGCGATCGGGGCGAGCGACGCGGCCAAGCCCTTGCTCGACAAGGCAGGAGTCGAAGCGGACGAGGGCGTAACCAAACTGGATGCTTCGTTCGTGAAGGCGGCATCGCGCCGCTTCTACGACCGGGAACCGAAAGTCCGCACGCTCGCTTGACGTTCGAGGCAAGGAAAGAGGTCGTATGCTGGAATATGTTCCCGCGTGGCTCGGTAAGGCGCTGAGCGGTCAACGCGCCGGGCACGGTAATCTGGTCGCCGCCGACCCGGCGGTCGGGTCCGATACGGGGCGTATCGACCTCGCCAGTCCGGCCTTTGCCGACGGCGCGCGCCTCCCCGTCCGCTTCACGGCGGACGGGGAGGGCGTGTCGCCACCTCTGGTCTGGACCGGCATTCCCGACGGCACGAAGAGTCTCGCGTTGATCGTCGAGGATCCCGACGCGCCCACGCCAAGCCCCTTGGTCCACGCGATCGTCTGGGGGCTGGAGGCGGATGACGGCCGACTGGCAGAAGGTGCGATCATGCCGGACGGAGATGGCGGCGCGAACGGAGACGTCGGCCGCAACAGCTATTTCCGCGAGGGCTGGCTTCCGCCCGATCCGCCCACCGGACATGGCGAGCACGATTACGTGTTCCAGCTGTTCGCCTTGTCCGGCGCGACGGCACCGGGCGCAACCCCCGGCCGCGGGGCGTTCGTCGAGGCGATTGCGGGGCATGTGCTGGCGGTCGGGATCCTACGCGGGACCTATTCGCGCGGCGAGCCGTCGGGAACGTCGTCCTTCGATCCCGGCACCGGGCCAGTCGCCGGCCTCGCCTGACGCAGCCTCTACCTTTGACCCGGCAGACCTACCTATGAACCCTTTGCGGATCGCGGTGATCGGACATCTGCGCCACCCGGTGGCTGCGCCGTTCATGGGCGGGATGGAATCGCATTGCCATCTGCTTGTCCGCGCGCTCGTGGCGCGGGGGCATGACGTGACCCTGTTCGCCAGCGGCGACAGCGATCCCGCGCTCCCGCTGCACGGGGTGACCGATCGGCATTACGAGGCGGTGCTGCCCTGGGCGCTGTGGCGCGACACGGACGAGTTGACCGAATTCCAGCAGGCGGCGTTCGGCCGCGCGTGGTCGGTCATCGCGGGCGGCGGTTTCGACGTCGTCCACAACAATGCGATGCACCCCGCCTTGCACGATTGGGCGCGACGCGACGGCCAGCCGATGGTGACGTCGCTGCACGTGCCGCCGTTCGGTGGCCTGGCCGATGCGGTCGCCCGGAACGCCGTGCCCTGGCTGCGACAGACGGCGACGTCGGAGAGCCATCTGGACAGTTGGTGGGCGGACGCGCCGGACACGGCCTCCGTCGTCTATAACGGGATCGATACGGACCGCTGGCATTTCCGAACGCAGGGCAATGGCCGCGCGGCGTGGTGCGGGCGCATCACGCCGAACAAGGGTACCGCGATCGCGATCCTCGCCGCACGCCGGGCCGGGGTCGCCATCGACCTGTACGGCCCGATCGATTGCATGGATTATTACGGGGAGAAGGTCGCGCCCTTGCTGGGCGACGACTGTATCCATCACGGGCATCTCGGCGGCGACGCGCTGATCGCCGCGATGGGCGAGGCGTCGGTGCTGCTATCGACACCGATGTGGGACGAACCGTTCGGCCTCGTCGCAGCGGAAGCGATGGCGTGCGGCGTTCCGGTGGCAGCCGTCGATCGCGGCGCGATGCGCGAAGTGGTGGGGGAAGCGGGTGCGCTGGCACCAGCCGATCCCGATATGCTGGCGGACGCCGTCCGCGCGGCGATGCTGGTGCCCCGCGCATCGTGCCGCGCGCGCGTCGAACGGCTGTTTTCGGTCGATGCGATGATCGCCGGCTATGAGGCTGCCTATGCCTCCGCCATCCGCGCCTCTAGCAAAGCGAGCACGGTCGCCGAACTGGCATAAGGCTGGTCCGACTGCTGCCGCGTCAGCGCGAGATCGTCCTCGCTCACCTCGCGCAGGCGAACATATTCGCCGTCCGTCAATCGCACCAGTCCCATCAGCGTGAACGCACGCAGCCAGTGCTCCATCGTGAAATGGCCCCATTTGTCGCGGAACCGCGCGGCATTGGCGATCACGCTGTCGACGTGATGGACGGGCGGCATGTGATGCGGATGATGCTGGTGGAAGACGCGCGCACCGCGGCACCACAGGATCGGGGTGCCGCCTTCCATCACGACGCGGCCAAAGTCCGTATCCTCGCCGCCATAGCCGACGAAGCGTTCGTCGAACCCGCCGGTGGCAAGGAAAGTCACCCGGCGCATCGCGAAGTTGAGCGACCAGAAACAGCGATAGTCGGTGCAATCGCCGATCCGGTCGACCGGCGGCCCGGCCCGCTCGCTATGCTTCACCGCGATCCGCTCAAACGCCGCGATATCGATCCCGTCGGCCGTCGCGCCGGACGGCAGATACAGCACCTCGCCCATGAACAAAGCATCGTGTTCGGCAAGCAGCGGCACATAGTCGGCGATGAAATCGGGATAGGGTATGCAATCCACGTCGAGGAAGACGAGCATGTCGCCCGATGCCGCGCGGGCGGCGGCGTTGCGCGCGGCGGCGAGCGGGATACCGCCCGCGCCGACCATCAATTGCCGCACCGGAAAATCGAGCGAGGGCAGGGCATAGGGTTCGGCCTGCATCACCGCGATCACCACTTCGCCCGGCAAAATGCTTTGCGCGTTCAGGCCGAGCAGCACGTTGGTCAGATGTTCGGCGCGCCCGGCGGCGAGCGTGCAGATGGTGACGGTCATGCCATCACCCGCGGCGTGCGTGCGACGATCTCGATCAACGGGTCTGCCCAGGCCGCCTCGGCCTGCGCCTCCAGCCACCCGGCCGTGTCGCGCGCAGCGTCCGGATCGACCAGCGCGCGTTGCAGGTTCAGGTCCAGCCCTGCGGCATCGTCCCACGCCTTCAGCCATGCACCCGCATGCGCCGGCCAGTGATCCAGCATCACCGCGACCCCGGCACAGGCGAGCGATCGTGCCTTCATCACCTGTTCGTCGAAATATCGCCATTCGGGCACGACGATCCACGGGCGTCCCGCCGCTGCGATCATGTGGACGGTGGTGTTCCCGGCGGAGGACACGATCCGGTCCGCCGCGGCGATGTAAATCTCGGGATCATCGACCCACCCGATATGCCGCAGGTTGCCGGGCGTGGTCGCATGCCATTCCTGTTTGACCGCCCCAATCGTGAGCCAGACGGACTCCGGTTCCGCCCGCGCGCCGATCGTCAGCGGCGTGCCGGGCGTGCCGGTTCCGCCACCGCCTGCCACGACGACGACGATATCCGCATCCTCCGGCAAGCCCAGCCTGCGCCGCGCCTCGGCTCGGTCGATCGGTGCGGGATCGATACCGACGCCCGGCGCATAATGCGTCTTCGCCGTCATCCAGTCGGGTCGACCGGATTGCTCCAGCGTCGCGGCATAGGGCGCGAGGATACCGATCGCGGATTCATAGGCCGCCATATGCCCGGCATCGTCGCGCTGCCCGTGCTGCAGCACGGTGACGCACGGTATCGAAGCGATCCGTGCGAGTTGCGCCAGTTCGGCCGAAACATCGGTCACGAAAAGCGCGGGCCGGGCCTGATCGAACCACTGCGTGATCGTCGCCACCGCCTTGGTGATGCTCGCCCAGCCAAGCGGGGCGCAGTGCAAGGTCGCCGGGGTTCGCGCGTTGGCGAGGGCCGGGGCGGCGTCGTCCGGCATTTCGAACAACGACGGTATTTTGACGATCGAGACGTTCGGGTTGAGTGCTGGAAAGATGTCGTCGCGCGCACTGAACAGCGTGACCGGCCGTGCGGCGGGCAATGCGTTGACGATCGACGCCGCGCGTTCCGCATGGCCGCGACCCTGATGATGGACGAAATAGCCGATCGGACGGTTCATGCGGCCTCTTTCATCGCAAAGGCGCGCATCCCCTCGACCACGCCCGCGGCATGCGGGCGGCGCGCGAGATAGATTGACGGGCGACCCAGCAGGGAATTTAGTTCGGCGCTGTGATTGGCGACGACGATGCCGTTGCGCACCGCGGCGAGCATGTCGAGATCGTTGCCGCTGTCGCCCGCGGCATAGACATGCTGTTCCGCAATGCCCAGCCGGTCGGCCACCCAGCGCATCGCTGCGCCCTTTCCGGCACGTTCGGGCAGGATGTCGAGGAGACGGCCGTGGCTGTGGATCACGCGCACCGGCAGCCCGGCGCACAACTGGCGGATACGCGCGATCGCGGCATGGTCCGATACGAAATAGCTCCGTTTGTGGCGGCGCTGCTCGACCGGCGGCTGCCGCTCCACATTCGGAACGGCGGAGACGAGCGTGTCGAAATCACCGGGCGCCCAGCCGGCATCGATCCACGCCGCAAAATCCCGGTCGGCAACGAGCCGCGCGCCGGATCGCCAATAGATCTCGCTGCCAACCGACGTGATCAGGACGCGCGGATCGGGCTGGCGCCATTCGCGCAGCAACCGCTCCGCTTCCTGCAACGACCGGCCGGTCGCGACGCCGAAGGCCAGGTCGGACTGGCTCGACAGGAACTGGACCATATTCTCCGCCCCGACGGTGCAGCCGGTCAGCGTGTTGTCGATATCGCACAGCAGCAGCCTGCGCGGGGCGTGTACCGCGGCGGGCTTGGGCCGAAGCGTCGCGACGATCCGCAGGAAGCGATCGGCATAGCCCGACCAATCGAGTTGCTTGCTCCTGATGCTGCCCTCGACCGATGCCCGCGCCCATTCCACGCGATTGTCGAGCAACCCGCGGATCGCGCCGGCAAAGCCCGCCGGATCGAACGGATCGGCGATCCGGCCGTGTCGCAGGGTCGCGACGATATCGGGCGGTCCGCCGTGGCATGTCGCCACCACGGGCAGGCCGTGAACCGCGGCTTCCGTCAGCGTCAGGCCGTAGGGTTCGGTCAGCGCGGGATTGACGAACACGCCGCTCGTCGCCTTCGCAAGCTGATACATCGATGCGACATCGGCGGCGCAATGGCGCTTCGGCAACGCGACGTGTCCATACAGGTCGTGCGCGTCGATCCGCGACAGCAACGATTGTATCACCTGCCGCTGCTCGGTCTCGCCGGACTCCGGCCCGTCACGTAGGCCTGCCAGTATCACCAGGTTCGCCTGCGCACGCAGGTCGGCATCGGACCCGAAAAGGTCGATCAGACCGGCCAGATTTTTCTTCGCCACCGGTCGTGCGATCGCAAGAACGATCGGCTTGTCGGTATCGCGCAGGAACGGCGCGATCAGCGCGCGGGCCGGCACCGGATCGGCACAAATATCCGCTTCGTTCATCCCGGCACCGGGCGGCAGGCAATGGATGCGCGTCGGGCACGCCGACGGGTACAGCATCAACTGGCGCTCGGCCTCGTCGCGCGAGGACGCGATGATCAGGTCGGCCGCCGCGATCGCGCGATCCTCTTCGGCCAGCCGCTCCCCGATATCGGCATCGGCCACACCGCTCGCCGCCTTGTCGATGCCGAGCGAGTGGGCGGTATAGACGAAGGGGATGCCGAACCGGTCGCGAACCGCCGCCGCAACCTCGGCGGCGTCGGCGAAATGCGCGTGGACGATGTCGGGCCGGCGGGGCATGTCCTCCAGCAGCGCGATCAGCGCCGAGGTGAAAGCCGCCCGGTCGCGAATGGCATCGCGCTTCGACAGATAGGCGCGGTTGTCGGTCGCGACGCGGCGTATCGCAAGTTTCGCATCGACGCGCTCGAACGGCGCGGCATAGGCCGGGCCGAGCCGCTCGTCCTCGATCAGGCGCGTGACGATCTCTACCCGGTCGACATCGTTCCGCTTTGCCAGCGCCATCGCCGCACCCAGAACGTATGTGATATGTCCACCGGTGTCTTCGGTCAGTCCGAATTCGACCGGCGGCCCCTTCAGGCAGCCGCCCAGCGCTATCGACAGGATATACAGAGAGCAATTCCCCTTACAGATCAAAAACCTATGATTGTTTTGCCAAGGGAACGTCCGCCGGGCGGCCGAAGTTTCGCGCGTCCTTGCGAAATATGATTGACCTGGATCAGTCGGCGCTTTCGCCAGTCCGCGAAATTCCGCCGACCTGATGAGCCGGAGGCTTCGTTCACGTCAGCAGCAACTGGTCTACTGTCTGCGGATATTGCGATAGCGCCGATAATCGACCTACATCCGGCTACGCATTCTTATACGGCCGCGGTGCGATCAAAGGACCTGCGACAGTCGGAACTTGGCGGAGCGGGAGGGATTCGAACCCTCGATACGCTTTTGGCGTATACTCACTTTCCAGGCGAGCGCCTTCGACCACTCGGCCACCGCTCCGCATGTCCTGGACGGAAGCGGCTGCCTAGTGGGAGTTCGGCCTGTGCGCAAGCGTGCGGTTGCGATTGCGTGATTATGACGGGTCGTGCACACTCTGCGCCATGCTGATCTCGCTCCTCGCGCTGGCAATCGCCGCGCAAGCCCCGCCCGTCATGCCGCCCGCGCCGGTGCTGCCCTCCGATGCGGCGGAGGGCGATTGGCGCGCGATTCCGGACGACGAGCTGCTGGTGATGACGCTGGCGACCGGCAAGACCGTCGTCATCCGTCTTGCCGCCCGGTTTGCGCCCGAGCATGTCGCCAACGTCCGCACGCTCGCCCGGGCGGGGTGGTGGAACGGGGAAAGCGTCTACCGCGTGCAGGAAAACTGGGTCGCGCAATGGGGTGATCCGTCCGAGAAGAAGGCGATGGCGCCGGGCGTCAAGGCGGTGCCTGCGGCCGAGTTCGAGATTGCCGCCTTCGACGCGGCGCAAATCCTGTCGCGCCCCGACAGCTATTCCGCGAGGTCCGGGATCACCGCCGATGGCTGGCCGATCGCCGGTGACGGCAAGGCCGCGTGGCTTACCCATTGCTACGGCATGGTCGGGGTCGCGCGCGATGCCTTGCCGTCGACCGGCTCGGGATCCGAGCTGTTCACCCCGATCGGCCAGTCCGCGCGCCGGCTGGATCGCAATTATACGGTGGTCGGGCGGATCATTGAGGGCATGCAATATCTGTCCGCCCTGCCGCGCAGCGATGCGACGATGGGGTTCTACGCGACGCCGGGCGAGCGGACGGGTATCGCCTCCGTGCGATTGGCGAGCGACATCCCCGCTGCGGAACGCCCGAAATTCCAGTATCGCAGCACGGACAATCCGCGCTTTGCCGCCTATCTCCGGTTGCGCGAGGTCGCCGCCCCGCCGACCGTTCCGACGGGTGCCAGCGTCTGCGACGTGCCGCTGGCGGTTCGGCGGGTCGCTGGGTAGCGGATTTCAACGCCAGCGGGTGAAGGTTCCCGCGGATGCCGGGGATGCCCAGCATAGGAACGACTGGATGTGTTGCGCATCGTTTTGGGCGGCTCCCATCACTCCGTTCGCTTCGAGCGAAGTCGAGAAGCCGAATGGCGCGCGCATCGTGATCTGTTTCTCGACTTCGCTCGAAACGAACGGGTGGAGGGTGGATGCGATGACCGAGTGAGGCTGTGACGGAGCAGAGTTGCAATCCGATGGTCGGGTGACTGGCTTACCGACCGGCAAAGCGAGGGAATAAGACTGCTCGCGCCCAAGCGAGCGTCTTGACGACCACCTTGTCCGCCGAATCCACTACCACTCGCCAAGTTTACCGCTGTTCGGCTATCATCCTGCGCACCGACTCCGGCCAATCCCCGGCCCCGTCAACCCAGCCGCGTGACATGCCCCATCTTCCGGCCTGGCCGTATGTCCTTCCCGTACAGATGCAGATGCGCACCCGGCTCGGCCAAGATCTCCGCCCAGCGCTCCGCATCCTCGCCGATCAAATTCTCCATCGCCACCCCCGGGGCGGTCAGCGCCGTGTCGCCCAGCGGCAGGCCACAGATGGCGCGGATGTGGTTCTCGAATTGCGAGGTCGTCGCACCCTCGATCGTCCAATGGCCTGAATTGTGCACCCGCGGTGCCATCTCGTTGAACACCGGTCCGTCCGCGCTCACGAAGAATTCGCACGCCAGCACGCCGACATAGTCCAGTGCTTCGGCGATACGCACGGTAAGCGCGGTCGCCTCCTCCGCCTGCGCCAGGATTTCAGCCGGGGCGGGGAGGGTGGACGTGCGCAGGACCGCATTCTCATGCACGTTGTGCGGCACCGGATAGCGCGCCACCAGTCCATCCTCGCGCCGGGCGATCAGCACGGAGAATTCGTGGCTGAAATCGATAAAGGCCTCCAGCACCGCCGGCCCGCCGATCGAGTCCCACGCGGCATCCGCATCGGCGGGCGTGCGGATCACCGCCTGGCCCTTGCCGTCATACCCGAAGCGCGCGGTCTTCAGCACCGCTGGGGTGCCGGTATGCAGGAGCCCGGCGTCGAGATCGGCGCGGCTGTTCACCGCCGCCCAGCGTGCCGGGCGTCCGCCCAGCCCCTCGACGAAGCTTTTCTCCGCGACCCGCTCCTGCGATACGCGCAGCGCCTGCGGGCCGGGATGGACCGGGACATGCTCGGCCAGCCATTCGACCGGCGCGACGTCGATATTCTCGAATTCGTACGTCACCACGTCGCACGCGGCGGCGAAGTCCTTCAGCACGATGCGGTTGTGGTAATCGGCCCGCGTCAGGCTGGACGAGGTCTGCGCGGCGACGCTTTCCCGGTCCGGCGCGAGCACATGCGTGCGATAGCCGAGTTCGGCGGCCGCACTGGCCAGCATCCGCCCCAGCTGGCCGCCGCCGAGGATGCCGATCGTGGAACCGGGCGGTAACGTCTTCATGCCGCTTCCCTCCTATCGCGGGTCGGTCGCCACGCCGTCGGTCTGCGCCGCGCGCCACGCTTTCAGCCGCTTGGCAAGCAGCGCGTCCGACGTGGCGAGGATCGCGGCGGCAAGCAGCCCGGCATTCTTCGCACCCGCATGGCCGATCGCCAGCGTACCCACGGGAATTCCGCCAGGCATCTGGACGATCGACAACAGGCTATCCATCCCGCTCAACGCCTTGGATTCGACCGGTACGCCAAGCACGGGCAGATGCGTCATCGCGGCGACCATTCCGGGAAGATGCGCCGCCCCGCCTGCGCCCGCGACGATCACCTTCAGCCCGCGCGCGTCCGCCTGTTCGGCATAGTCGACCAGCCGGTGCGGCGTGCGATGCGCCGACACGACCCGCGTTTCATAGACGACGCCCAGCGCATCCAGCGCGTCCGCGGCATGCTGCATCGTCGCCCAGTCGGACGTGCTGCCCATGATGATGCCGACCAGAGGGTGCGTCATGCCGGGATCACCGCTCGCTCAGGTAATAGCGATCGGTCGCGGTCAGGTCCGCGTCGAGTTCGTACACGATCGGCTGCCCGGTCGGAATTTCCAGCGACGTGATCTCGTCGTCCGGAATGTTCGACAGATGCTTCACCAGCGCACGCAGCGAGTTGCCGTGGGCGGAGATCAGCACGCGCTGGCCGTCCCGCAATGCGGGGGCGATGCGCCCGTCCCAATAGGGCAGGACGCGGGCGATCGTGTCCTTCAGGCTTTCGGTCTGCGGGATCGCGATCCCGGCATAGCGGCGATCCTGCGACAGATCATATTCGCTGCCCGCCTCCAGCACGGGCGGCGGGATATCGAAGCTGCGACGCCAGATATGCACCTGCTCGTCGCCATGTTTCGCCGCCGTCTCGGCCTTGTCCAGCCCGGTCAGCCCGCCATAATGCCGCTCGTTCAGGCGCCAGTCCTTTTCGACCGGCAGCCACAGCCGCCCCATTTCCTCCAGCGCAAGGTTGAGCGTCTTGATCGCGCGCGATTGCAGCGAGGTGAAGGTCTGGTCGAAATCCAGCCCCTTCGCCTTCATCAACTGCCCCGCGGCGCGCGCTTCGCCGACACCCTTTTCCGTCACGTCGACATCCCACCATCCGGTGAAACGGTTTTCGAGGTTCCAGGCCGACTGGCCGTGGCGGATCAGGACGAGTGTTGGCATCGGGACTCCCGGAGGCGGAGGGTGAGAAACTGGTTGTGCAGACTGGGGCGATAGTCGGCAAACGCGCCCGTGTCGATGAAGCCCGCGCTGCGATACAAGGCGACGGCGGGGGCATGCAGATCGGCCGTCCCGGTTTCGAGGCTCAGCCGGTCGTATCCGCGTGTCCTTGCCTCCGCGACGACGTGGTTCAGCAACGCGCGCCCGACGCCGGTGCCCCTGGCCTCCGGCGCGGCGCGCATCGACTTCACTTCGCCGTGACGGGGATCGAGTTGCTTCAGCGCCACGAACCCGACCAGACCGTCGTCGCGCCACGCGGTCCAGAACGTCACCCCCGGCGCGGACAATCCGGTCGCATCCAACGCGAACGCGAATTCCGCCATATGCCCGCGCAACTCCGTCAGATGATGCGCAAGTAGACCGGCGACATAAGGCGCGGCGGGGTCGTCGCGGCGGATCTCCATCAGATCTGGTCGATCACCTCGGCCAGCACTTCCAGGCACGAATGCGCCAGCGCCTTCGACCGCTCCGCGCCCCAGCCGAATTCGAGATCGGGATTGGCGTCGTGATCCTTGAACGGCATTTCCAGCGTGAACGAAACGGCGCCGAAGCGGTTGGCGACCTGATTGGTCGACATGCTCAGATTGGCCTTGCCCGGTGCGGACTTGCCATAGCCCATCTGCGTCTGGAAATCGGGCGTGTGCGCGGCGAGCCTGCGACCGAAATCGTAGAATTGCTCGCCCTTCGCATCCGACCAATTGGGGATGCCCTCGAATCCGGCGAAGAAATTGGCCGGGATCGCCTCGTCGCCATGCACGTCCATCGCGAAGGCGACGCCGGTCTCGTCCATCGCTTCGCGCACGCACAGGACTTCCGGGCTGCGTTCGGGCGAGGGTTCATGCCATTCGCGGTTCAAATTCACGCCCGCGGCATTGGTCCGCAGATTGCCGCGTCGCGTGCCATCCGGGTTCATGTTCGGCACGACATGGAACGTGGCTTTCTGCAACAGCGCCTGCGTCACCGGGTCGGACGTGTCGGTCAGGCGCTCCAGCGCGCCTTCCATCCACCATTCCGCCATCGATTCACCGGGATGCTGCCGCGCATAGAGCCAGACCGGCTTCGGTCCGCTGCCGATCGTCAGGCAATCGATCGCCTGCCCGTCCAGCGAGACGCCGAGTTCGCGGTGCGTGACGCCGGGCTGCCCGGCAATCCGTGCGATCAGCGCCTCGTGCTGCTCCATAGTATAGGGCGCGAAATAGGCGAACCAGGCCAGGTCGCCTTCGCCCGACCAGTCCCATTCCAGAATGCCGTCCGCATACCCCGTATCGGTCATCCGCCAGTTCACTCGGTCGGTCGATGCGCGCGTCTTGTAGTTCGGCCAGCCGTCCGGATACGCCGATTCTGCCCGCATTCAGGATTCGGAACTTCAACGGCGTCCCTGCCGCGCGATCGGACAGGCCGGCGACGCGGAAGTAGAACCACTGGAAGAATTCCGATCCCTTGTCCCGGCGGATCGTCAGGTTGACGGTATCGCCTTCGATCGAGACGAGTTCGATATTGCCGCCATCGAAGGCGGCGTTGACTGTGATGCTCATTTCACCGTGATAGTGCGGCCGGATTCGCCCGGAAAGCCCCGGAACAGCGCACTTGCGAGTTTCGATGCCGAATTTGCGGCAACCGCGGCGGGAGCCCGCACGTCGGCGACGGTCTGTGCGCGACCTTCCCAGATCACCGTGCCGTCGCTGCGCCGGCGGATCTGCACGCCCAGTTCGGTCGCGATCAGCTCGCGCGTTTTCGGCCGGCCGATCGGGAAGGAAATTCCGCCGCCAACGCCGACGCCGCCCCCGCGATACCCGCCGCCGCCGACTCCGCCGCCAAGGCCGATCGATACCGGCGACCGCTCAGGGCCGATGTCGCGCGACGTCCGCGTAAAGCTCACTACAGCAAGATATTGCGCCGGCGCGCCGATCGCCGGGGCCGTATAGCCGACCGACAGCAATTGCGTATCGACCGCCGCGGCATAGGTCTGGAATTCGATGCTGGCGGAGGCGCCGCCGGGCAAGGGTTCAACCTTGACGCTACCGCGCTCCAGCGGGGCGCCGAGATGGAAGCGCGTGACATCGACGGGGCCGTTCACCATCGGCGTCGTGCAACCGCTGAGCGCCGCACCGACGATCACCAATCCAAATGCTGCCTTGATCACGCTTCCGTCTCCGAACCATATTGTTGCGTATGGGTAACGCTGGACCACGAACGATGATCCGTGGCGGTTCCACGATGGCGTGCGCGGGTTGACTTGGGAAGCCCCCGAAGATAGGCGCAGCCCTCATTTTCCGAACACCAGAATCAAGAAGCGATTTTCGAACATGAAGATTCGTAACAGCCTCAAGTCCCTCAAGGACCGTCATCGCGACAACCGCGTGATCCGTCGTCGCGGCCGCACGTACGTGATCAACAAGACCAATCGTCGCTTCAAGGCACGCCAGGGCTGATTTTGCCCCGGCCGTCTGCCGTCGTTTTTGACGTCGGCAACGTCCTCTACGCGTGGAACCCCAGGGTTCTGTACGAGCGCCTGATCCCCGAGGATCGGGCGCTTGATGCTTTCCTGCGCGACATCGTCAGCCTCGACTGGCATTTCCAGCATGACGCCGGACGACCGTTCGCGGAAACCTCCGCCGAGCTGATCGCGGCACACCCCCATCACGCGGACAATATCCTGCGCTGGGGATCGCATTTCAGCGACAGCATCACCGGCATGATGCCAGGCATGTCGGCCCTGGTTGACGATCTGGATGCGGCCGGCGTGCCGCTCTACGCGATCACCAATTTTTCCGGCGAATTCTGGGCGCCGTTCCGCGAGCGAGAGGCGAAGATGTTCGACCGCTTCCGCGGCATCGTCGTTTCCGGTGACGAGAAGCTGCTGAAGCCGGAACCCGAAATCTACCGCCTCGCGCTTAGCCGGTTCGGTCTGGAAGCCGCCAATGCCGTGTTCGTCGACGACCGCGCCGATAACGTCGCCGGTGCGGAGGCTGTCGGCATGAAGGGACTGCTGTTCACCGATGCCGACACGTTGCGCGGCGACTTGAGGGAAATCGGCATCCTTGCCTGACCCGGCACCTGCGTGTACACCGCGTACACACAGGAGCCGCCATCATGGAAATGTCCGTCCGAGAAGCCCGCGCCAATTTCGCCCACGCCCTCGAAGCCGCGGAGCGAGGCGAGCGCGTTACGATCACGAAGAACGGCAAGCCCGTCGCTGAACTCGGGCCACCCAAAGTTTCAACGCTCCCCGACACGCCCGGTGGTCTGGATTGGGAGCGAATGGCGCGCGTGCGCAAGGAGTTGGGGCTGGACAAAGTCGAACTGGAGGACGGTTGGCAGGAACGCTTTGACGATCCCGCTTTCAGTCGCGCAGTGATGGGGCTGGACGACGATTGGGACCCAAATCGCTCGTGAAGATCCTGCTGGACACGCATTTCCTCGTTTGGTTGGCGACGCTGCCCGACAAGATTACCAAGCGCGAATTCCTTGCGCTGGAACGCCGGACCGAGCCGTTGATCGTCTCCGCCATCAGCATCTGGGAATTGCGGGTGAAGTGGCACGCCTACGACCCGAAGCGGCGCGAAAAGGAGAGTATCGATCCCGATACCGCATTGAGTTTTGCGATGGCGAACGACTTCGCGATGGCGCCGCTCGAACCGTCAGACTGCATCCTGCGCGTCGATCCGCCGATTCCGCACAAGGACCCGTTCGACGAGATGCTGCTCGTCCATGCGTATCGTCTCGGCGCACGATTGATGACCAGGGATCGTAAGCTCCTCGGCCACCCGCTGACGGTTCAGGTATAATCCTTCAATTCGTCGCCCAGCAGGCGGACGACGTGCAGCACGTTGGTCGATCCCGGCGTGCGGAACGGGACGCCGGCGATCACGATGATGCTGTCGCCCGCCTCGGCCAGCCGGTGACGCAGTGCCATGCGCTTGGCCTTGGCGACCATTTCCTCGAACGATTCCACGTCCTTCGTGTGCACCGCATGCGTGCCCCACAACAGCCCCAGCCGCCGCGCCGTCTCGATCTTCGGCGTCAGCACCATCAGCGGCACGCCGGGCCGTTCGCGCGCGACGCGCCGCGCGGTCGAACCGGACGTGGTGAAACACACGATCGCCTTCGCCCCGATCGTCGCCGCGATCGTCTTCGCGGCTTCGGCCAGCGCGTCGGACGTCGTCGGGTCGGCGCGCGTGATCGTGAAGTGCACGCGGTCGCCGTGCGTCGGATCGCTCTCCACCGCATTGCCGATCGAATTCATCATCGCGACCGATTCGATCGGCCACGCACCCGCGGCACTTTCCGCCGACAGCATGATCGCATCCGCCCCGTCATAGATCGCCGTCGCCACGTCGGACACTTCGGCGCGCGTGGGGGAGGGGGACGTGATCATCGATTCCAGCATCTGCGTCGCCACCACCACCGGGCGGCCCAGCCGGCGCGACACCTCGACGATCCGCTTCTGCAACGGCGGCACCGTCTGCGGCGGCAGTTCCACGCCCAGATCGCCACGCGCGACCATCACGCCGTCGCACTGCTCGATGATCTCCTCCAGCCGGTCGATCGCGGACGGCTTCTCGATCTTGGCGAGCAACGCCGCCTTGCCGCGGATCAGCGTCCGTGCCTCGGCCAGATCCTCCGGCCGCTGCACGAACGACAGCGCGATCCAGTCCACCCCCTGGTCGATCGCAAAGGCCAGGTCGCTACGGTCCTTCGTCGTCAGCGCCGCCATTGGCACGACCACGTCGGGCACGTTCAGCCCCTTGTTGTTGCTCAGCATCCCGCCGACCTCGATCCGCGCGACGATATGATCCGGCCCGTGATCCTCGACGCGCAGCACCAGCTTGCCGTCATCCAGCAACAGCCGCGCACCGATCTCGATCGCCTGGAAGATCTCGCGGTGCGGCAGCTCGACGCGCGTCGCATCGCCCGGGGCGGGATCGCGGTCCAGCCGGAACAGCGCCCCGGTGACCAGTTCGACCCGGCCGTCGGCAAACCGCCCGACGCGCAGCT
This sequence comes from Sphingomonas aliaeris, assembly GCF_016743815.1. Taxonomy (NCBI): domain Bacteria; kingdom Pseudomonadati; phylum Pseudomonadota; class Alphaproteobacteria; order Sphingomonadales; family Sphingomonadaceae; genus Sphingomonas; species Sphingomonas aliaeris. The sequence goes on along the minus strand of NZ_CP061035.1, from coordinate 3,054,371 downwards.
TCGGCCCCTGCAGATCCGCCAGGATCGTGGTCGGCCGCCCGTATTTCTTTTCCAGCGACCGGATCGCCTGGATCACCGCGACTTTCGATTCCTGATCGCCGTGGCTCATGTTGACGCGGAACGCATCCGCCCCGGCTTCGAACAGCTTGCCGATCATCTCGACCGAATTGCTGGCGGGGCCGAGCGTGGCGAGAACGCGCACCTTGCGCGATCGCGGGCTGATGGCCTTGGTCATGTCGAAGTCCTTTGCCTTGCAGCCCCGGCTCTAAAGGCTATCTCCGATCGATCAACCGGGAGAATATACAAATGTCGCAGTTAGAAGCCCTTGACGACGCGGTCGCGGCCGCTGCCTTCCGTCGTCTGGTCCTGCACCTGCGCCACCGCGACGATGCGCAGAATATCGACCTTATGGGGCTCGCCGGTTTCTGCCGCAATTGCCTGTCCGACTGGACGCAGGAAGCGAGCGGCGGCGCGCTCACCAAGGACGAGGCGCGCGAGACGATCTACGGCATGCCCTATGCCCAGTGGAAGGCCCAGCATCAGGATGAGGCGACTCCCGAACAGCTCGCCCGCATGGCCGAAAGTATGAAAAAGAACCCCGCTTGACCCTCTTCCCCGTCCGCGCGACACCATCCTGCAACAGGGGAGAGATATCATGACGTTACGCTGGGTCGCACCGGTCGCCTTGCTCGCTGGCAGCGCGGCTTTCGCCCAAACGCCGCCCGCGCCTGCACGTACGGCGCAGCCGGTCGCGACCAAGGTAACGTACATCCACGCGGGCACCCTGCTCGACAAACCCGGCCAGAAACCGCGCGGCAACAGCACGATCATCGTCCGCGACGGCACGATCGCCGAGATTCGCGACGGCTTCGCACCCCCGAATCCGGCGCGGCCCTGGTCGATCTGTCTCGGCAGTTCGTCCTGCCGGGCCTGATCGATATGCACGTGCATCTGTGGGGCATCGGTGGAGACCCGATGCGCAGCCGGCTGGAGGCGCTGACCCGCGACCGGTTCGACGATATGATGACCGCGGCCGTCAATGCGAAGGTCACGTTGCAGGCCGGCTTCACCTCGGTGCGCGATCTCGGCGGTGACCCGCGCGGCATCCGTGCGCTGCGCGACGCGATCGACCGTGGTGAGCTGGAGGGGCCGTCGATCACCAATGCCGGCCGCATGATGTCGGTCACCGGCGGTCACGGCGATTCCGCCAACGGCTTGGCCGAGGAATTCGCGGACGCGGTGCACAAGGCGGACATCAACCTGTGCGATGGTCCCGACGATTGCCGCCGCGCGGTGCGCGCGCAGGTCGGGCTGGGGGCGAAGGTGATCAAGTTCGCCGCGACGGGCGGCGTGCTGTCGAACGTCGCGGGTGGCCTCGGCCGCGCGATGACGCCGGAGGAGATGAAGGCGATCGTCGATACCGCGCACGCATTGGGCCGCAAGGCCGCCGCGCACAGTCATGCGGCAGAAGGAACCAAGGCGGCATTGAATGCCGGGGTCGATTCTGATCGAGCACGGCACGTTCCTCGACGACGAGACGATCGCTTTGTTCAAGGCCAGGGGCGCATATCTCGTGCCGACCGAAATGGCCCCCGTCGCTGCTTTGGCGCAGGCGCGCGGCGGCGCGCTGCCACCAGCCACGATTCCGAAGGCGGAAGCCGCGGCGGCGGCGATGCGCGCCAGCCACCAGCGGGCGATCGCGGCGGGGGTCAAGGTCGCGTTCGGCACCGACACGGGCGTGTCGCGGCACGGCGATAACGCGCAGGAATTCGCCCTGCTCGTCGCGTCGGGGATGACGCCGATGCAGGCGATCCGCACCGCGACGGTCGCTGCCGCCGACCTGCTCGGCCGCAGCGACGTCGGCACGATCGAGATCGGCAAGACCGCCGACATCATCGCGGTCGCCGCCTCGCCGCTCGACGATGTCCGCGCGCTGGAGCGAATGGATTTCGTGATGCACCGCGGCGTCATCGCGGTCGCCGGACCGAGATAGCAATTGATCGAAGCGCGCGGCTTCCATAGACGCGCACCAGCTTGCCGCCTGCCGCATCGTGCGACGCGGGCGCCGATCAGCTGGGGATTTGATACATGAGTGAAGAGCGTGGGGAAGGCATGGGCGGCGGTCGCGTCGCTGCCGACGAATTGCGGCTGTTGATCGAACGGGCCGAGCGTCTGGAAGAAGAGAAAAAGGGCATCAGCGACGACATCAAGGACGTGATGGCCGAGGCGAAGAGCCGTGGCTACGACACCAAGGCGATCCGCAAGATCCTGGCGATCCGCAAGAAAAAGAAGGACGAGTATCAGGAAGAAGAGATGATCCTGGAGACGTACCTGCAAGCGCTGGGTATGATCTAAGGGGCGGGTCGGCCCCTGACACTATCCTCGTCATTCCCGCGCAGGCGGGAATCTATACGCACCGTGGCCAGTAAGTTGATTACGAATTGCGGCGACTATGGATCCCCGCCTGCGCGGGGATGACGAAATGCACAGCAAGCCCGATGATCGCAGGTGACTAACCGCGTGCAGAACACGCCGTACAAGGATCACCGGATATCCAATCTCGCCCAACGGCTGCACGACAAGCTCGACGCGGAAGTGATCGATCGGCTGTCCCGGCTGGAGGCGAAGATCGACCGCTTGGCATCCGCGCCCGTCAAGCGCTAGAAGCGCGCCGCGACGACAGCGACATAGTAGCCGAAGAGAGTTTCATGGCAGGCCATTCCAAGTTCAAGAACATCATGCACCGCAAGGGTGCGCAGGATAAGAAGCGCTCGTCGCTCTTCTCCAAGCTCAGCCGCGAAATCACCGTCGCGGCCAAGATGGGCCTGCCCGATCCGGACATGAACCCACGCCTGCGCATGGCGGTCAACGCCGCCAAGGCCGCCTCGCTGCCGAAGGACAATATCCAGCGCTCGATCGACAAGGCGAGCCGCGGCGATGCGGAAACGTACGAGGAAATCCGCTACGAAGGCTTCGGCCCCGGCGGCGTGTCGCTGATCATCGAGGCGCTGACCGACAATCGCAACCGCACCGCGACCAACGTCCGCACCGCGGTCGCCAAGAATGGCGGCAATCTGGGCGCGGGCGGCTCCGTCAGCCACGCCTTCGATCGTCTCGGCCTGATCAACTATCCGGCCAGCGTCGGCGATGCCGACACGGTGTTCGAGGCGGCACTTGAGGCCGGCGCAGAGGACGTGACGTCCAGCGAGGACGGTCACGAAATCTGGACCTCGAACGAAAGCCTGCACGAAGTCGTCAAGGCGCTGACCCCGGTGCTCGGCGAACCCGATGGCGCGAAGCTCGCCTGGCGCCCGCAGATCATGGTCGACGTATCCGAAGGCGACGCGGCGACCCTGTTCAAGCTGCTCGATTCGTTGGACGACGACGACGACGTCCAGACCGTCTGGGGCAATTACGAAATCTCCGACGAGGTGATGGAGAAGCTCGGTTGATCGACCCGATCCTCCCCGAAACGGGGAGGGGGACCATTCGCCACGTTCGGCAAATGGTAGAGGGGGCGGGCCGGCAAGTAACACTTCGCGGCGCGACGTCAGATCGCTGGTCGAGAAATGGCTCGTCCGGAGCGGCAAACACTCAAGACAGAAAAGAAGGTCGGTTCACGCGAAGGCGCGAAGACGCGAAGAGTGTCGCGCCGCCGGCTGCTGATCTTCTGCGTCAGCAGCTTGTTTATTCCGGTCGGCCGCGGGGCGAACGAGATGCCGCGGCGCCGAGACGTCGCCACGGGCTAAACCGCCTTCGCGGCTTCGCGCCTTCGCGTGAACGATCTTCTTCCTCCCCCGCGTCTCCGCGCCTCCGCGCGAACAAACCTTCTTCTGCCTCGACCCTCGCGAAACCATGCTGATTCTCGGCCTCGACCCCGGCCTCGCCACCACCGGCTGGGGCATCATCCGTGCCGAGGGCAACCGCCTGTCGCACGTCGCCAACGGCCATCTGAAAACCGACAACAAGGAGGCGCTTGCCCGCCGCCTATCGCATCTCGACAGCATGATCTCGGCGCTGGTCGCGGATCATTCCCCCGGTACCGCGGCGGTCGAGGAAGTGTTCGTCAACACCAACCCGCAATCGACGCTCAAGCTCGCGCATGCCCGCGGCGTCGCGATGGCGGCGATCGCGCGCGGCGGTATCGATGTCGGCGAATATGCCGCGCGGCTCGTCAAGAAGGCGATCGTCGGGACAGGCGCAGCCGAGAAGGCGCAGGTCCACGCGATGGTCACGCGCCTGCTGCCCGGCGTTAAGATCGCCGGCGCGGACGCCGCGGATGCGCTGGCGGTGGCGATCTGTCACGCGCACCATGTCGCGAGCGCGCGCCGGATACCCTGAAGCCGGCCCGCCGGAATTCGCTTTCCCACGACCTTGCGTTCCTGTTATGTGCCCTTCGTGAGCATCGTACCCCCTCCGGAAATGCACTGTCATTCGTCGCACGCCAGCCTCGCCTGGTCGACGTCCCGCGTGATTTCGCGGGGATTTCGTTACCTTTGAAACGGGACGTTCGCCGATGATCGCGCATCTCAAGGGCGTCCTCAGCGCGACCGATATCGATCATGCGGTGATCGACGTCGGCGGCGTCGGCTATCTGGTCGGCGCATCGTCGCGGACGCTCTCCGCCATCGGTCCGGTGGGCGAGGCGTGCATGGTGCACACCGAAATGCTCGTTGCCGAGGACTTCATCCGGCTCGTCGGGTTCGCCACTGCCGCCGAACGCGACTGGTTCCGTCTGCTCACCGGGGTGCAGGGCGTCGGTGCCCGCGTTGCGCTCGCCATCCTGTCCGCGCTCGACGCCGCCGATCTCAGCCGCGCGATCGCCAGCCAGGACAAGGCGATGGTCGCGCGCGCCAACGGCGTGGGGCCCAAGCTCGCCGAACGCATCGTGCGCGAATTGAAGGACAAGATCGGCGCAGTCGCGATCGGCGGCAGCAGCGTCGCTGCCCCGACGGGCGCCGGCGCGGACGCCGTTTCGGCCATGCTCAACCTCGGCTTCCGCCCCGCCGAAGCCAATGCCGCCGTCGCCAGCGCGGAAGAGGAACTGGGCGCAGCCGCCACGCTGGATGCGCTCGTCCGCCTCGCCCTGCGCAAGGCGGCGAAGTGATGTGCCGGACGGCTTTCCAAACATTGGCGCGAGTGCCTGACTGGAATATACACAGATGATGTCAGAATTTTCCGTCACGATGCCGCCCGCCTTGCAAACCTGGGTCGATGCCCGACTGGCGGAGGGCAACTATGCCGATGCCGCCGAGTATCTTCGCGATCTGGTTCGCCGTGACCGCGCGGAATCTTCGGTCGATCGTCAATGGTTGAAGGCGATGATCGACGAGGGACTGGCCTCTGGTGTTATCGATCGTGATGCCCGTGATGTGCTCGACGAGATTATCGACGAGGATCCCGATCTGCGTGCCTAGGGTGCGGCTCGTACCGGCGGCACGCGACGATCTGCGCGACATCCGGATTTACAGCAAAGCCGCCTTCGGTGCAGTAGCCGCACGCGCATACCTGAACGGGTTGCGGACGGTTTTCGACCTGCTCGTCGATCATCCATCGGTCGGGATAGCGGAGCGCGATCTTGGGGAAGATATCCGCAGTCATGGTTTCCGCTCACACCGCGTTTATTACATCGCCGGCCCCTATGGTGTGCGGGTCATTCGTATTCTGCATCACACGCGCGACGTGATGCTTGCTATTGGCGGCGGGGCATGACCGAAGACCGCATCCTGACCCCCGCCCGCACGCCCGAGGATGTGGATGCGGCGTTGCGCCCCAAGAACCTCGACGATTTCGTCGGGCAGAAGGCGGCGCGCGAAAACCTGCGCGTGTTCATCGCGGCGGCGAAATCGCGCGGCGACGCCCTCGATCACGTCCTGTTCTTCGGTCCGCCGGGCCTAGGCAAGACGACGCTGGCGCAGATCGTCGCGCGAGAGATGGGGGTCGGCTTCCGCGCCACGTCTGGCCCGGTGATCGCCAAATCGGGTGATCTTGCAGCATTGCTGACCAATCTCGAGGATGGCGACGTGCTGTTCATCGACGAGATCCACCGCCTCGCACCCGCCGTCGAGGAAGTGCTGTATCCGGCGATGGAGGATCGCGCGCTCGACCTGATGATCGGGGAGGGCCCCAGCGCGCGCAGCGTCAGGATCGATCTGCCGCGTTTTACCCTGGTCGGCGCTACGACCCGGCAGGGTCTGCTGACGACCCCGCTGCGTGATCGGTTCGGCATTCCGGTGCGGCTGCATTTCTACACAGTCGACGAACTCGAACGCGTCGTGTCGCGGGCTGCCAGCCTGCTCGCGCTCGGCATCACTTCCGACGGCGCGCATGAAATCGCCCGCCGCTCGCGCGGGACGCCGCGTATCGCGGGACGCTTGCTTCGGCGCGTCCGCGACTTCGCGCACGCCGCCGGACACGATACGGTCGATGCCCGTGCGGCGGATGCGGCGCTCAACCGGCTGGAGGTCGATTCGCTCGGGCTGGACGCGATGGATCGGCGCTATCTTACGATGATCGCGGATATTTATCGCGGCGGGCCGGTCGGTGTCGAAACGCTGGCGGCGGGCCTCAGCGAACCGCGCGACACGATCGAGGAAGTGATCGAACCCTATCTGATCCAGCTCGGCCTGGTCGCCCGGACCGCGCGGGGCCGCTGCCTCAACGCGCTCGGCTGGAAGCATCTCGGGCTCAATCCGCCCGCCGGTGCGCAGGACGGATTGTTCGACTGATCGGGCGTCGGCCCCCGCGGCCTCGCGCGGGGAGGCTCCCTTTGCGTGGAAACAGATATGCTTGTGGCTCGGGGTTATGGCCCCGCCGCCGTCAACCTGCTAGCCCGTCAAAATGCCATCTGCTGTCGCCTCCGCCCGCGAAATCCTCGTCCGCCTGCACGACGTGATGGCATCGCGTGCCGCCGCGCAGGCAAAGCTCAACGCCGTCGTCGGCATTGTCGGCGAAGGAATGCACAGCGAGGTCTGTTCGATCTACCTGCTGCGCGACGGTGTCCTCGAACTCTACGCCACCCGCGGCCTCGCGCAGGAGGCGGTCCACGTCACCAAGCTCGCTTTGGGCGAGGGGCTGGTCGGGACGATCGCCGAGGATGTCGAGGTGCTCAACCTGGACGAAGCGACGAGCCACCCGAACTTCGTCTACAACCCGGAAACGGGCGAGGAACGCTTCCACAGCTTCGCCGGTGTGCCGATCATCCGCCGGGAACGCGCGGTCGGGGTTCTGGCGATCCAGCATGTCGATCAGCGCCGCTACGATGATGTCGAGATCGAGGCGTTGCAGACCGTCGCGATGGTGCTGTCCGAACTGATCGCCAATGCCGATCTGATCGACGCCGGCGCAGCCTCCTCCGCCCGCCCGCAATCCACCGCTGCCGTCCGCATTCCGGGCTTGAAACTGGTCGAGGGCATGGCGAGCGGCTACGCCGTCTACCACCAGCCACGCGTCACGATCGAACACACCGTCGCCGAGGATACCGAGGCGGAGCGCCACCGCGTCTATGCGGCGTTCGACAAGATGCGCGAGCAGATCGAACGCATTGCCAGCCAGGCCGAATTCGGCGTCGGCGGCGAACATGACGAGGTTCTGCAGACCTACAAGATGTTCGCCTATGACGAAGGCTGGAGCCGTCGCATCAACGAGGCGATCGATTCCGGCCTGACTGCCGAAGCCGCGATCGAGCGCGTGCAGCAACGCACCCGCGCCCGCATGCGGCAGATCGACGATCCGCTGCTGGCGGACCGCATGCACGATCTGGAGGACCTGTCGAACCGCCTGCTCCGGATCGTGTCGGGGCAGATGGGCACCGCGGCGCAGGGCGGGCTGAAGCAGGACACGATCCTGATCGCGCGCAATCTCGGTCCTGCCGAATTGCTGGAGTACGACCGCCGCCGGCTGAAAGGCGTGGTGCTGGAGGAAGGATCGCTGACCGCGCACGTCACGATCGTCGCGCGGGCGATGGGCGTGCCCGTGCTCGGTCGCGTCAAGGGCGTGCGTCGTGCAGTTGCGGAGGGCGACATGCTGTTGCTCGACGTCACGGGGGAAGCGAACGTCTTCGCGCGTCCGTCGATCGCGATCGAGGAAGCGTTCGAGACCAAGCTGCAATTGCGCCAGAAACGTCGCGCAGTCTTCGCGGCGCTGAAGGGCGAGGCGCCGATCACCAAGGACGGCTTCCGCGTGACCGTGATGGTCAATGCGGGCCTGCGTGACGACGTCGCGGCATTGGACGTCACCGGCGCGGACGGGATCGGCCTGTTCCGCACCGAATTCCAGTTCCTCGTCTCCGCCACGCTTCCGGCCAAGACGCAGCAGCAACGCCTGTACCGCGACGTGCTGGATGCGGCGGGCGACCGGCCGGTCATTTTCCGTACCGTCGATATCGGCGGCGACAAGGCGCTGCCTTATCTAGTCAAGGACGATGCGGAGGAGGAGGAGAACCCCGCAATGGGCTGGCGCGCGTTGCGCCTCGCGCTCGACCGCGACGGTCTGATGAAGGTACAGGCGCGCGCGCTGATCGAGGCGGCGGCGGGGCGGACGCTGAACGTGATGTTCCCGATGGTGTCGGAACCGTGGGAATATGACGAGGCGCGCGACTTGTTCGAGGCGCAGCGCGAATGGATGCGCGGCCGTGGAAAGAAGATGCCGGTGGATATCCGGTACGGCGCGATGCTGGAGGTACCCGCATTGGCCGAAATGCTCGACGTCCTGTTGCCGCGGCTGGATTTCCTGTCGATCGGGACCAACGATCTCACCCAGTTCCTGTTCGCGGCCGATCGCGCCAATCCAAAGCTTGCCGAACGCTATGACTGGCTGAGCCCGGCGATCCTGCGGTTCCTGGCGCGGGTTCAGGCGCCGGTCGCGGCGGCGGGCAAGCCACTGGCCGTGTGCGGGGAAATGGGCGGACGTCCGATGGAGGCGATGGCATTGATCGGCCTCGGCATCGACCGGTTGTCGATCACCCCGGCCGCCGTCGGTCCGATCAAGGCGATGGTGCGCTCGCTCGATCGGGCGGCGCTGATGGCGAAGATGCAGGCGCTATTGCTCGATCCGCCGCGCGACATGCGGGGGCGCTCGCCGGCTGGGCGGCGGAAAACGGCGTCGAACTGGCGTGATCCGGCGGGTTGCCGTTGCGCGGGGCGTTGACACTTGACTGCCCCTTTGTGAGACACGGGTTCAACACGCAGGAAAATAATGGGGCCGCACCTTCATCCTGCCGGAGACTGTAATGACCGACGTAACCCCGGCAGAGGACGCCAAGTTGTTTCCCAAGACGGCAGGGGAACGGCTGCGCGAGGCGCGTGAGGCGCAGGGACTGTCGCTGGCCGAGGTCGCCGCGCGGACGCGTGTGCCGGTGCGTCACCTGGAAGCGATCGAAACCGACAGCTTCGCGACGATGCCGTCGGTCACCTATGCGGTCGGCTTCGCCAAGGCCTATGCCCGTGCGGTCGGGCTGAACGAGGTCGAGATCGCACGCGAAGTCCGCGGCCAAGACAAGATCGGCGTTCGCCGTACCGAATATGAGCAATATGAGATCGACGAACCGTCGCGTACGCCATCTCTCGGCCTGGCGGTCGTCGCGGGTATCGTCGTCGCCGCGCTGCTGATCGCGGTCGGTTTGTGGTACGGAACCAACCTGTTCAACGGCGAGAGTTCGCCGCCGGCCGCAGCGATCGACAATGCCGAGATCATGCCAGCGCCGACCCCGTCCAGCGCGGCGCCTGCCACCACCGCCGCCGTTCCGACGAGCGGGCAGGTCGTGCTGACCGCGACGGACGAAGTGTGGATGCGCGTGTACGATGCGGCGAACAAGACGCTGTTCCTCGGCACGTTGAAGCCGGGTGAAAAGTTTGACGTGCCGTCCGATGCAAACGGCCCGATGATCAACGTGGGTCGCCCGGACAAGCTTCAGGTGACGCTGAACGGTTCCGTCCTGCCGCCGCTCGGCACCGGCCGTGTCGCGATCAAGGACGTTCCGATCGGCGCGGCGGCGCTGGGGGCGCGTGCAAACGGCGCGCCGGCGGCTGCGGCGACTGCACCGGCTGCAACCGCGCCTGCGAATAGCACGACCAACGCGCCGCCGGCGTTCCGCGATACGTCCACGACCGATCGTAGCACGCGCTCGGCTCCGCGGCAGCCGACGCCCCAGCCGACCAGGCCGTCGCAGGCAGCACCTGCGCCGGCCGCCCCGGCGCCTGCCGCGACCAGCGCACCCGATACAACGCCATGAGGCTCGCGATCTGATGACCGTCTCTACCATGTCGCCACCGCAATTTACCCGGGGTACGTCCATGTCTGTCCGTTTTTCGATCCTTCTCGCGTTGCTCGGGGGCGTCGCGGCGCCGGCCTATGCGCAGTCGAGGGATACGACGATAGACGTTCGGGTGGATCGGCTGGAGGGGCAGATGCGTGCGGTGCAGCGCAAGGTGTTCCCGACCGCCAACGGCAAGTTCGCGCAACCCGAAATCACGGGTGCGGAGACGGTGACCGCTCCGATCGGAACGCCTGCGGATACGCCGGTCACCGATCTCACGGCGCGCGTGAATGCCCTGGAATCGCAACTGAGCACGATGACCGGTCAGATCGAGCAGAACCAGTTCCGGCTGCGTCAGTTCGAAGATGGTTTCGCGGCATACAAGACCGCGACGGATGCGCGTCTTCGCGCACTCGAGGGCGGCGCGTCGACCGCCCCGCCCACCGGTACGTCCGCCGGCACGCCGACGACGATGGACGAGCAGGTCCGCGCCACGAACACCAACAGGCCGCTGCCGACCGCCCGGCCGACGACGCCGACCAGATCCGATGCCGGAAAGACCGGCGCCGTGCCCGCAACGAAGGATAATGCGCGCGCCGACCGGATCGCGGCGGTCGAGAAGCCCTCAACCGCCGATGCGGGCGAGGATATGTACAATTACGGATATCGTCTGTGGGAGGCTAAACTGTATCCGGAGGCCGAAGCGCAGTTCAAGCAACTCGTAAAGGATTACCCACAGCATCGCCGCGTTAGCCGCGCGCAGAACATGCTCGGTCGCGCGCTGCTCGACGATGGCAAGCCGAACCTCGCGGTGCTCGCCTTTTACGACAATTACCGCACTCAGCCCAAGGGTGATCGCGCGCACGAAAGCCTGTATTATCTCGCTCAGGCGCTGACGATCCTGAAGAAGCCGTCGACCGAGATCTGCAAGGTCTATGACGAACTGACCGACGTCTATCCCGACAAGTTGAGCGACGCGATGAAGGCCGGGGTCGCCAAGGGGCGGACGGCGCAAAAGTGCGGGAAATAATCCGCGGCAACCGGTGACCGAGCAACACGCCGCGGTCATCCGCTTCCGCGAGGACATTCCAGCGGCTTTGGGGCGGCCGCTACGATCGGACGATATCCTCGCCATTGCCGTTTCCGGCGGCCCGGACAGCATGGCCCTGCTAGCTCTGGCGTCCGCGGCGTTGCCCGGCCGCGTGATTGCGGCGACCGTCGACCACGGATTGCGCCCCGATGCCGCGACCGAGGCTGCGATGGTGGCGCATTATTGTGGCGATCCGGGCATCGGGGCTCCGCCGATCCCGCATGCCGTTCTGTCGCCCGCCGAACCGATCGGGACAGCCAACCTTCAGGCAAGCGCCCGGACGGCCCGCTATGGCTTGCTCATCGATTGGGCTCGCGGAAAGGGCGCCACGATCCTCGCCACCGGGCATCATGCCGACGATCAGGCGGAAACCTTCCTGATGCGGGCTGCGCGGGGGGCGGGGCTGGCCGGGCTGGCGGCTATCCGCCGGTCGCGACGGGTCGCCGACGACTTGATCCTGCTTCGCCCGTTATTGACCTGGCGTCGACGCGAGCTGCGTACGCTGGCGGAGGCATGGGGCCTGCCCTTCGTCGATGATCCCAGCAACGCGAGCGATCGATACGACCGCACCCGTTTTCGCGGCCTGCTGCTGCAGAACGAATGGCTCGACGTGGCACAGATCGCCCGGGCCGCGTCGCACCTCGCCGATGCCGACCGCGATCTTCATCAGCTGGATCGCTGGCTGATCGAGACATACGGAGTGGCGGCGGCACCGGGCGAGCGGCGGATCACCGCCAAGGGGTTGCCACGGGAAGTACGTCGCCGGCTCGTCCGCGCTCTGGTGACGTCGCTCCGCGCTGAACTGTCGATCGAGAATCCGCCGTGGAGTCAGGCCAGCAACGTCGAATCGCTTCTCGATGCGCTGGAAGTCGGAAAGTCCGCCACGCAGGCGGGGATCATGGGATCCGAAACCGGCGGAATTTGGCATTTTCGTGCGGCGCCACCGCGTAGAGCGATCTGATCGGCGTATTCTGGGCGCTGTTGCATTGCCATTAACTTCAGTGCGCTTATCTTGGGACCAAGAAAGGTGCGTAAAACCCCATGAACGATAACGACAAGCAGCCCGGTCAGGACGGAAACGGCCCAAATCCGTGGATGAAGAGCCTTTTGATCTGGGTCGGCATCCTGCTCGCGCTCGCGGTCTTCGTGACGATGTTCGATTCGCCGAACCGTCAGCCAGCGGGTACGGCGATCGCTTACTCGTCTTTCCTCGACAAGGTTCAGGAAGGCAGCGTCAAGGACGTGAATGTCGCTGGCGAGGTGATATCGGGCACGTTGACGAACGACACCAAGTTCAAGACTTATGCGCTGCCCGATCCTCAGCTGATTGATCGCCTGCGTGCGAAGAACGTCGCGATCACTGCGAAACCGGAAGAAGGCCCGGCAATCTGGCAGGTCATCCTGGTCCAGTCGCTGCCGTTCCTGCTGTTCCTCGGTATCGCCTTCTTCGTGTTGCGCCAGATGCAGAAGAATTCCGGCTCCGGTGCGATGGGCTTCGGCAAGTCGCGCGCCAAGATGCTGACGCAGAAGGAAGGTCGCGTGACCTTCGCCGACGTCGCCGGCATCGATGAAGCGCGTGAGGAACTGGAAGAGATCGTCGAATTCCTCAAGGATCCGACCAAGTTCGCCCGTCTGGGTGGCAAGATTCCAAAGGGCGCGCTGCTCGTCGGCTCGCCGGGTACCGGCAAGACCCTGCTGGCCCGCGCGATCGCGGGTGAGGCAGGCGTTCCGTTCTTCACGATTTCCGGTTCGGACTTTGTCGAGATGTTCGTCGGCGTCGGTGCAAGCCGCGTCCGCGACATGTTCGAACAGGCGAAGAAGTCGGCACCATGCATCGTCTTCATCGACGAAATCGATGCCGTCGGTCGTCATCGCGGTGCCGGCCTCGGCAACGGAAATGACGAACGCGAGCAGACGCTGAATCAGCTTCTGGTCGAGATGGACGGTTTCGAGGCTTCGGAAGGCATCATCATCGTTGCCGCGACGAACCGTCCCGACGTGCTCGATCCTGCGCTATTGCGTCCGGGTCGTTTCGATCGCCGCGTCACGGTCCCGCTGCCGGATATCGAAGGTCGCGTGAAGATCCTCGAAGTGCACATGAAGAAGGTGCCGCTTGCGCCCGACGTCGATGCCCGCACGCTCGCGCGCGGCACGCCGGGAATGGCGGGTGCCGATCTGGCGAATCTCGTCAACGAAGCGGCGCTGATGGCGGCGCGTCTCGGCAAGCGGCTAGTTGCGATGGCACAGTTCGAACTTGCCAAGGATCGTGTCATCATGGGCACCGAGTGGAAGTCGCTCGTCATGACCGACGACGAGAAGCGGATGACTGCCTATCACGAGGCCGGACACGCTTTGGTTCGCGTGCATGAAAAGGCGTCCGATCCGATCCACAAGGCGACAATCATTCCGCGCGGTGGTGCGCTGGGAATGGTCGTGTCGATGCCGGAACGCGACAATTACTCGTACCATCGCGACAAGATGTATGCCGATCTGGCGTCCGTCATGGGCGGTCGTGTCGCCGAGGAGGTCATCTTCGGTCACGACAAGGTTTCGAGCGGCGCATCGTCGGACATCAAGCAGGCGACCAAGCTCGCCCGTGCGATGGTGACGCAATGGGGTATGTCGGACTCGATCGGCCCGCTGCAATATGAAGAGCAGCAGGGCGAGACGTTCCTCGGCTATTCGCAGACCCAGCGGCACAACATGTCGAACGAGACCGCACTTGCGATCGATGGGGAAATCCGTCGCCTCGTCGAGGACGGCCACAAGCGCGCGACCGAACTGATCACGCGTCACGTCGATCAGCTGCACGAGATTGCGGGTGCCCTGCTCGAATTCGAGACGATCACCGGCGATGAGATCAAGGCACTGATCGCGGGCACGCCGATCAGCCGCGATGGTGGTCCCAAGGCGCCCGTCCTTGCCGCGGCCGGTACGTCGATCCCGAAGACCAAGCGGCCCAAGGGACCGTTCGGAAATCCGACCCCGCTCGGGGCCTGACACTTCGATTTAATCCACGGTTCATGACCGTCTACCTAACCCTCCCGCAAGCATGCTTGCGGGAGGGTTTTGGTATGAAGACGATGGGTTCGGTGCTTGGGCTCCTATCGGTGATGGTGCTGGCGCCGGCACAGGCGGCCACGCCGCCCGCCGGTACGATGACGGTCCGCACGTTCCTCGCCAAAGTCGCTAATCTGAAGGGGCTGGGTCCGCTGGCGCTGGCGTCGGGAGATCTGGGCGAGGTCAAGGAAGAGGCGCGGATTGCGGGCATGGCGCTCAAGCAGGAGGCCGATGCGCGTCAGGCGGCCGGCAAGCCACCGCTGGCTTGTCCGCCAAAGGGCACGAAGATGGGAGGAGGCGAGTTCCTGACCGCGCTCCAGTCGATCCCGGAAGCGGGGCGCGATATCCCGCTCAAACAGGGTTTCGCGTTGGTCCTCGCGAAACGCTATCCCTGCACGAAGAAGAGCTGAGCCGTCGGAACGGTCAGCCGGTCAGCCCCATGACGAGCATCAGGGTGCCGAAGGCCAGCAGCGCGACGAACGCGAATACGAGCAACGCGACCGTTCGCCACAATGCCGATCGCTTGCGCAGGCCATATGCACCCCGCAATTGCGCGAACATATGGATGGGCGGAATGAACGGTATCGCGGTCGAGAACACCCAGTTCGGTGCTCCGACATTATTCAGCAGCGTCAGCAGGATGACCAATCCCATCATGAAGGTGAGGGAATAGGTCACGAAGATCGCGTGATCGTACAGCCGATACCGGCGGCGCCAAAGGAACAACAACGCAACGAACGGCGTCGAAATCGGGATCAGCGCCCAGCTGTATTTATATGCGCTCGATTGCAGCTTGTAGAGGACGAGTCCGGGGTTCGCATTGGCCTTGGATATGCCGCGATCGAGCGCGGGCCACCCAGTCTTCATGTCGGTGAAGCGAAAATCCTTATCGCCGGGCTGCAGCGATCGCATCGACGTCCGGGCGGCCTGCAGGCCCTTTATCGTCAGGGCGAGTTCGGTCCGGTCCTCGGGCGTCATGTCGCCAGGCGAGCGCTGTTTGGCCAGTGCCTCGCCCAGTTGATCGTCGATCATCCTGGTCGCACGGGCACGCTGGACCTCGTTGAGGTTAGGCCCGTCGAATTCGCCCGCGAAACTGTGGATCGTCGCGAAGAGCAGGAACACAATGAACAGGAACAAAGCGAGTGGCGAGACGAACCGGGCGCGTTCGCCGGCGACATAGCGCCGCGTCAGCGCGCCGGGATGCAGGACGAGCATCGGGATCGTCCGCCAAATCTTACCCTCGAAATGGAACACGCCGTGCAGCAGGTCGTGCCCGATCGAGCCCAATGTGCGGTGGACATGCTCGGTCTGACCGCAGGCGTGGCAGAAGTCCCCGATCAGCGCGGTGCCGCAGTTCAGGCACAGGCCGTGTCCTGTGCCGCGCGCCTTGCCATGCATTTCGCCCGCGCGCGGCTCCACCGCACGACCAAGCAACGCGCCCGTGACGATGTCGCCCACTGCTCCGATTTCCCCCGTCATCGTCGGGCAGCCTATCACCCGTAAGTGCAAAAGCGATAGGGCTTTGGCAGCGCCGGGCAGCATGTTAGCGAAAGCTCATGAGCGAAACGACCGACCTCTCCCGCGCGCCCGAAGCGATGATCGCAGATATGGGACGACGCGCGCGTTCCGCCGCCGGTCGCGTGGCCGCGCTGCCGCCGGGTGCGAAACCGAAGGCGCTCGTCGCGGCGGCGCGTGCCTTGCGCGATGCGGCGCCCGAGATTTTGGCCGCGAACGAGGAGGATATGGCGCAGGCGCGGACGGCGGGCCTGTCCGCGGCCCTGCTCGATCGGTTGATGCTGGACGAGGAGCGCGTCGCCAATATGGCGGCGGGGGTGGATGCGATCGCGGCGCTCCCCGATCCGGCGGGGACGTTGATCGAGGAAACTGAACGCCCGAACGGCCTGAAACTGTCGCGGGTCCGCGTGCCGATCGGCGTGATCGGGATCATTTACGAAAGCCGGCCGAACGTGACCGCGGATGCCGCCGCCTTGTGCGTGATGGCGGGCAATGCGGTCATCCTTCGTGGGGGATCCGAAGCCGCGCGCAGCAACCGCGCGATCCATGCCGCATTCGTGCGCGGGCTGGAGGAAGCAGGCGTTCCGACCGATCTGGTGCAACTCGTCCAGACCACCGACCGGGCGGCGGTCGGGGCCATGCTGACGGCTGATGGCGCGATTGACCTGATCGTTCCGCGTGGCGGGAAGAGTCTGGTCGCGCGCGTCCAGAACGAGGCGAAGGTCCCGATCCTCGCGCATCTCGACGGGATCAACCACGTCTATGTGCACGCCTCGGCAGACCCGAAGATGGCGGCGGCGATCGTCGTCAACGCCAAGCTGCGGCGGACCGGCGTGTGCGGCGCGATGGAGACCCTGCTGATCGACTGCGATTATCCGGCCAGCGCCGAACTGCTCCGCGCGTTGACGGACGGAGGATGCGAAGTGCGCGGTGACGCCGCGGCCCGCGCGATCGATCCTGCGATCGCCACCGCGGATGCCGCCGACTGGGATACGGAATATCTGGAGGCGATCGCCTCGGTCGCGATCGTGGATGGGGTGGATGCGGCAATCGCGCACATCGCTGCCCACGGGTCGCATCACACCGACGCCATCGTTGCCGAGGATGAGGCGGTCGCGAACCGTTTTCTCGCGACGGTCGATAGCGCGATCGTGCTGTGGAACGCCTCCACCCAGTTCGCGGACGGGGGCGAGTTCGGGCTTGGCGGCGAAATCGGCATCGCGACCGGGCGCCTGCACGCCCGCGGCCCGGTCGCGCTGGAGGGGCTTACGACCTACAAATGGGTCGGGCGAGGCACCGGACAGGTGCGGCCTTGATGATTGCGTGGTCCCGGCCTAATCTTTTCACATGAACCATCCGGCTCCCATTTCGTCGAGTATTACAGCAGAGGTCGATGCGCAGACACTTGCCCTGATCGAACGACTTGCGGAAAAGCGCGGCGTTACAAATGCCGAATTCGCAGCCGACGCGATTCGTCGCGTGGTGGAAAGCGAAGCCGATTTCGATGCCTTCGTTCAAGTCGGCATCGACGCCGCCGATCGCGGCGACGTGGTACCGCATAAGCAGGTCATGGCGGCATTGGATGGCATGATCGCCAAACACCGCGCTCGATGTTCGAAATAGAATGGACGACCCCGGCGTTCGAAGACATCCGCCGGATCGACGCTTGGTTGGATCGCAACGGCAGCGCGGATTATGCGGTACGCCTTTTGGCGACCATCAGGTATCGGGCCAGGTGGCTGGCGGACTTCCCACGCGGCGGTAGGCCGCTTCGCGATGGGACGCGCATCCTGCGAGTCTATGAAACACCATATGTCATCAGGTATCGCGTGCTCGAAGATGTGGGCAAGGTTCAGGTGTTACGCGTCCCCCACGAACGGCAGGATTGGTCCGTGGAATTTTGAAACGCATCGGCTTGCTCGGCGGATCGTTCAATCCGGCGCATTCGGGGCATCGGGCAATCAGCCTGGCCGCGATGCGGGCGCTGGATCTGGACGAGGTATGGTGGCTGGTGTCGCCCGGCAATCCGTTGAAGGCGGGGGCGACCGACATGGCGCCGCTGGCCGCGCGGTTGCGGTCCGCGCGCGCGATGGCGCGGCGGGCGCCGATCCGGGCGACCGATATCGAGGCGCGGCTGGGCACGCGCTATACGATCGACACTTTGCGCGGTCTCGTCCGGCTTTACCCCCGAAATCGCTTCATCTGGTTGATGGGCGGGGATAATCTCGCGCAATTCGACCGGTGGCGAGATTGGCGCGGAATAGCGCGCACGATGCCGATTGCGGTAATCGCGCGTCCGGGTTATGAGCATGCTGCCCATGCGGGTCCCGCAATGGGTTGGTTGCGACGCTGGCAGCGGCCCGCATACCAGGCAAAAAGCTGGACGATGTGGAGACTGCCGGCACTCGTGCTGTTGCGATTCCGCCCCGACCCGACCTCCGCGACTGCCGCGCGCATGGCCGATCCCGCTTGGATGCGGCACTTCACCCGATCAACATAGGAACTGTCTTGGCCTCTACTTCCCCCGTCATCCGCGCGACCGATCCCGAGGAAGTGGCCGCGCTCCACGCGCTGATCATGGCGAGCCTCGACGACGATCAGGCCGTCGAGACGGTATCGATCCCGCTGGCCGGCAAATCGAGCATCGCCGACTTCATGATCATCGCCAGCGGTCGTTCGACCCGGCAGGTCGCCAGCATGGCGCAGAAACTGCAGGAAAAGATCAAGGGCGAACTCGGCCGCCAGACGCGGATCGAAGGTTTGCCCACGGCCGATTGGGTGCTGATCGATGCGGGGGATGTGATCGTGCATCTGTTCCGCCCGGAAGTGCGCAGCTTCTACAATCTGGAGCGGATGTGGGCGTTCGGCGACGCGCCGGAACCGGCAGCCAAGCCTGCGCTGCATCCCGACTTCGCCGAGTTCGACACGTCCGACGACTCGGACGACTGACCCGGCCGGTGCGAAATAATCTGGCGCACCGGATCTAGCCGGGTGCTGCTGCATATCGTCGCGCGGGGGCGGATCGGGCGGAGCCCGGAGGCTGATCTGGTCGCGCGCTATCTGAAGCGCGTGACCTGGCCGACGAAGATCACCGAGCTGCCGGACACGGGCGGTAAGGTGCCGCCGGTCGATCCGCAGACCCGGATCGTCATGCTCGACGAACTGGGCGAGGTGATGCCGTCCAGGGCGTTTGCCGATAAACTCGGCCGCTGGCGCGACGACGGCGTGCGCGAGACGCGGTTCATGATCGGGGCGGCCGACGGATTCGACGACGCGGACCGCGCGGGCGCGGACCTGTTGCTGTCGTTCGGACGCGCGACCTGGCCGCACATGCTCGCCCGCGCGATGCTTGCCGAGCAATTGTGGCGCGCCGCCAGCATCCTTGCCAATCATCCTTATCATCGCGAAGGTTAGCGCATGAACGCGCGAATGGTCTGGATCGCGGTACTCATGTTCGCGGGTGCCGGTATCGCGGTGTCGGCGCCGGCACAGGACCAGCGTAAGCGGCTGGCCGATGCGAAGGCGCAGTCCGCCGCCGCCGCCGCGCGATCCGCCGCGCTCGACAGGAAGGCGTCGGGCGAACTGGATCAGGCGGCGAAGGCGCGCCAGCAGGAAGCTGCGGTCGCGGCGCGCATCCAGCAGGCCGAGGCCGATATCGCGGCGGGACAAGCGCGTATCGACATCATCGCGCGGATGATGCGCCGACAACGCGCGCGGCTGGATGAGCAGCAGGGGCCGATCGTGCGTCTGGTCGCCGCGTTGCAGGCGCTGGCGCGACGGCCGGCGATGCTGAGCGTCGTCCGCCCCGGATCGCTTCAGGATATCGTTCATGTTCGTGCGGTCCTCGCCAGCACGCTGCCCGTGATCCGCGATCGCACGCGCGGTGTCCGCGCTGATCTGGCCCGTACGCGGCAGTTGCAGGCCGACGCCGCCACCGCCACGCGCGCACTCGGCGAGGCACGCCAGCGGATGGAGACGCAACGGCTCGCGCTCACCAGACTGGAGGCGGAGCATCGCTTGCGATCGCAATCGCTTGGCCGGACCGCATTGTTCAGATCGGACCGCGCGATCGCACTGGGGGAGCGCGCGCGCGATATCGTCGATCTGATGGACCGGATGGGCGATCAGGCGGGCATACGCGACAGTCTGGCGTCCTTGCCCGGCCCGCTGCCGCGTCCGTTACGGCCCGGCGAGGTCGCGTCGCCGGTCGACACGACATCCTGGTCACACGCTGCGCCGCCATACCGCTTGCCGGCGATGGGAAGGGTGGTGGTCGGCCTAGGCGAAGTGTCGGAGGCCGGCGTTCGCTCGCGCGGGGTGACGATCGCAACGGCACGCGGCTCTACCGTCGTCGCGCCTGCCGCCGGCCGGGTCGCCTATGCCGCGCCCTTCCGGGGCTATGGCACGATCGTCATCCTCCATCACGGGGACGGTTGGACGTCGCTAATATCCGGTTTGGGGCTGATATCGGCGCGGGTCGGGCAGCGCATCGAGCAGGGGCAGCCGATCGGACGCGCGGTGGATAGCGACGATGCACGCATCACGGTCGAATTGCGCCGCCGCGGACGCGCGATCGACATGACCCCATTGGTCGGCTGACCTCTCTTCTCCCCTCCCTGAAAGGGAGGGGCCGGGGGTGGGTTGCTATCGATGGAGGGCTATAGCAGCCGAATGCCGACTTATCTCGACCACTCCCGTCCAGAAACGAGGACAAGAATGTCGCCGCTCACCTCCCGTTCAGTCGGAAGCCGCTTTGATCCGCACCGAATAACCCGCTAGGGTCACGGCACACCTGTTTCCCCTGTTCGAAGAGACACTCGTTTCTATGGCTCGTCCGTTTCTCCAGGCCAGCGCGATCGCCCTCGCGCTTGCGGTCGTCCCCGCCGGTACCGCTGCGATGGCGGCGGTCGATTCCAACGCCTATAACGAACTCGACCAGTTCATGGACGTGTTCGCCCGGGTGAAGGCGACCTATGTCGACAAGGTCGAGGACAAGGTCCTTATCAAGGGCGCGATCGACGGCATGCTCGCCGCGCTCGACCCGCACAGCGCGTATGAAAGCGGGCTGGATTACGACAACCTCAAAATCCAGACGATGGGCAGCTATGGCGGGCTCGGCCTGACCGTCACGGCGGAGGACGGCGCGGTCAAGATCATCTCCCCGCAGGAAGATACGCCGGGTTATCGCGCGGGGCTGAAATCCGGCGACTACATCACGCATATCGACGGCAAGCTGATCTACGGCCTGACGTTGGACGAAGCGATCTCGCAGATGCGCGGGCCGCCGGGCACGAAGGTCGCGCTGACGATCATCCGTCCGGGTCGCGACAAGCCGATGGACGTGGCGCTGGTGCGCGAACGGATCGTGCAGCGACCAGTGAAGTGGGAAGTGAAGAACGGGATCGGCATCCTGAACATCAACACATTCTCGCAGGATACGGGCGCCGCGGTGCGGGCAGGCATGGCTGGCGTGCAGAAGCAGTTGGGCCATGCACCGATCGGCTGGATCGTCGATCTGCGCGACAATGGCGGCGGGCTTCGCGACGAGGCGATCGACGTCGCCGATTCCTTCTTGAACTTCGGCGAGATCGTGTCCGAACGTGGCCGCGAGAAGAACGATATCGAGCGTTTCTACGCCAAGCCCGGCGATCCGTCGCGCGGGCTGCCGACGATCGTGCTGGTAAATTCCGGTTCGGCTTCCGCTTCGGAAATCGTCGCGGGCGCGTTGCAGGATCAGCACCGCGCGCTGGTGATGGGCGTGCGGTCGTTCGGCAAGGGTTCCGTGCAGACCGTGCTGGATCTGGGCGGCAACACCGCGCTGCGCCTGACGACGTCGCGCTATTACACGCCGTCCGGCCGATCCGTGCAGGAAGGCGGGATCGAGCCCGATATCAAGGTGCCGCAGATCAGCGACCCCGACTACAAGACGCGGCCCGTGTTCCGCGAGGACGATCTGCGCCGTCACCTGATCAACGAGGTCAAGGCGGACGACAAGGCGCTGATGGAGGATACCAAGGACGATCCGCGCTTCACCGCGACGCCCGATCAGCTGAAGGCCAAGGGGATCGAGGACTTCCAACTCGATTATGCGCTGCGGACGCTCGCGCGGCTCGGGACCGGGCCGGCTGCGGCGTCGAAGGGCAAGGCGCGCTCGTGAATCGCGACCGCTTCGGGACCGCGCGTGCGATCGCGTTGCTGCTGCCGGCTGCGTTGCTGGCGGGCGCTTGGGGGTCGCAATTGATCGGCCATCTGGTGCCGTGCGAGATGTGCCACTGGCAGCGCTGGCCGCATTATGCCGCGCTGATGCTGGCCGCGCTCGCTTTCGTCGTGCCGGGCATGAACGCGAAGCGTGCGCTGGTGCTGCTTGCCGCGATCGCCATCGCGGTCAGCGGGGTGATCGGCGTGATGCATGCCGGTGTGGAATATCACTGGTGGGAAGGTTTCACCGCCTGCACATCGAACGTCGGGGGCAGCGGCGGGACGCCCGAGGAAATGCTCGCGCGGATCATGAACGCGCCGATCGTACGGTGTGACGTGCCGCAATGGTCGTTCATGGGCATATCGCTGGCGGGGTTCAACGCGATCCTGTCGCTCGGCGGAGCGGTGGCGATCCTGTATTTTCTGAAGGGACGCCGGGTATGAACCGTTGGAAACCGGGCGATGCGAAACGCGATACCGATGCGATGATCCGCGTCGATCAGGCGGGCGAATTCGGTGCGACCCGCATCTATGCAGGGCAATTGGCGGTGCTGGGCGACCGTAGCCCTGCCGCGCGGCAGATTGCGGGCATGGCGATCCAGGAGGAGCGCCACCGCGCGTTCTTCGATGCGATGATCGCGCGGCGCGGCGTCCGCCCGACGATCCTGCAGCCGATCTGGGACGTGGCGGGTTTCGCGCTGGGTGCGGCGACCGCGGCGATCAGCCCGGCGGCGGCAATGGCCTGCACCGTCGCAGTCGAGACCGAAATCGACAAGCATTACGAAGACCAGTTGACCGAATTGAAGGACGGCGACCCCGAACTGAGCGCCGCGATCCTCGATTTCCAGGCGGAAGAGGTCGAGCATCGCGAGACGGCGCTCGCCGCGGGTGCCGAACAGGCGGTCGGCTATCCGGTGCTCAGCGCGGTGATCCGAATGGGCTGCCGGTTCGCAATTGCGACGGCGAAGCGTATATGAAGACGATCATCGCCGGATGGGCCGCCGGCACGCGAACAGGAGCAGATGCCATGAAGTTGACCCTTATCGCCGGTATCGCCACCGCCGCGTCTGCCGCCTTGGTCATGCCCGCCGCAGCGCAAAATGCTCCGCAAAATGGCGTGCTGGTCATCTACGGCAACCAGAAATGCCCGACCACGCAGGCAGGCGACGAGATCGTCGTCTGTGTCCGTCGCAGCGCCAACGAACAGTTCCGCATCCCCAAGGAGTTGCGCGAACTGGAAGTGACTCCGGAAAACGAAGCCTGGGCCGTGAAGGCCAAGTCGAACGACACCGTCGGTGCGGTCGGGATCGGAAGCTGTTCTACAGTCGGGCCGGGCGGCGCAAGCGGCTGCTTCATCCAGAATGCGAACCGCGCGCGTTCCGAGAACAAGAAGAAGGCGGCGGATCAGAAGCAGATGGAGGATTCGCTGCCCTGATCGCGTGGCGATCCGACGCAAGTCGGATGGAAACAAGCCACTGGCTCCAAACCCGATCGTTCGTATAGACGGGCCGTTGGGGGGACATCATGGCCAGTATCGCGGATCTATCGAAACCGAAGCCTGTCCAGTCGCTCGCGCCCGATATGACGGAGCGCGTGCTGGCGATCGGATCGGGATTGCTTCTATTGGCGGTCGTCGTCGCGCTAGCCCGTGGCCATGCCGAATGGGCGATCGTGCCGGCGCCAGTCTGGGCGCATCTTGTCACGATCATCGTCGCGTTGGCGTTGACACCGACGATGCTGTTGCGCCGTCGGGGCGATCGGCCGCACCGCGTGCTGGGAACGATCTGGGTCGTCGCTCTGATCGCCACTGCCCTGATTTCCTTCGCGATCCGGCTGACCAATCCCGGCGGGTTCAGCGTCATCCACATCATCTCCGCCTGGACGCTGATCCAGGTGCCGATCATCTGGTGGAGCGCGCGCACGCACAACATCCCGCGCCACCGGAAATCGGTCCGCGGCATGGTGATCGGCGCACTGCTGGTCGCCGGCTTCTTCACCTTCCCGTTCCACCGGATGCTCGGCCAATGGCTGCTCGGTTGATCCGATGATGCAGCCGCAACAGGCGCGCGGGCCGCATGGCGTGGCGATCGGATTGTTCCTTCTCGTCTGGTTCTCCTGCATCTGGTTCGGATCGTATGAAGGCAATCCGAACAGCGCGACGCGCCTGTTCGCGGCCATATCGCTCGTCGAACGCGGCGATGCGACGATCGACGAATTCGAGACGCTGACGATCGATAAGGCCGAGTTCAACGGCCATATCTACACCGACAAGATGCCCGGGATGACGCTGCTCGCGATGCCCTCCGTCTGGCTGGCCGATCCAGTGACTGGGCAGAGGTCGGACGGCTTCCGATACGGCCTGCGCGATCCGGCGTTCGGCGATTACCTCCGCCTGCGCCAGTTGCTGACGATCGCGACGACGAGCGCGATCCTGATCGCACTGGCCGCCGTCCTGCTGCTCGACATGGCGACCGGGATCACCGGCAGCGCGAAGGCCGGGCTCGTCGCGGCCCTCACCTATGCGATGGCGACACCGGCCTGGGGATGGTCGACGACATTGTTCGGCCATGCGCCGGTCGGGGCCTTGCTGATGATCGCGACCTGGGCGGTGTGGCGCGGCACGTCCGGCGCACGGGAAACGGCCCGCCTGCGCTATCCGGTCATGGTCGGCGCGACGCTTGGCCTGGCGCTGCTGATCGAACTGACCGCGATATTCCCCGCCAGCGTGATCGGACTATGGGCGATATGGCGGACACGCACGCTGGCCGCGCCGGAAAGGTTGCGGCTCGCGGGGATCACGGTCCTCGCCGGTCTCGTGCTGCTCAGCCCGATGCTGGTCTATAACCAGATCGCGTTCGGGCAGTGGTTGCGGATCGGATATCAGGGCGTGGTCGGCTTCGACGGGATGAACCAGGGGCTGTTCGGCCTGACCTATCCCCGGCTCGACATCCTGTTCCAGTTGATCGCGGGTCCGCAGCGCGGGCTGATCTTCGTAGCGCCGATCCTGATCCTCGCGCCCTTCGGCCTTGCGCGGATGATCCGCACGCCCGACACCCGCGACCTCGGCATCATGGCGTTGGCGCTGGCGATCGTCATGCTGCTGTACAACGCCTCGTATTTCTACTGGAACGGCGGCTACTCTACCGGCCCCCGCCACGCCATGCCGGCAATGGCATTCCTCGCGCTCGGGCTGGGGCCATTATGGGCCGTCAGCGGTCGGACCGCGCGGCGGTGGATTGGCGCGCTGCTGGCGGTCAGCGCCTTCATCAATCTCGCGATCGCCGCCGCGGAAATCACCGCACCGGACTATATCGCCTTTCCCCTGTGGGATCCGATCCTGAAACACTTTCTGGAACTGGATATCCGCACCGTGCCGAGCGACTGGTGGGGATGGAAGACCGGGTTCGGCCTGGCCTTATATCTCGTCGTCGCGCTGCCGCTCGCCTGGTTGACATGGCGCGGCGCCGACTTGTCGGACGACGCGCGGCGCGATAGTCTGGCGGCGGTCGCGTAACTGGCGAGACGTGGGACACCACAGGGGAGCGCAGACCGAAGAGACGCCGTTCGCCTGGGCACCCATGTCGCCATCGATTGGAGCGCCCCCATGACCGAGCTTTCCCCGATCCGCATCGCGTTCCTGCTGTTCCCGGACGTCACGCAACTCGATTTGACCGGCCCGGCACAAGTGCTGTCGCGGCTGGGCAATGCGACCGTCGATCTCGTCGCCAAGACGGCCGATCCGGTGATGACCGACGCCGGTTTCGCCCTGCTGCCGACCGCGACGTTCGCCGATGCGGTCCAGCCCGATATCCTGTGCATCCCCGGCGGGTTCGGGGTGAACGACGCGATCGAGGACGATGCGACGATGGCCTGGGTCGCCCGCGTGGCACCGGGGGCGCAGTGGATCACCAGCGTCTGTACCGGATCGATCCTGCTTGGCGCGGCCGGACTGCTGACGGGGTATCGCGCGACGTCGCACTGGGCGCAGCATCACCTGTTGTCGGAATTCGGGGCCATCCCCGTCAAGGAACGCGTGGTGATCGATCGCAATCGCGCGACCGGCGGCGGCGTGACGGCGGGGATCGATTTCGCCTTCACGCTGATGGCCGCGATCCGGGGAGAGGCGCATGCTCGGCTGGTGCAGCTCAGTCTGGAATACGACCCCGCACCGCCCTTCGACAGCGGATCGCCGGCCCGTGCCGATGCGGCGACCCTCGCGCGGTACGAGGCGATGGCGGCCAGGGCAGCGCCCGGTCGGGAAGCGCGTACGCGGGCGGCGGCGGCAAGGCTTCGGGCGGGCTAGGCCGCGAAGGGCGAACCACCGGCCGCCTCGCTATCAGCGGCGCTTCAAGCCCCGTACGCGGTGCCAGATGTAGAAACCCACGGCTGCGACCAGCACGACGGCGATGATCGCGTCGGCGCTGTGGAAGGCCGCTTTCACGCGCGGATCGCTGTTCCATTTGTCGCCCAGCTTCATGCCCACCCAGGCGAGGCCGAAGCACCACGGCCAAGACCCGACGAACGTATAAATGTGGAACGGCAGCAGCTTCATCTTCGCCACCCCGGCGGGGAAGGCGATGAACGACCGGATCACCGGCAGCAACCGGCCGATCAGGATCGCCGAATTTCCGAACCGCGCGAAGAAACGGTCTGCCATGTCGAGTTCGCCCGGGCCGATCAGCACGTAGCGGCCCCAGCGTTCGATCATCGGGCGACCGCCACGCTTGCCGAGCTCATAGGCCGGGATCGACCCCAGGTTGCAACCCAGCGCCCCCGCCGTCGCGGCCAGATACAGATCGAAGTGACCGGTCGAGACGAGATAGCCGGCAAACGGCATGATGATTTCGGATGGCAGCGGGATACAGGCGGATTCGATCGCCATCAGGATCGCGATCCCGAGATACCCTCCGCTGGAGATGACCCAGATGGTGAAGCCGGCAAGGATGCCCAGGATGTGCTCGATCATGGGGCCGTGCGATGCGCGATGCGCGCCGCGAAGGGAAGCCCCAATTGCCAGCGCGCGTTCATGCGCGTCCCGATAGGGGCTGATCCGTGGGCCAGCCTGATGCATCCTACGGCGCGGGCCGCGACCCGCGGGACCGTCTTCTCGCCGGTGTGGCGGTGGCGACCCTGCACGTCGTCATCGGTTATGCGCTGGTCGTGGGGTTCGCGCCCGATCTCATCCGGCAGGTCAGCGATCCGCTCACGATCTTCGACCTGGCGCCGCCGGAACCTCCGCCGCCCTCCGCACCGGCCAAAAGGAAAGCGGCTCGCGATCCCCGCAAGACCGGCGCCGCCGCCCCCGCAAATCGCGAGGCCAAACCGAGCGAAATCGTCGCGCCGCCCGTCGCACCGCCGCCGATTCCGCCGCCGATCCTTGCCGCACCGGTCGCCGGTATCGGCGCTCAGGCCGCGTCCGGCGCCGCGCCGGTGGAGGGCCCCGGCACGGGCGGCGGCGGACAAGGCGAAGGCACGGGGAGCGGCGGCTTCGGAAACGGGCAGGGCAGCCGTGGACAAGGGACGTTCGCCGAACAGATATCCGGCCGCATCTACGACCGAGACTATCCCAAGGCGGCGGCGCGGGCCGGTATCGGTGGAACGGTATGGGTGCGCTACACCGTGACGCCGAAGGGCCGCGCGCAGGACTGTCGCGTTACGCGGTCGAGCGGCACTGCCGAGATCGACGCCGTGACCTGCGCGCTGATCGAAAAGCGGTTTCGCTATCGCCCCGGCACTGATGCGGCGGGGCGGAAGGTCTCGTCCGTGGTGGAGGAAGATCACCACTGGGAAGTGACGCGCGATTTCGGCGGAGAAGGGGACCAGCCGCCCGAGCGGTGAAAGGCGTTCCGATCAGGCGGGAACACGCGCGGCGGCGGTGCGCAAATCCTCCACGAACCGCGCATATTCCTCCGCTTTTGCAACCTCGTCCGGTAACCGCAGCAAAAAGCTGGGGTGCACGGTGATCCACGCTTCCCCGCCGCCATCGGGCAGTTCCAGCGCTCGCCCACGCTCCTTGCCGATCGTCACGACCCGCCCAAGCAGGCTCCGCGCCGCGGTCGCGCCGAGTGCCACGGTGACCTGCGGCTTGATCAGCGCGCGTTCCTGATCGATCCACCAGCGGCACGCGGTGATCTCCCCCGCGCCGGGCTTCGAATGGATGCGTCTTTTACCGCGCTGTTCGAACTTGAAATGCTTGACCGCATTGGTGACGTAGACCCGCGCCCGATCGATTCCGGCCTCGGCGATCGCGCGGTCGAACACCTGTCCCGCGGGGCCGACGAACGGGCGTCCGGCAAGATCCTCCTGATCGCCCGGCTGCTCGCCGACGAACATCATGCGGGCATCGACGGGGCCTTCGCCGAACACCGTCTGCGTCGCATCCTGATACAGCGGGCAGCGCGTGCAGCCGGCCGCCTCGTCGCGAAGCGCCGCCAAGGCCGCCTCGATATTTCCGCCGACCTGCGATCGTGCGACGTCGATCATTCCGCTCTCCCGCGCGCGCGCGCCTGCGATCAGTTCGGATACCAACGCCGTTTCCGGCATGTTTTTCCAATATTTACGCGGCATCTCCTTCAACATCGCGCCGACTTTCAGCCGGGCTGGATTGAAGATGGAGGCGTAATAGGTCTTCCACACATCCTCGATCGGATCGCCGCCGGGGGCGTCGCTCTTGACCGCACCCGGCCCCTGTTCCAGCCGCGCACCATCCCAGTGGATCGACAGATCCGGCGTCAGGATCGACCAGTGCATCGATGCGAGATCGATCGATGAAGAACGCTGCATTGGCGCGGACGATATGGTGATCGGGCTCGAACCATGCGACGAAACGGGGCGTGCCCTCCTCATCCACTTCCCGGAACCGGACGAACGCGCGCATCTTGTGGATATCGCGCCGCACCTCCTGCGCCAGACCCTCCAGCCGACGGACGAGTGGATCGGCGGCGTCGTCCATCAGGCGAGGTTGCGTGCGAAGCCGGGTGAGCGCCGTGTAGAGCAACGAAAAGCGTTCCGGCGTGCGATGCAGGACGGCCTTGCGCGCGAGGGTCACAAAGGCGCGGGGAACGGAAAGGCGATCGGCGGGCGGGGCGGGAAGCGTCTGCCCGGAACCTGCGAACAGGTCTTCGGCCGCGTCGCCGACCTGCCAGATCACGTCGCCCGGCGGTACGTCGTCCACCGCCAGCGCGCGTGCCGCATCGCGCCAGCCGTCAAAATCGTCCGGCTCCGCGAGACGGACGGTCTTCACCCGAACAGTTCCATCTGCTTCGGCTTGGGTTTCGCCATGACGACGCTGGTCAGGTCGGCCCGGTCGCTGAGCGCTACGGGACGCCAGTCCTCCGCGATCAGGAACGGGCGAACCTTGGTGATCGACGCGGTAAGACGGGCGACATCCGCCAGATGCAGCTTGCGCCAGCGACGCGCCGTCAAAATGTTGTCGACCGCCTTCACGCCAAGCCCCGGCACGCGCAACAGCATCTCGCGCGGTGCGCGGTTCACATCGACCGGGAACGATCCGCGGAACTTCAGCGCCCAGGCGAGCTTCGGATCGATATCGAGAGGGAGCATGCCGGTCGCATCGTCCGCCGCCGCGACGACATCGGCGGTCGAATAATCGTAGAAGCGGATCAGCCAGTCCGACTGGTACAATCGATGTTCGCGCATCAGCGGCGGGCGCTGCAACGGCAGGATCGCGCTGGCATCGGGGATCGGCGAAAACGCGGAATAATAGACGCGCCGCATCCCGAACCGGTCGTACAGCGTCGACGCCTTGCGCACGATATCGCCGTCCGTCGCGGCATCGGCGCCGACGATCATCTGGGTCGACTGGCCCGCGGGTGCGAACTTGGGCGCGGATTTGTAGCGCTTGCTGGCGTCCGCGGTATCGACGATCGCGGTCTTCATCTCGCCCATCGCGCTCGCAATCCGGACATCCGACTTTTCGGGCGCAAGCCGCTTCAGTCCGGATGCGGTCGGCAGTTCGACGTTGATCGACACGCGGTCGGCATACAGCCCCGCCTGATGCACCAGTTCGGGATCGGCGTCGGGAATGGTCTTCAGATGGATGTACCCGCGAAAATGGTGATCCTCGCGCAGGCTTCGCGCGACCTCGACGATCTGCTCCATCGTATAGTTGGACGAACGGATGATGCCGGACGATAGGAACAGGCCCTCGATATAATTGCGCTTGTAGAAGGATAGGGTCAGCCGCACGACCTCCTCGGCCGTGAAGCGCGCGCGCCGGACATTGCTCGATTTCCGGTTGATGCAATAGTGACAGTCGAAAATGCAGCTGTTGGTCAGCAGAATCTTCAACAGCGAGATACATCGGCCGTCGGGCGCATAAGCGTGACAGATGCCCATCCCGCCATCCGTCGATCCCACGCCCTTGCCGTCACGGGAATTTCGTTTCGACGTGCCCGATGACGAACATGACGCGTCATATTTCGCGGCGTCCGCCAAAATCTCCAGTTTCTGCTGAACGTCGAGTTGCGCCATCGGTTCGCTATATGTTCTTATTTGTGAAGAGTCGACCGATGATGTTCGATTCCTTGGTTTTTTCCGGCGCTCATCACGACTTTATGTCGGTGGGGCTGAGCCATCGGGCGCCCTCCCACCCGCTAAAAACTCGTTTGGTTACCCGCCCTTAAGCATTCCGTGCGCATCTGGCCTTCGCAGAATATCGCTGGTTGGAAGATCGTAAATGACCGACATGGACACGCAGGCCGTAGAGGCCGTCCCTCGTAGGATATGGGTGACACCCGCCGTCATCACGGCATCGATCGTCAAGCACTCGAAGGGACCAATGTCGGTCGGCCTGGGCGAAGAAACCACCGACGATATCGGCAGCTGAGACGGGGTTTCGAACCACATCCGCGACATCACGCCGAATTGCGGCCGCTGAACCACCGCCGATAATCGGCAATCATCAGCACGATCAGTGCCGCACTCTTTTTCTCTCCCCAATCCCGGTCCGATCGAAGCGCTTCGGCGATGGCGTCGCGATCGACCATCTCGTCCGGCAGGTTCCTTGCGCGCGCGACAAGCTGGGACGCGGCGGCGGAACTCGCCTCCGCGATTTCGGGCACGCGCAGGTCGTTGTGGAAGCCCCGGTCCTGGAATTCGGGGGATAGACGTCGGCCAGTGCCGTTCTCGCAAGATAGCGGTTCCGCCCATCCTTGAAATACAGCGCTTCCGGAACCGCCAGCGCCAGTTCGACAACCCTTTTGTCGTGGAACGGCCGGGTCATCGCGAGCCCCTCGACCCACGCCGCCATATTGATCGCCGAATCGGGGATCCGTGCGCTCACCCGCGCGATGGTATTGGCGAGCAGTTTCTGTCTTTCGACCGCCAGCCCGGCGTCCATGCCGATATCGCCCTCCACAAGGACGTTCCGGTCGATCGCGTCGTCAAGCGCATCGGCGCGCACGAACCGGTCCAGCCGAAGCCGCCTGGTTCGCCGCCCCGTCAACGCCTTGATCCGCTGAACCACAGGTTGGACCGCGAGCCGGACATGCGAGACGATCGCGCGGGGCAGCGTCGTTCCGTACCGCCTCCGCTCCGCGCGAAGCTCCCGCACATAAGCGCGAAGGTCGCCGCGTTGAAGCAGACGGGCAAGCGCGCCGGGGTCCCGCGGGTTCAGCGTATAGTCGCCGCCGTGTCCGTCCATCAGCAGCCGGACACCCTCGGCCGCCGCGATGCGTGCCGCCTCCTGATAGACGTAATGGATCGTGGATGGCGGCCCATCCAGCAGCGGGATCGCCTGATCCAGCCCGCCGAACGGCTCGATCCCCTCGCGCGTCAGGAACCGGACGTCCAGATGCGGCATATGGCGTGCGCAATGTTCCACCATCGTTCGGGCATCGTGCTTGAATTCCCCGCGCCGCGCCTCCGGCATGACCGATGCGATGCCCAGGATCGTGCGCCCATGTTCCGTCAGTACTGGCCCCGCGAGACCGGCGATCGCGCTGCTGTCGAAGCCGCCGCTCATGTGCAGCGCCGGACGCCGGTCGAGCCGCCGGACCCGGCACGCGACCGCTTCGCTAAGCACGCGGCGATAGGCGGATACGTAATATGCCTCGTCACGCCCGACATGGTCCGACAACGCCTCGGGCACCCAGTAGCGGGTCCGATTCACCTGCCCGTCCAGAGCGACGGTCATCCGCTCGCCACCGGCCAGACCATCGATCTCCTTGAACAGCGTCGGCGCCGCATCCGCATCGCGGATCACCAGCATGCGCCGCAGAACGGCATCGTCGTCCATCTCGCGCGGCACCTCGGGGATGGCCCACAAGGCCTTGATCTCGGAAGCGAAAGCCAGGAAATCCGCGCCGCGATGGAAGAAAAGGTGACGCTGGCCCATATGGTCGCGCGCCAGCACCAGTCGGCGTGCGCGCCGGTCCCACACCGCGAAAGCGAAATCGCCAAGCAGATGACCGGCACATTCCTCGCCCCAGCGTCGATAGGCGGCAAGGACGAGCGCGCTGTCCGGCATGTCGCGGAGCATCGCCGGCGCGATCTCCAGCGCCTCCGCCAGATCCTCGCGATTGTCGAGACGGCCCTCCACGACCAAAGTCACGTCGCCACGATCGTCGCTCAGCGGCTGTGCATCGAACATGTCCTCGCGGTGAACGCGCATCTTGCCATAGCCGATACAGACGGGGCCGAGCGGAGCGATGTCGGTACCGTCCGGCGTCCGGTGCCGCATCGTCGCCGCCATGCGCGCCACGATCCTGGCGTCGGCTTCCCTGCCGTCAAACCTGATGATGCCGAAAATCGCGCTCATTGCCGATGCTTATAGCCCCGCATCACTCCGCCGCCAGCAAGCTCTCCGCGCCGCCCAGATCGACCGAGACGAGCCGGCTGACCCCCTGTTCGATCATCGTGACGCCGAACAGCCGATGCATGCGGCTCATCGTCACCGCATTGTGCGTGACGATCAGATAGCGTGTCTTCGTCTCGCGCGTCATCGCGTCCAGCAATCCGCAGAACCGTTCGATATTCGCATCGTCCAGCGGCGCATCGACCTCGTCCAGCACGCAGATCGGCGCGGGGTTGGTCAGGAACAGGCCGAAGATCAGTGCGACCGCGGTCAGCGCCTGTTCCCCGCCCGACAACAGGGTAAGCGATTGCAGCCGCTTGCCCGGCGGTTGCGCCATGATCTCCAGCCCCGCTTCCAGCGGATCGTCCGAATCGATCAGCTCCAGATGCGCCTGGCCGCCGTTGAACAGCGTCGTGAACAGCCGCCGGAAATGGTCGTTGACCGCCTCGAACGCCGCCAGCAACCGCTGCCGCCCCTCACGATTGAGCGTACCGATCGATCCGCGCAGCCGGTTCACCGCAAGCCCCAGTTCCTCGCGCTCGGCGGCATTGCCGCTGCTCGCGCCCAGCAATTCCGCCAATTCGCTTTCCGCGACCAGATTGACCGGGCCGATCCGTTCGCGATCGACCGACAGGCGTTCGTGCGCCGCGGATTCGTCCTGTGGGCTGCGCACGCTCTGCGCATCGAACCCGACGCGTTCCGGCAGGACGGGGGCGGGGCACTCGAACCGTTCGCCGGACAGCCGCCCCATTTCGATGCGGCGCAATTCCTGATTCTCCGTCCGGGCGACCGCGCCGGCGCGGATCTCGCGCGCTTCCGACAGCGCTTCCGCCGCCAGCCGGGCAACGCCCTCGGTTTCGCGGAGAACGCGCTCGGCCTCACGCTCTGCGCCCTGCGCCGCTTCCGCTTCGGCACGCGCCGCCTGATGCGCGGTATCCAGCGTCGCGATCTCGCCAGCGATCGCGGCGGGCGTGTCCGCCAGCGTCGCGGTCTCGCGAGCGAGGTCCGCCGCGCGCTTGTCCATGTCCGCGATCCGTCGTGCGGCTTCACCCGCCCGCGCGCGCCAGCCCTTGGCCTCGCCGGTCCCGCTCGCCAGCCGATCGCGATCCTGCGCCAGCGCGCGGTCCAGCGTGGCGCGATCGGCGCGCGCGATGGCGACGGCAGCGCGGCGCGCTTCGGCCTCGGCGGTCAGGCGCGCGACACGGTCCCGCGTCGCGCTGCCATCGGGCAAAGCAGCGCGTGCCGCGGCGGCGATCTCCGCATCGGCCTCAGCCTCTCGCAGGTCCCCGACGACGCGATCTCGCCGCGTGTCGATGTCCGCGCGCTGCGTCGCGATCCGTTCCAGTGCCGCACCGGCGCGATCTTCGGCGCGGGTCGCGTCGCGGGCACGGTTCTCTGCCTGTTGCAGCGCGGTGCGCGCCTCGAACGCGCCGGTCCGCGCCTCCGCGATCGTTCGGTCGATCCCGGCCAGTGCGGCGTCGGCGGTCTCCACCGCGGCGGCGGCGGCCGGTCGCGCCGCCTCCAGGGTGCGCAGGCGATTAAGGCGGACGAGCCGCTCCGCCGCCGCCGCGCCACCCGATTTCGCGACATACCCGTCCCAGCGCCGCAACAGCCCGGCCTTGGTCACCAGCCGCTGGCCGACCGCGAGCGGCTGGCCCTCGTCCGCCTCTGCCACCAGCACCTGCGCCAGACGCCGTCCAAGCGCGGGCGGCGCGGCGACATGATCGGCCAACCGCTCGGTGCCCGGCGGCGGCACGGGGTCGCCGGACGACGGATCGGCGCCACCCCAGAACCGCTCCGCCGCAGGATCCAGCCCCGCCTCCAGATCATCGCCCAGCGCCGCCGCCAGCGCGCGCTCATAGCCCGGTTCGGGGTGCAAAGCGTCCAGAACGCGCCCGCGTCCGGACACCTGCGTCGCC
Source organism: Sphingomonas aliaeris (assembly GCF_016743815.1). Classification (NCBI taxonomy): domain Bacteria; kingdom Pseudomonadati; phylum Pseudomonadota; class Alphaproteobacteria; order Sphingomonadales; family Sphingomonadaceae; genus Sphingomonas; species Sphingomonas aliaeris. The sequence goes on along the minus strand of NZ_CP061035.1, from coordinate 3,019,518 downwards.
TTGGCCAGCGCCGCCGCCTCGCTGTTCAACGCAGCCAGTTCGGCATGCGCGGCGGACCGGGCGGATTGCGCCGCGTCGCGATTTCCTCGCGCCGTCCGTTCCTCTGCTTCGGCCTCGGCCAGAGCGGTCCGCGCCTCCGCGGCATCGGTCAGCGCCCGTTCGCGGACCTCCGCCGCCCTCGCGCGTTCCGCTTCCAGCGGTTCGGCCGTCCCGATCGCGTTGGCTTCCGCAGTAACGCGCGTCAGATCGCGCTCGGCCCGCTCGATCCGCACGCGGGCAGCGGCCAGTGCGGCGTCGGCCACCCGCGCCTCCGCCGCTTCGCTCGCCTGCTCGGCCAGCGCCTGTGCCAGCGCGACGTCGGCGTCGCGACCGGCGCGTTCCGCCTCGGCCAGCGCCGCGTCCATCCCCGGCATCCGTGCCGCCGCCGCCGCGATCCGCGCATCCAGCGCCTTGGCGTCCTCCGCCAACCGAGCGAGTGCTTCCGCAGCATCGTGCGCCAGCGCGCCTTCGCGGTCGCGGTCATCGGCAAGGCGTTTCGCGCTCTCCGCCAGTTCGTGCAGCCGGCGCTCGGCCCCGGCCAGTTCGGTCCGCAGCGCGGCCAGTCGATGCCCCGCATCGCTCGCCGCGTCCCGCGCGGCCAGCGCGGTTGCACGCGCGGAGGCAAGGCGATCGGTCGCCTGTTGCTGATAGGCGGCGGCGGCGCGCTGCCGTTCCGCCGCTTCCGCCACGCGCCGCTCGGCTTCTGCCGCTTCCGCCTTGGCCAGGTCGGCCGCCGCCGCCGCATCCCGCCAGCGCGCGAAGATCATCCGCGCCTCTGCGATGCGGATCTGGTCCGACAGCGCACGATAGCGTTCGGCCTGGCGCGCCTGCCGTTTCAGCGCGGCGGCACGCGCGTCCTGATCGGCGATAACCTCGTCGAGCCGCAGCAGATTGGCTTCGGTCGCGCGCAATTTCTGCTCGGCATCCTTGCGCCGGACATGCAGCCCCGCAATCCCGGCCGCTTCCTCCAGCATCGCGCGGCGTTCGGCCGGCTTGGCGGCGATGACCGCGCTAATCCGTCCCTGACTGACCAAAGCGGGGGAATGCGCGCCGGTCGCGGCATCCGCGAACAGCAGGGCGACGTCCTTCGCCCGCACGTCGCGCCCGTCGATCCGGTAGGCAGAACCTGCACCGCGTTCGATCCGCCGGACGATTTCGGTTTCCTCGACCGACCCGTCGTCCGCGGGCGCGCGCTCGATCAGCATCGAGACTTCGGCGAATTCGCGCGCGGGGCGGGTGGCGGTGCCCGCGAAGATCACGTCTTCCATCCCCGCGCCGCGCAACGAACGCGCGGACGTCTCACCCATCGTCCAGCGCAGCGCCTCCAGCAGATTGGATTTGCCGCATCCGTTGGGCCCGACGATCCCCGTCAGGCCCGGTTCGATGCGCAGGTCCGCTGCGTCGACGAAACTCTTGAAGCCCGACAGACGGAGCCGCTTGATCTGCACGGACTGGCGGCTCCCCCGGATCAGCCGGGGATCAGGCCCCGGCGGCCTTCAGGCGCTGCTCGACCTGTTCCCAACTGACGGCACCCTGCAACGGTTCGTCGTTCAGGAAGAAGCTCGGCGTGCCGCTGACGCCCTTCTGCGTGCCGACGTCCATGAACTTCACCATCTTGTCGATCTCCGCCTTGTCGCTCAGGCACGCGCGCGCCTTGGCTTCGGGCAGGCCGCGCTGCTTGACGAAATCGATATAGCCGAGCTTCTCGGCCCAGGCGGTGGCGAACACTTCGGGCGGCTTGCCCTGCAACGTCGCCTGGAATGCCTGCGCATCCTCCATCTTGGGCAGGATGGTCGATTGCGCCGTCATCATCGCCTCCAGCACGGGGAAGAAGGCGGCGGTGCCGACGCAGCGGCCGAGCAGGGCGGGGGCGAAATCGGGCGCGCCGTGGACCAGATATTCGCGGAATTCGTAGCTCACCTTGCCGCTCTTCACATACGTATCGGTCAGCGGCTTCATCCCCGCAGCGGCGAATGCGCCGCAGGTCGGGCACAGACGCGATCCGTATTCGACCAGCTTCAGCGGTGCGTTAGGATTGCCCATGACGAACCCGCCCTGGTCGGTTTGCGCGACGGTCTGCGTCCAGTCCTGCCCGGCGGGGGCGGGGGCTGCCGCGACCGATGCGGCGGCGGTGGTCGAATTGCCCGGACCGCCGGCATCACCGCAGGCGGCGAGGGCGATCAGGGGCAGGGCGGCGGTAAGGATACGGAACTTCATCGACTTCACACTCCTGGAGGATTTCATTTCGCGCCGGCCGCGCGGAGCACTTTTTCGAGCCCCACCCAGTTGAGCGAGGGATGGAACTTGCCGTTGACCGCAAAGGTCGGCGTGCCCGCCATGCCGGGGGCGACGCGGCGGAAATCGCTTTCCACGATCCGTCGCTCATCACCGCCAATTGCATCAGGCTCTTCGTATCGTTGAAGCACGCGGTGATCGCACCGTCGCTCAGCCCGTGGGCGCGGCCGATATCCGTCAGGCCCGATCCGTCGGCCAGCGCACGCAGCTTGGCGTTGGTCGGGTACAGGCCGATCCGCGACCCGTTGGTCTGTCGGAACGACATGCCGCGCGACAGCCACGCATCCTGTTTGGCGAAGATATCCTCCGTCGTCGATGCGAAGCCCACCGGGCCGGTGCACCGCGCGATCACCGTCGCGGCGAGATCCAGGTCGTCGCGCGTCGCATGCCGCATCTCGACCCGGGTCGACCCGGACCGAATGAATTTGTCGCGCAGCGTCGGCGTGGCCTGTTCCGAATATTCGGCGCAGTGCGAGCAGCTATAGCTCAGATATTCGGTCAGTTTCACGCGCGCGGCGGGGTTGCCGACGACATAGGCGCCGTCCGCGGTACGTGTGACCGTCTTCGTCCAGTCGCGCGGGGCCGGCGCGGCGCTGACGACAGCGGAGGCCAGAACGGGGACCAGCACGGCGGCGAAAATGGATCGTTTCATTCTTCGGGGGTTCCAATGATGGGTGCGCCGCGCGTGGCGGCGACACCGGCGGCCAGCGCCTCCAGCACGGCCTTCAATTCGGGATCGGCGATCGTCCTCAGGCTCGCGCCGAGATCGAGCGGGACGGGTTTCAGCGACGGCGGCGCGGCGCGCGGGCGTGGCGCGGGCACGTCGCCCTGCCGCATCTGTACCTTGCAGATCGCTTCATATCCGAAGAAGCGGTTGACCCGTTCGATGATCTCCGGCGCGATATGCTGCATCATCGTGCCGTGCGCGCCGCGCACGACGAGGTTCAGCGTGCCCTCGGATCGTTTCCCTTGCGGGAATCGGATCGATTCGGGGGCCGACACGCCTGCATACCTTGGCCCGACGATCTCCGCCCAGCGGCTGACGACCGCGCTCTGGACGAAGCCGAATTGGCGAAACGCGGCACGACCGACATCGGGCAGCAGTTCGGCCACGCTTCGCGCGCGGCCGCCGCGTTGCGGCTCCGGTTTCGGGACCGGTGCTTTGGATGTCGGGACGACGCGCTTGCTCATCCCGCCCCCCATGCCATAGCGGCGGCGTGCCCGCAAAGCCCCGATCCATTTCGCCCCCGCCAGCACGGGACATCGCCGGGCCGCTGCTCCACTGGTACGACGCGCATGCCCGCACGCTGCCGTGGCGCGCTCCGCCCGGCAACCCGGCGCCCGATCCGTACCGCGTATGGCTGTCGGAGATCATGCTCCAGCAGACGACGGTCGCGGCGGTACGGCCGAAATTCGACCTGTTCACCACCCTCTGGCCCGATTTCGCCGCGCTCGCGGTGGCGGACGAGGCGGAGGTGATGACCGCCTGGGCCGGGCTTGGCTATTACGCTCGCGCACGCAACCTGATCGCCTGTGCGAAGGTAGTCGTCGCAAAGCATGACGGGCGATTTCCGGCGACCGAGGCGCAGTTGCGCGCCTTGCCCGGCATCGGGGACTATACCGCCGCCGCGATCGCCAGCATCGCGTTCGGCCAGCGCGCCGTCGTGGTCGATGCCAATGTCGAACGCGTCGTGGCACGGCTCTACGCCATTGCCACACCGCTTCCCGCTGCGCGGACCGCGATCCGTGCCGCCGCGGACGCGATCACCCCGGACGCGCGATCTGGCGACTTCGCACAGGCGATGATGGATCTGGGGTCGGGCATCTGCACGTTCCGCGCCCCGAAATGCCTCGCCTGCCCGCTGCACGATCGCTGCGACGGTTTCGCATCGGGCGCGCCGGAGCAATATCCGGTCAAACCCGCCAAACTGGCCAAGCCGCAGCGCTACGGCACCATCTTCTGGGCCGAGCGAGGCGGTAGCGTGCTGCTCGTTCGCCGCCCGCCCAAAGGCTTGCTCGGCGGCATGCGGTCCTTGCCGACCGGTCCGTGGGCCGACACTCCGCCGGGACTGGCCGATGCACCGCTCGACATCGCGTGGCGCACGCTCGATCGCACCGTGGCCCATGTCTTCACGCACTTCGGTCTCGAACTGTCGCTTGCGGTCGGCGATGTGGAGGGGCATTCGGCGATCGGTGCAAACATCGGGGAATGGTGGCCGATAGCCGACATCGAGTCGGCGGGGCTGCCCACGGTATTCGCCAAGGCGGCGGCAGAGATCAGGAGAGTTCAGTGAGGAACATCAAGCACATCGCATCGGCCACGACATTGGCGCTGCTGCTCGCCGGGGCCGGCATGGCGCAACGCCAGGCGCCCGCGCCCCAGACCGCCGCGCCAACGCCCGCCCAGCCCGCAACCGCGCCCGCCCTTGCCGCCGTCCCCTCCGCGCTACCCGCGACGCAGGCGGTGCTCGACGGCTATGTCCGCGACAACAAAATGCCCGGCATCGTCGGCGCGTTCGGCCTTGGCGACGGTCCCACCATGTTCGTCAGCGCGGGCAAGATCGCGGACGGCGCGACCGCACAGAAGGCCGGCCCGGACTCCCTGTGGCGCGTCTATTCGATGACCAAGCCGATCACCGGCATGGCCGCGATGATCCTGGTCGAAGACGGCAAGATCAAGCTGGACGATCCGGTCAGCAAGTTCATTCCCGCGTTCAAGAACATCACCGTCCTGAACGGTCCGGACAGCCTCGCTAGCCACCCCGCCGTGCGCCCCGTCACGATCCGCATGCTGCTGACGCACAGCGCGGGCCTCGGCTACAGCATCGTGACGAAGGGGCCGTTGCTCGCCGAATACCGGCGGCTCGGCATCGATCCGGCACAGGTGAACAACGACCTGGAGGCGCAATCGCGCAAGCTGCGCCCCGCCACGCTGGAGGAATTCGCCAACCGCGTCGCCAGCGTGCCGCTGATGTACGAACCCGGTTCGCGCTGGAGCTATTCGATCGGGCTGGACGTCATGGGCCGCGTGATCGAGGTCGCCAGCGGCATGTCGTTCGACGGCTTCGTGCAGAAACGCATCTTCGACCCGCTCAAGATGGCGTCCAGCTTCTGGACCGTACCGCAGAGCGAGGTTCCGCGTTTCTCGACCAACTACATCTTCACCCGCGCGGCGATGGCGCAGATGAACCCCACGCTCGACACGTCGAAGATCGATGCCAAGGCGCGCTTGCCGCTGGATGCCGCCGCGACCTCCGTCTGGCTTAAGCCGCCAAGCTTCCCCTATGGCGGCGCGGGGCTCGTAATGTCGGCACGCGATTACGACCGCTTCCTGCACATGCTGCAAAACTATGGCGAACTGGACGGCGTACGCATCATGAAGGCGGAAACGGCGAAGCTCGGCATGTCCAACCTGCTGCCTGTCGGCGTGACCTTCGCCGGCACCGTCGCCAGCACCGGCGGCAATACCGGCGGGCCCAAGATGGGCTTCGGCGCGGGCGGTTCGGTCTATCTGGAGGATTATCCGGGCGGCGCGGGCAAGGGAACGTACGGCTGGGGCGGTGCCGCCGGAACGGTCGCCTTCGTCGATCCCGGCCGGCATGCGCGCGGCACGGTGATGGTCAATTACTTCCCAGGCGAGACTTATCCGATCCGCACCGAAGTGCTGCCTGCCTTCCTCGCCGACGCGAAACGTTACCGCGCGCAATGACGTTGGGTTCCGTCTCTGCGATGATCCCGCCGGGCTTTACCGGCGGGTTGCTCGACCGCGCCGACAACCTGCGCCACGATGCCGATGGCCTCGCCGCGGCGATGGGCGACTGGCGCGCGCGGTTGCTGAAGCTGGATAATCTCCAGCCCGAGGTGACCGACGACGGACGCCTCGGCTGGACGAGCCTCGCCGATGCGCCGGACGACGCCGAACTGCTGCTGCTGGGCTTGGGCGAGGGGCGACCGCACTTCGCCGCGTTCGTCCCCGGCACGCGCGTGTCCAACGCCCCCGCGATGCGCAGCCCGGCGCTGATGGCCGCATTGCACAGCCTCGCCCCCGGCGAAGCGGCGACCTATGCCGCGGCACGCAGCCTGATCGACTGGCACGCGCGGCACGGCTTCTGCGCCAATTGCGGCACCGCGACCGCGATCTTCCGCGCCGGCTGGGGCCGCAAATGCCCGACTTGCGCGGCCGAGCATTTCCCGCGCGTCGATCCCGTCGTCATCATGATCGCCGAACATGACGGCCGCGCCTTGCTCGGCCGCGGCAAGGGCTGGCCACCGGGCCGCTATTCCGCACTCGCCGGGTTCCTGGAGCCCGGCGAATCGATCGAGGAAGCCGTCGCGCGCGAGATCCACGAGGAAGCGGGCGTGAAGGTCAGCGGCGTCCGCTACGTCGCCAGCCAGCCCTGGCCCTTCCCCTCGCAACTGATGATGGCCTGCGTCGCGACCGCCGCGGACGACGCGATCACGCTGGACGTCACCGAACTGGAAGACGCGATCTGGGTCGCCCGGGACGAGGTCCGCGCGATCCTGGCAGGCGAAAAGGGCGCCTTCATCGCCCCCCCGCCCTACGCAATCGCCTTCACGCTGCTGACGGAGTGGGCGAAGGGGTAGGGAGCTTCGGCGCCTCCACACGGGATCACCATCCCCCCCCGTTCGTTTCGGGCGAAGTCGAGAAACCGGCCTCAACAACCCCCGTTCGTTTCGAGCAAAGTCGAGAAGTCGGCGCATCGACACCGGATCACCATCCCCCGTTCGTGCTGAGCTTGTCGAAGCACCTGCCCGGGATACGGACCCCGGTACCGGTGGCCCGCCCTTCGACAAGCTTGTCTGTCTGGAATGGTGTAATCGGCAAGGTGCCTGAGCCGGGTGGCCACCCGGCTCAGGCGGCGGATGTGAGGCCGTTCGACAAGCCGGTCGACAAAGACCGTTCCTGAGCAGGGCCACATCCGTCTTCCCAAACCCCGGACAGTTGCCTGGGGCCGTGCTTACGGACCCCGCATGACAAGCTTGGGAGACCGGATCATGTCACACTCCGACCTCTTTGTCGGCATCGATGTTGCCAAGGACGAACTCGTTATCCACGCTCATCCGGCAGGAATGCTCTGGCGGGTACCCAATACCAAGACCGGCATTGCCGCACTCGGCCGCAAGCTTGTCCGGCTTGCCGGTACGGCGTGCCTGCGGATCGGCTTCGAGGCATCGGGCGGTTACGAGCGCAAGCTCGCCATCCTGCTCGATCGGATGGACGTTACAGCCTATCTCCTCGATCCGGCACGCGTGCGCAGTTTCGCCCGTGCCGAGCGACAACTCGCGAAAACCGACCCACTCGATGCGGCCGTCATCGCGCGGTGTCTGGCAGCACTGCATCCCGAACTGACGCCCTATGTCCATGATCCCGAGGCCGTGAGGCTGGCCGAGCATGTCCGCATGCGCGATCTTGCCGTCGCCCAGGCGGTCCAGTTCGGCAATCAGTTGGAGAGCATCGCCGATCCCGCCATGCGCCGCCTCGTCGTCGCGCAGGTCGCACGGCTCAAGGCCCTGGTTCTGCGCATCGAAAAAGCCATTGCCAGCGTCATCGCCGCCTCGCCCGATCTGGCCGCTCGCGAAGCCCTGCTCCGCACAGCACCCGGCGTCGGGCCGGTCGTTGCCGCATGCCTGCTGGCACGCATGCCAGAACTCGGACGCCTCTCCAGTCGACAGGTCGCAGCGCTTGCTGGCCTCGCCCCCTTCGATCGCCAAAGCGGCAAGACCAGCCGGCCGGGGCGATGCTCGGGCGGCAGGCCCAGCATCAGGCGTTGTCTCTATCTGGCCGCGCTCAGCATCGCGCGCTCGGGCAAGGGGCAACTCGCCGCTACCACCAACCGCCTGCGAGAGGCCGGCAAACCCTTCAAGCTTGCCATCGTCGCCACAATGCGAAAACTGCTCGTAACCCTCAACGCGATGGTCAAAAACAATACCGAATATCGCACCGGGTGAACACAGTTGCTCAGGACGAACGGGGGGCGGGGGGGCGGGCGCAGCGCATCCACCCCCCCGGTTCGTCATCCATCCCCCGTTCATTTCGAGCGAAGTGGAGAAACCGGCCCGCGTACCTGGGGTACTGTTTCTCGACTTCGCTCGAAACGAACGGATCGGGGTATGTAACGGACCGGACCCCCCCTCAAACCGACCAGGCCGCCAGATCGTCCTCCTGCCCGATCAACGCCAGCCCATGCGCGATCGACGTAAGTTCGTTGCCGCTCGCGATCGCATCCTCGCCGAAACGCCGCACGAACATCGCCCGAACCGCCGGGGTAAGCGACGTACCGCCCGTCAGGAACACTCGGTCGATCCCCTCCGCACCCGTCCCGCTGGCGGCAAGCGCACGGTCCACCGTCTGTTCGATCCGCGCAATATCGTCCGCGATCCACGTCTCGAAATCGGCGCGTGTCACGTCCGCCTCGATCGCCAGCCCGGCGCCCTCGAAATGGAAATGCGCCTGCGTGTCGGCGGACAAGGCGCGCTTCAACTGCCCGACCGCATCGTACAGCGGATAGCCCAGTTCCTGCTCGATCACCGCGATCATCCGGCCGATCGCCGCCTGGTCGACCGCGCTCTTCTTCAACCGATCCAGTTCGGCCAGCGTCTTGCGGTTGCGCATCAACGCCAGTTTCGACCAATCGGCAAAGTCGCTGAAATAGCCGCGCGGTATCTCCAGTATCTTGTCGAACGACCGGTAATCGCCGCCCTTGCCCAGCATCGGCAGCACCAGCCGGTCGACGATCCGGTAATCGAACCGGTCTCCGGCGATCCCGATCCCCGCATGCCCCAGCGGCACGCAACGCCGCGCCGCGCCCGGCTCGGCGACGCGCACGACGGAGAAATCGCTCGTCCCGCCGCCGAAATCCGCCACCAGCACCGTCGCCGGTTCGGTCAGCCGCGCGGCGAAGCTGTAGGCCGCGCCGACCGGTTCGTAGACATAGTGGATCTCGGCCCCCAGATGCGCGAACATCGCATCGTAGCGGGTCCGCGCCAGCGCCTCGTCCGGGCGCGCGCCGGCATACTCCACCGGTCGCCCGACGACGATACGCGACTGTGCATCGCCCAGTTTCCCTTCCGCCCGCGCCGCCAGCTTTTCCAGGAACAACCGGCCGAGTTCCTCGAACCGGAACCGCCGTTCGAAGATCGTCGCATGCTCGAACACCGCGCTCGCCGCGACCGACTTGAACGACTGCACGAAGCGGCTGGCATCGGGATAGTCCAGATATTCCGCGATCGCCCACGGCCCGGCCTCGACCGCCAGCCCGCCGCGGACATCCTCGTCCTGCCAGAAGCACAAAGCCGACCGAAACACCGAATCCTTGCCGTTCGGGGTATCGAACGCGACCATTTCGGGCGGCGCACCCGCATTCGACAGCGCCGCGACGCTGTTGGTGGTACCGAAATCGAAGCCCAGGACGGCGTTGGTCTGCATCGCACGGCTTTGCGGCGCGGGTCGGACGAGGGCAAGAGTGGATCGACCGGCGCGCACGCCTATATGGGTCGGGTGACGATGCCGATCCTCTACAGCTTCCGCCGCTGCCCCTATGCGATGCGCGCCCGTCTGGCGGTGCGGATCAGCGGGCTCGCAGTTGACCGCGTCGAGGTGAAGCTGCGCGACAAGCCGCCCGCGATGCTTGCCGCGTCGCCCAAGGGTACGGTGCCGGTGCTTGTCCTGCCGAATGGCCGGGTGATCGACGAAAGCCTCGACATCATGCGCCACGCGCTCGCCCAAGCCGATCCGGAAGACTGGCTGGCGCGCGAGGATGCGGCGGTCATCGCGGCCAATGACGGCGCATTCAAGCATCACCTCGACCGGTACAAATATCCCGATAGGCATGACGGCGATCCGATCCAGCACCGCGCGGCGGGGCTGGAATGGCTCCGCACGCTCGACTATCGACTGGCCGGCCGGGCCAATCTCGGCGGGGAGGCGCGCGGGCTGACCGACATGGCCGTCATGCCGTTCGTGCGGCAATTCGCGGCGGTCGATCGCAACTGGTTCGACGCGCAGGACATCCCGCGTCTAAAGCGCTGGCTCGAAACGCATATGGCCTCCGCCCTGTTCGTCGCGATAATGGAACGCACTCCGGAAATGCAGGCGGCATGACGATGCAGGATGACGACAAGCGCCTCGCCGCGACCACTGCCGCCGCGGAGATCCAGCCCGGCATGCTTGTCGGTCTCGGCACCGGATCGACCGCCGCTTTCCTGATCGACCATCTCGCGCGCCGGATACGGGACGGATTGTCCGTCACCGCCGTCGCGACCTCCGACGCCACCGAACGCGCCGCGCGGGCGGCAGGCATCATTGTCCTGCCGTTCGACGATATCGACCGTATCGACCTCGCGATCGACGGCGTGGACGAGATCGACGGATCGTGCCGCGCGATCAAGGGCGCGGGCGGGGCGATGCTGCGCGAAAAGATCGTCGCCGCCTCCGCCGGGCGGATGATCGCGATCTGCGACGGGTCGAAGTCCGTCGCATCGCTCGGCGCTGTTCCGGTTCCGGTCGAGGTGTTGCCGCTCGCCCGCACGTTCGTCGCGGATCTCCTCTGCCGGATCGGTGCGACTCCGACGCTTCGGCAGGCATCGGGAGTCGGCGCGTATCGCACCGATCAGGACAATCTCGTCATCGACTGCAAATTTCCAGACCTGCCCGATCCGGCCGCAATCGCGGCGCAACTGTCTGCAATCCCCGGCATTCTTGGTCACGGCCTGTTTCTCGAAGAGATCGATACGGCCTATATCGCGCATGACGGACTCGTGCGGCGGGTTGACCGCGCGAGATAAGACCGCAGAAGCCGCAACCTCGAACGCCCCATCGCGTTGGGGCAGCGTCAAGAAGGATCGACGACCCATGAGCGATACCGCCACCGCCGGCACCTCGAATGATCTGATGGAAGACGGTTCGCTGTCGCGGCTGACGATCGATACGATCCGCACGCTGTCGATGGATGCGGTGCAGAAGGCGAATTCCGGCCATCCCGGCACGCCCATGTCGATGGCGCCGGTCGGCTACACCTTGTGGTCGCAATTCCTGCGCTACGACCCGGCGACGCCCGACTGGCCCAATCGCGACCGTTTCGTCCTATCGGTCGGCCATGCCTCGATGCTGCTGTACAGCCTGCTGCACCTCGCCAAGGTCGAGGAAATCGATGCCAAGGGCCAGAAATCGGGCCACGAGGCGGTCAGCCTGGAAGACATCGAGAATTTCCGCCAGATCGGGTCGAAGACGCCGGGTCATCCCGAATATCGCCACACGACGGGGGTCGAGACGACCACCGGTCCGCTGGGTCAGGGTTGCGGCAACTCGGTCGGCATGGCGATCGCGGAGCGTTGGCTGGCCGCGCGCTACAACAAGCCGGATCACCAACTGTTCGACTATGACGTCTATGCGCTCGCTGGTGACGGCGACATCATGGAAGGCGTCAGCCAGGAAGCGGCGAGCCTTGCCGGGCATCTGCGCCTGTCCAACCTGTGCTGGATCTACGACAGCAACCACATCACGATCGAGGGCAAGACCAGCCTGACGTTCGACGAGGATGTGGGCAAGCGCTTCGAAGGCTATGGCTGGAACGTCATCCATGTCGACGACGCGAACGATTGCGCCGCGCTAAGCGACGCGTTCGCCGCATTCCGCGCCACCGACGACAAGCCGACGTTGATCATCGTCCATTCGGTGATCGGCTACGGCAGCCCGATCGCCGGCACGTCCAAGGCGCATAGCGATGCGATGGGCGAAGAGGTCATCCGCGAGACCAAGCGCGCATATGGCTGGCCCGAGGACAAGTCGTTCTACGTTCCCGAAGGCGTGATCGAGCATTTCAACGGCGCGATCGCCGATCGCGGCCGCCCCGCGCGCGAGGCCTGGGACAAGGCGCGCGACTCCTATCGCACCGCCTATCCCGATTTGGCGAAGGAACTGGACGCGATGCTGTCCGACAGCCTGCCGGATGGCTGGGACGCCGACATTCCCGTGTTCGAACCCGATGCGAAGGGCATCGCCAGCCGCGATGCCTCCGGCAAGGTGTTGAACGCCATCGTGCCGAAAGTGCCGTGGCTGCTCGGCGGATCGGCCGATCTCGCGCCCTCCACCAAGACCGATATCAAGGGCGCACCGTCGTTCGAACCGGGCAATTACGGCGGCGCGAACTTCCACTTCGGCGTGCGCGAACACGGCATGGGCGCGGTCGTCAACGGCATGACTCTGTCGCACCTGCGCGGCTATGGCTCCACCTTCTTCGTGTTCCTCGATTACATGCGTCCGCCCGTCCGCCTGTCGGCCCTGATGGAAATCGGCGCGGTCTGGGTGTTCACGCACGACTCGATCGGCGTCGGCGAAGACGGCCCGACGCACCAGCCGATCGAACAACTGGTGATGCTGCGCGCGACGCCGGGCATGGACACGATCCGTCCGGGCGACGCCAATGAAACCGCCGCCGCGTGGAAGGCCATCGTCAAGGATGCCTCGCATCCGACCGCGCTCGTCCTGTCGCGTCAGGCGCTGCCGACGATCGACCGCACCAAATACGCCAGTGCCGACGGGCTGGAAAAGGGCGCCTATGTTCTTGCCGACAGCGAGGATCCGCAGGTCATCCTGATCGCGACCGGCTCCGAAGTCTCGCTGGCGATCGGCGCTTACGAGCAGTTGAGGAGCGAAGGGATTGCGGCGCGCGTCGTCTCGATGCCCAGCTGGTTCCGCTACGAGCTTCAGTCCGATGACTATAAGGAAAGCGTCCTGCCCAAGGCGATCAAGGCGCGCGTCTCGATCGAGATGGGCAGCGAGATCGGCTGGGACCGCTATATCGGTTTCGAAGGCAAGGCGATCAGCATGGCGACGTTCGGAGCCTCCGCCCCGATCGCCAAGCTGCAGGACAAATTCGGCTTCACGCTGGCCAAGGTCGTGGACGCCGCCAAATCCGTGATGGAGACGAAATAATGGGTCTGCTCAACGATCTCGCCGCGCGCGGGCAAGCCGTCTGGCTCGATTTCGTGGACAAGAAGTTCCTTGCCGAGGGCGGACTTCAGAAGCTGGTCGACGAAGATGGCCTGACCGGCGTCACGTCCAACCCGTCCATCTTCGAAAAGGCGATGGGCCACGGCGACGCCTATGACGAGGAACTTGCGGCATACGACAAGGCGAACCCGGGTGCGGCGACGATCGATCGCTACGAACATCTCGCGATCCTCGACATCCAGGCCGCGGCCGACATCCTGCGCCCCGTTTATGACCGGCTGGACAGCAAGGACGGCTATGTCAGCCTCGAAGTCTCGCCCTATCTCGCGAACGACACCGACGCGACGATCGCCGAGGCGCAGAAGCTGTGGGCGGCGGTCGATCGCCCGAACCTGATGATCAAGATCCCCGGCACGCCCGCCGGCGTCCCCGCCATCGCCGCGACGATCGATGCCGGGATCAACGTCAACGTGACGTTGCTCTTCTCGGTCGAGGCGTATCAGTCGGTCGCTTTGGCCTATGTCGAGGGCCTGGAAAAGCGCGCCGCGCGCGGCGAACCGATCGACCGGATCGCCAGCGTCGCCAGCTTCTTCGTCAGCCGGATCGATTCGAAGATCGACGACAAGATCGACGCCGGTGTCGGCGGCGATGCGGCCAAGGCGTTGAAGGGCAAGGTCGCCATCGCCAATGCCAAGCTCGCTTATGCCTGGTATCAGGACTTCATCGCGTCCGACCGCTGGCAGGCGCTCGCCGCCAAGGGCGCGCAGGTCCAGCGCCTGCTCTGGGCCTCCACCGGCACCAAGAACCCGGATTACCGCGACACGCTGTATCTCGACACACTGATCGGCAAGGATACGGTCAACACCGTGCCCCCCAAGACGATGGACGCGTTCCGGATCCGCGGCACGGTCGGCGATACGCTGACGGAGAATGTCGAGGACGCTCGCAAGGTGATCGCCGATCAGGAAGCGCTCGGCCTCGATCTGAAGGGCGTCGCCGATACGCTGGTCGAGGAAGGCGTGGCCAGCTTCTCCGCGGCGTTCGACGACCTGCTCGGCGCGATTGCGGCGAAGCACCCCGCGAGCGTCTGACGCCGGCCTGCATTCCCTGTTGCCTATCGGAGATCAAGCATGAAGATCGGTATCATCGGCCTCGGCCGTATGGGCGGCAACATCGCCCGCCGCCTGATGCGCGCCGGCCATGAGGCCGTCGTGTTCGATCGCGAGCAGAAGGCGATCGACGCGCTGGTGGCGGATGGCGCCATCGCCGCATCGGGGATCGAGGATATGAAGGGGAAGCTCGATTCCCCCGCGATCTTCTGGTCGATGCTGCCCGCCGGGGACATCACCGAACAGACCGTCACCGCGATCGCCGAGGTCTGCGGCGAAGGCGACATCGTGATCGACGGCGGCAACAGCTTCTACAAGGACGATGTCCGCCGCGCCAAGGCGCTCGCCGAGAAGGGCATCCGCTATATCGACGTCGGCACGTCGGGTGGCGTCTGGGGGTTGGAGCGCGGCTATTGCATGATGATCGGCGGCGACAAGGATGCGGTCGATCACGTCGATCCGATGTTCGCCGCGCTCGCCCCCGGCCTCGGCACGATTCCGCGGACGCCGGGCCGGCCCGAAGGCGACGATGCCCGTGCCGAACAGGGCTATATCCACGCCGGGCCGGCGGGCGCCGGTCACTTCGTCAAGATGGTCCATAACGGCATCGAATACGGCCTGATGCAGGCCTATGCCGAGGGCTTCGACATCCTGAAGGGCAAATCCTCCGACAAGCTGGTCGAGGAGGAACGCTTCGACCTCAACCTCACCGATATCGCCGAGGTCTGGCGCCGCGGCAGCGTGATCTCGTCGTGGCTACTCGACCTGTCGGCGAGCGCGCTGGCCAAGGACATGCAGCTCGAAGCGTTCAGCGGCAACGTCGCGGATTCGGGCGAGGGCCAGTGGACGATCGACGCCGCGATGGAGGAGAAGGTGCCGGCCAACGTCCTCACCGCCGCCTTGTTCGCGCGCTATCGCAGCCGCGTCGACCACACGTTCGGCGACAAATTGCTCTCGGCGATGCGCTACGGCTTTGGCGGCCATGTCGAAATCCCGCAATGAGTGAAACGGAGGCCATCCGGCTGGTCGTGTCGGATGTCGACGGCACGCTTGTCGACAAGCAAAAGCAACTGACTCCCGCCACGATCCGTGCTGTCCACGACCTGCGCGACGCGGGCGTCGGCTTCACGATCATCAGCGCCCGCCCGCGATCGGGCATGATGCCGATCGCGCAGGCGCTGGAGATCGACGCCCCGATGGGCGCGTTCAACGGCGGCACGATCTTCCACCGCGACGGCACCGTGGTGCGGCAGGAATTCGTGCCGCGTCGCGTCGTGGAGGGATGCTCGCGCTGGCGGACGGCGTGGATGCGGACATCTGGGTCTTCGCCGACGACATCTGGTATGCCAGCACCGCGTCCGGCGGGCATGTCGGCAGCGAACGGATCGCCTCGGATCAGGAGCCGGTGATCACCACCGATTTCACCGCGCTCTACGATCGGGTCGACAAGATCACCTTCGTCAGCGACGCGCCGCAGGTGCTGATCGATCTCCGCTCCAGTTTGAAAGCGTTCGAGGCTCAGGCGACGATCATGCAGTCGCAAACCTATTATCTCGATGTGACCGCATCGGTCGGCAACAAGGGCGACGGGATCACCTTGCTCGCCGACGCGATGGATACGCCATTATCGGCAACCTGTGCGATCGGCGATCAGGCGAACGACGTGCCGATGTTCGCGCGCGCCGCCGTCTCGATCGCGATGGGGCAGGGGCCGGAAGAGGTTCGCGCCAAGGCCGATCACGTGACCGGCGGCAACGACGCTGACGGCGTCGCTCAGGCGATCGCGGAGATCATCCTGAAGCGTTGACCGACCCGGCACCCGGTCGATCCGTTGCCCATGCGCGCAGAAACGTATCGATCGCCGCCTCGATATCGCGGCGGATCTTGTCTTCCCCGGCAAACCCTTCGATCGCGAGCAGGATCTCGTGGAAGCAGCCGGACTGGCATAGCGACGAGAACTGACGCGCCGCGACCATCGGATCGCCTTGTCGCAACCGCCCGTCGGCCATCGCGGCGGCGATATAGGCGCCAAGCCGTTCCTTCCCGCGCTTCGGTCCGCGTTGATAGAAGGTCGCGCCGAGTTCCGGGAAACGCTGCGCCTCGCCGGTCACCACGCGGTGCAGCGCGATCACCGGCGGCGACAGCACCGTCGCCATCATCGCGGTGGCGAACCGCCGCAACGTCGCCTCGACCGGCCCGTCCGGCGGCAGGTCCACCGTCAGCGCCTGGCTGAACTGCGTGACGATGTCATCCACGACGGCGGCGAACAATTCCTCTTTCGACGGGAAGTACGACCACAAGGTCGTCTTGGAGCCGCCGACCTTGGCAGCGATCGAGGACATCGTCGTCTCGCCATATCCGCGCGCGAAAAACGCGTCGCGCGCCGCGTCCACGAACGCCTGACGCCGCGCTGCGCGGACGCTGTCAGCCCCGCTCGCGGGGTCGGCAATACTTGCTGGTATCATTACAATTGACAACCGAAACGAATAGGATCACGGGGCCATGATACCAGACAGTATCAGGCCTGACCATGCGTCTTATCGTGTTTTCCCTTGCGGCATCCGCTGCCGCTTTGCTCGCCGGCTGCGCGCCGGATCTCGGCA